>NZ_JBHUHX010000024.1:0-111245 GCF_042682685.1 Thiorhodococcus fuscus
GTCTGCAGCACCTCCTGTACCGCCCGATTCCGTTCCCGCTTTCCCGCCGCTCCCTCAGCAGAGCGGCGCATTCTAGCGATTCTAGATAGACTGTCAAGCCCTATGCGGCACTTTTCGATTCAGTCCAACCGCACGCGGGCGAACCTGCGTTTTCCAACCTGAAAAACATGTGCTGATCCGGCGGGACAGCAAAGATGCGCATCCTCGACGCGCTCGCCGTCGATCCGCACCGCCCCCTGGCCAACCATCCGAATGGCCTCGGACGTACTTTTCACGAGTCCGGCGTCTTTCAATAAATTTGCAATCGGCAACTGACCCGATTCGGGGCACGTTAACCGAACCTCGGGGAGGTCGTCAGGCAGGGCGCCCTTCTGGAAGCGCGCGACGAACGCATCGCGTGCCTTCTTCGCCTGGTCAGCACTGTGAAAGCGGCCGACCAGTTCCATCCCCAGCTCGAACTTGATGTCACGCGGATTCGCCCCTTCCGCGACCGCCGCTCTCCATGCCTCAATCTCCGACATCTCGCGAAAGCTCAGCAACTCGAAATAGCGCCACATGAGCTCGTCCGACACTGACATGATCTTGCCGAACATCTCGTCCGGCGCGTCCGTGATGCCGATGTAATTGCCGAGCGACTTCGACATCTTCTGAACCCCGTCCAGCCCCTCAAGGATCGGTAGGGTGATGACGACTTGAGGATCCTGCCCATAAGCCTCCTGCAACTGACGACCGACCAGCAGGTTGAATTTCTGATCGGTGCCGCCGAGCTCCACGTCGGCCTTCAAGGCGACGGAGTCGTACCCCTGAATCAGAGGATAAAGGAACTCATGGATTGCGATCGGCTGACCCGATTTGTAGCGCTTCGAGAAATCGTCCCGCTCAAGCATGCGCGCAACCGTATGCTGCGCGGCAAGTTGGATCAGACCCGCAGCCCCAAGCTCGTTGAGCCATGATGAGTTGAAGACGACCCGAGTCTTCTCTGGGTCAAGGATGCGGAACACCTGATCCTGATAGGTCAACGCATTCTGCTGCACCTGCTCGGGCGTCAGCGGCTTACGGGTCGCGCTCTTGCCGGTTGGATCGCCGATCATCCCGGTGAAGTCACCGATCAGAAACTGGATCTCGTGCCCCAGTTCTTGGAACTGCCGAAGCTTGTTGATCAGGACGGTGTGCCCCAGGTGCAGGTCGGGGGCTGTGGGATCGAACCCTGCTTTGACGCGAAGAGGGCGCCCCGAGGCAAGTTTCTTGCGCAGAGCGTCTTCCACTAGGATTTCTTGGGTACCACGCTTGATCAGCGTGAGCGCACGTTCAAGTGACTCCATCTTCTAGACTGCCGTAATCGAAAGGTTGGCCTGAGGGCAACACAAAGCGATGCAGACTACGATGCTGCTCGATGAGACACAAGAGCCATGCCGGATTACGCCTAGCGGACCCAGGCAAACGCCTTGGGCGCCTTGTTCCTGTGCGGGGTTTGCGACTACACTAGTTGACGCAAAAAAACCCGTATTTACTTGATATTGCGATTATTTAATGATGCGCGACTATAAAATCAAACAAACCGAATGGCCGATTCACAAGAAACGCAAGGGTGCTCGGAAGATGCTTCTCAGGACCCTACTGGCTCTCATAGTAATCGCCGCAGGCTACACGGCCTATGAATGGATTCCAGCAGCCAGCACGGAACAGCTTGCCGAAGCCCCGACAGACCCGAACATCATCCCGCTCCAGCTCCCACCCACACCGGCAACGGCTGAAGAGATACCCGCAAGCAAGGACGCCTCGAACCCCTAACCGCGTATCGACGCTGTCCCCGGAAGCTCCCGCAGGAATCGACGCGATTCGAACCAAATCTCAATTCGATAGAGCCACGCACATGCCCTCGAATCAGGAGGAAAACGATGACCCACAACCACAGGTTGTCGTGGCGTTCGGATTCCTGATGACGAACTGGGCACCGTGAAGCCCTTCCGTATAGTCGATTTCCGCACCGGTCAGATATTGCATGCTCATGGGATCGACGAGCAGGGTTACGCCGTCGGTCACGACCTCAGTGTCGCCGTCCTGAACCTCTTCGTCGAAGGTGAAGCCGTACTGAAAACCGGAGCAGCCGCCGCCCTGAATATAGACGCGCAGCATCAAGGCAGGATTCCCCTCTTCCTTGATCAAGTCCGCAACCTTGGAGGCTGCGGAAGAGGAGAACTGAATCGGGGCATCGAGAACAGCTTCAGCAGACATGACTAACTCATCCTCATGATTGGGTGGACGCAATGGAGATGCGTCTGATTCGCCCTTAGTTCAAGCTCACCCAGCAATCCTTAAGGCGAATCCACCGACCAGGGAAACACCGCCGAGGTCGAAATCAACTGCTTGGTTGAAGGTTCGACGTCGACGACGATCGAATCAGGCTCGAAGCCCGCCGGCAGTTCGAACTCTCCGGTCAGATTCTGCATATGGTCGAAGTCCATCTTCAGCTCGGCGGGATCAGCGAACGGCAGGTCTTCCAAACTCAACGAAGCGGCCTCTCCTGCCTGTCGTCCGTCCAGGCGTAGCCGGATAGCACCTTGCGAGCGGCCAAACTCAGAAAGAATCTGCGCGGCTGAAAAGGAATAACGAAAGACGCGCTCCTTAGCAGTCGGGACAAGACGAAACCCAGACACCTGAACGGCGCCTTTACCTCCTTTTTGAATCAAGCGCTTGAGGTAAGACAGCTCCCTGGAGAGCGACAGATTGTCACCCAGCGCCCGCCTCAGCTGCTCCTTAAGAACTCGACTCGACTCAACGTCGATCTGCTGGGCGCGCTCCAGAACGAGGCGCTGACGCTCCGAATCCTCCAGTCTCGCCTTGACCTCGTCCAATTCGCGACTCAGATCGCGTCGCTGCAGACTTAGATTCGCAACCTGCATGCCGACTGTTGTGGAGACGCCCCCACCCCGCCCGAGGTCGTATCCGAGCCCAAAGAGAATGGCGAGCAGGAGGCTGACCGTGCCGAAAAGCAGCAATCGCCGCGAGAAACAGCGTGCGGAATTGGGCATTGTCCGCGATCAGGGCAGCAGGGCCACAGACTCCAACCCCATCGACTCAGGCATCCCGAACATGAGGTTCATGTTCTGAACGGCCTGCCCGGCAGCCCCCTTCACCAGATTGTCGATCACCGACTGCACGACGACGACGTCGCCCGCCCCTGGCCGGGCAACCGCGATCCGACAATGATTCGCACCACGCACCGAGCGCGTATCCGGGTGACCACCCGGCATCAGGTCGATGAAATGCTCATGCGCGTACCGCTCGGCATAGAGCTGGTCGAGATCGACGCCCGGATCGGTCAGCCGGGCATAAAGCGTCGCCTCGATACCACGAATCATCGGCAGCAGGTGGGGAACGAACGTCAGATTCACCTCGACCCCAGCGAAATGGGCCAGATTCTGAGTGATCTCGGGCGAATGCCGATGCCCCATCACGGAATAGGCCTTGAAGCTCTCGCCGACCTCGGCCATCAGTAGCCCAGTGCTCGCCTTACGCCCGGCCCCACTAACACCCGATTTGGCATCCGCGATCACCCAGGCCGGGTCCACCACACCCGCCGCGAGCAGAGGCAGCAGGCCGAGGGTCACGGCGGTGGGATAGCAGCCCGGATTGGCGATCAAGCGCGCATCGCGAATGGCCGCGCGATTCAGCTCGGGCAACCCGTAGACCGCCTCGGCCAGGAGTTCGGGGCATTGATGCGGCATGCCATACCAACGTTCCCAAAGGGCGGGATCCTTGAGCCGGAAGTCCGCAGCCAGGTCGATGACCCGCGTTCCCAGATTCAGCAGATCCGGCACCGCCTGCATCGCGGTCCCGTTCGGCGTGGCGAAGAAGACTAGGTCGCAATCGCCGAGCACAGAGGTATCCGGCTCGGTGAAACACAGATCCACCTGTCCCCGCAGATGAGGAAAGAGATCGTCGACACGCTGGCCGGCCTCGCTTCGCGAGGTGATCGCACGCAAGGAAACCTCAGGGTGGCGAACCAGGATGCGCAGCAGTTCCGCCCCAGTGTACCCCGTTCCTCCAACGATCCCGACCCTAAGCATCTCGCCCCCTCACCCACGTTGACGGACTCACCGAGTCCACCGAAAAAGATAGATCGCCGAGACAGAGATTCGCCTCAACGCACATGAAAAACAAAGGCCACGCAAAAAACGAAAGCGGCCTAAGCCGCTTTTGGATGACTCACCGACCGATCCCTGTTTGCGCCTGCCGACAGCCAGCCGCCACTCGGTCGAGAATCGCTGGTCGAACGCCAGGCTCGACCAAGAATCAACGCCATGCCCGACGCCAGATCAGGAGCAGCCGCCACCCGACGAAGAGCTGGAACCGCAGCCGCTGCATCCGCCGCCCATCTGAGGCAGGTTATTGAACACGAAGGTGGCGTTACCGTCCTCGTTGTCGACGAAGTCGATCTCGACACCGCGCAAGTGCTCCAGCGTCGCATCGTCGACGACGACCTTAAAGCCCTCGAAGGGGAGCACGCCATCGTCATCGTTGATCACATCGGTAAAGGTCATACCGAAGCTGATCCCGCTGCATCCGCCTGCCGTCGCGAAAACGCGGACACCCTGAACACTGTCGTCGACCTGCTTGAACAGATCCTGCATTTTCACCTGAGCCGGCGAAGTCAGCGTCAGATCCATCTCATTCAGCACTGCGGACATGTCGAAAACCTCTGAAAAACGTAAAATCTGCCTTCAATCGCAGAAGGCTAGCAGAAACCGATCAAGCCATTCTAGCGCAAAAAACGGGGTTAAGAGCCGAGCTGAAATTGGACGCTCAGAGACGCCAGGTGGCGCTCGGCGTCGATCAGATGCCGCCCCCAATGCCGATCGTAACCGATCGACCAAGCGGCAACGGCGTCCTCAGGATCCTGACCGAACAGGCTAAGCCCTTGCTGCAGCTCGTAATAGATATCCGTCAAATCGTCGGCGAGACTACCGGTCATCGCTTCCGCGCCCTCGCTGAAGCCATCGAACTCGAGCCAATAACTATCGCGATCGGCCAAAAGGCTGCGAAGTCTAACGAAAAGATCGAAGCGGACGTCGAGATCCACGACCTCGGGCCGCTCGAAAGAGCGCCCCGGCGCACTGATGGAGGCGATGGCCGCATGCAAACGCGGCAGGAGTTCGGCGACCTGCATCAACCAGGCATCGCGATCACCGGAACAGGCATCGATCAGGTCACAATAGCGGCGTGCGAGCACTGCCACTTCGCGATGCTCGTGGTGAGCAGCGAAATCGAGGAGCCGAGCGGTCTGAGTGATTGCGTTCATGCATGAGAGTGTAGCCGAGAACGAACGAATTGAGCGACAGCTTGGCGTTCACTGCGTCACAAGATCGACTAGATCTCGACCATGTCGAACTCTTCCTTACCGACACCACACTCCGGGCACTTCCAGTCGGCAGGAACATCGTCCCAGCGCGTTCCAGGGGCGATGCCATCCTCGGGCCAGCCCTTGGCCTCGTCGTAGATCCAACCGCAAACGATGCATTGATAGGTCTTCATACTGCCACTGCTCCAGACCGGGGAACGGGGACGCGCGGACTCGTCGAACGCCATGATCGACAAGCGCAACGACGCCGGGTTTAAATTGGCCTCAAGAATCGGGGATCGGCAACCGGATTTCAACACGGCGGCCAACCGCTGGACCGCCCCCATCGGACCATCGCGTCCACCCAGGAATTGCGCCCCTCAGCTCGCCCAGCAGAAGCTGACCCGCCAAACCCAGGCTCCCACGAGGACTGAAGCAGTATGAAAGACAGCGTCGAGCGCCCAGTGGTGCTCTGCATCGGTGGTCACGACCCAAGCGGCGGGGCCGGCATTCTGGCCGACGCCGAAGCGATCCAGGCCGCCAAGGCCTTCGCGGTTACGGTGATCACCGCATTGACGGACCAGGACACCTGCGGACTGCGGCGTATCTTCCCCCAACGGCCGGAGCAGATCGCCGACCAATGCCGCCACCTCATCGCCGACAGCGCGCCTCGGGCCATCAAGATCGGCCTGATCGGCAACTCGAATATCATTCGAACGCTCAACGAGGTGATCGATAAGAATCCCAAGCTCCCGGTGGTGCTCGACCCCGTGCTGGCCAGCGGCACCGGCCAGACCCTCGTCGACGCGGCCCTGCTCAACCAGCTGCGCTATCACCTCATCCATCGCTGCCGCCTGATCACGCCCAACCTGCCGGAGGCGCGGACACTCACCGACGCCCATACACCGGAAGACTGCGCCAAGCGTCTGCAGACCTATGGGGCGCGCTGGGTGCTGATCACGGGCACGCACGACGAGACTCAAGAGGTCGTCAACCGTCTCTACGGACCCGATGGATTCCAGCAGGAATGGAGCTGGCCCCGGCTGCCGGACACCTATCACGGCTCCGGCTGCACGCTGGCGAGCGCGATCGCCGCACGACTCGCCTGGGGCATGGAGATGGTCGAGGCGGTCGCGTCGGGGCAGTTCTACACCTGGCAGAGCCTCCAGCACGCCTTCCGCTCTGGACGCTGCCAGCTGACACCGAACCGGTTCCACGACTTACATCCATCCGACACGGCCCGATGAACCAGACGCTCGACGGCCTCTATGCCATCACGCCGGACGCCTCAGCCAGCCCCGAGGCCTTGACCACGCTGGTCGCCCAAGCGATCGAGGGCGGGGCCAAAGTCGTCCAGTACCGCGACAAGCACTCAGACCACGCGGGGAGGAAGGCCCGCGCCAGCGCACTCCTGGCGCTGTGCCGAGCATCGGGCGTTGCGCTGATCGTCAACGACGACCTGGAACTGGCGCGGAGCCTGGGCGCGGACGGCGTGCATCTGGGCCGCGACGACCCCGATCCAAGAGAGGCACGCGCCCTGCTCGGCCGCCAAGCCATCATCGGGGTCTCCTGCTACGACGACTTCTCCCGAGCCGAGGCGGCGGCCGAGGCCGGCGCCAGCTATGTCGCCTTCGGCAGCTTTTTCCCCTCGACGACCAAACCGAACGCCGTGGCGGCCGACCCCGGCCTTCTCACCCTGGCCCGAGAGCGCCTGCCGATACCACCAGTTGCGATCGGCGGGATCACGCCACAAAATGGCGGGCTATTGATCTCGGCGGGCGCCCGGATGCTCGCGGTCGTCAGCGGCGTCTTCGCGCAGCCCGACATCGCCTCCGCCGCCCGCGCTTACACCACCCTGTTTCCGAAGGAGACCTCCTGATGAGCCGATCCCACGACCTCTTCGAAGCCGCCCAGCGCCATATCCCTGGCGGCGTCAATTCGCCAGTGCGCGCGTTTCGCGGGGTCGGGGGCGACCCGGTCTTCTTCGAGAGCGCATCCGGCCCCTATGCCTTCGACGCCGACGGCAAGCGCTACATCGACTATGTCGGCTCCTGGGGGCCGATGATCCTGGGCCATGCCCATCCCGAAGTCCTGGCCGCCGTGCGCGAGCGTCTCGACAAGGGCCTCTCGTTCGGCGCCCCGACCGAGCTCGAAACCGTCATCGCCGACAAGGTCTGCGATCTGCTGCCGAGCGTGGACATGGTGCGCATGGTCAGCTCCGGCACCGAGGCGACCATGAGCGCGCTGCGTCTGGCGCGCGGCTACACCGGACGCGACAAGATCGTGAAGTTCGAGGGCTGCTACCACGGCCACGCCGACTCGCTGCTGGTCAAGGCCGGCTCGGGCGCGCTCACCTTCGGCGAGCCCAACTCCCCCGGCGTCCCGGCGGCCCTGGCCGAACTCACCATCACCCTGCGCTACAACGACATCGAGCAGGTGCGCGAGACCTTCGCCCAGATCGGCTCCGAGATCGCCTGCATCATCGTCGAACCGGTCGCCGGCAACATGAACTGCATCCCGCCGGTCCCCGGCTTCCTCGAAGGGCTGCGCGAGGTCTGCGACCAGTACGGCTCGGTCCTCATCTTCGACGAGGTCATGACCGGCTTCCGCGTGGCGCTCGGCTGCGCCCAAGGCAAGTTCGGCATCACGCCCGACCTGACCGCGCTCGGCAAGGTCATCGGCGGCGGCATGCCGGTCGGCGCCTTCGGCGGCAAGAAGGAGATCATGTCGCACCTCTCGCCGATCGGTCCCGTCTACCAGGCCGGCACCCTCTCCGGCAACCCGATCGCCATGGCCGCCGGCCTCAAGACCCTGGAACTGATCTCCGAGCCGGGCTTCTACGACCGTCTCTCGGCCAAGGTCGAAACCCTATTGAAAGGGCTCCAGGAGCGCGCCGATGCGGCGGGCGTGCCCTTCAGCACCAACCAGGCCGGCGGCATGTTCGGGCTCTTCTTCACCGCCGACAAGGTGACGAACTACGAACAGGCAACCCAGTGCAACCAAGAGCACTTCAAGGCCTTCTTCCACGGCATGCTGGAGCGCGGTGTCTACCTGGCCCCCTCGGCGTTCGAGGCCGGCTTCGTCTCCATCATGCACGAGGACGCGCACATCCAGGCGACGCTGGACGCGGCCGCCGAGACCTTCAAAGCGATCGCGGGCTGACGGATCCGACTCCACACGGAAGAGACGGACGACACGGATGGACGACCGTCTCGCTGAACTTGGTTGATTGAAGGCAAGGGTTGATTGAAGACAGGCCGGTCGCCGCCTCGTTTCGGGACGCTCCCGCAGGCGGCGACCGACCTGTTCTTACGTTGTAGAACTCGCACTATCAAACGATCGCCCTCTCAGGGCGACGATCGAGGAACCTTCGGGTATACCGAAGGCTAGGGTCCTATATTCGGAGGAGCAAGCCATGGACTACCAAACCGTTTACGATCGCTCAATGAGCGATCCGGCCACATTCTGGGCCGAGGCGGCGCAGTTGATCGACTGGGAAACACCCTGGGAACAGGTGCTCGATAGCAGCAACCCACCCTTCTACCGCTGGTTCAGCGGAGCCACGCTCAACACCTGCTACAACGCCGTCGATCGGCACGTCGCCGCCGGACGCGGCGCTCAGGCGGCGATCATCCACGACAGTCCGGTCACCGACTCCAAAACGGTCATCACCTACGCCGAACTCCAGGACCAGGTCGCACGCTGCGCCGGTGCGCTGAAAGCGCTCGGCGTCACCAAAGGCGACCGCGTCATCGTCTACATGCCCATGGTGCCCGAAGCGCTCGTGGCCATGCTCGGCTGCGCCCGAATCGGGGCCATCCACTCGGTCGTCTTCGGCGGCTTTTCGGCGCGCGAACTCGCAACCCGTATCGACGACGCCAAGCCAAAGGTCATCATCGGCGGTTCCTGCGGCATCGAGCCCAACCGGGTCGTTCACTACAAGCCGCTGCTGGACTCGGCGATCGAACTGTCCGAGCACAAGCCGACCAACTGCCTCATCCTGCAACGTCCTCAGGAGCCGGGCGAGCTCATCCCGGGTCGCGATCTAAGCTGGACCGAGGCACTGGCGAGTGCCGAACCCGCCGATTGCGTACCCGTCGCCGCCACCGACCCGCTCTACATCCTCTACACCTCGGGCACCACCGGTCAGCCCAAGGGCGTGGTCCGGGACAACGGCGGTCACGCCGTCGCCATGGCCTGGAGCATGAAGAACATCTACAACATCGATCCGGGCGAGGTGTTCTGGGCCGCCTCCGACGTCGGCTGGGTCGTCGGACACTCCTATATCGTCTACGCCCCGCTCCTGATCGGCGGCACGACCATCGTTTACGAAGGCAAACCGGTCGGCACCCCCGATCCCGGCGCCTTCTGGCGCGTCATCGAGGAACACAAGGTCTCGACGCTCTTCACCGCACCGACCGCCTTCCGCGCCATCAAGCGCGAAGACCCCAATGCCGAACACCTCGCACGCTACGATCTGAGCGGACTGCGCGCCCTCTTCCTCGCCGGCGAGCGCTGCGACCCGGACACCCTCAACTGGGCCGAAAAGATCCTCGGCGTCCCCGTGATCGACCATTGGTGGCAGACCGAAACCGGTTGGGCGATCGCGGCCAACTGTCTCGGCATCGAGCAACTCCCGGTTAAGGCCGGCTCCCCGACCTGCGCCGTCCCCGGCTACAACGTCCAGGTGCTGGACGACGAGGGCGACCCGGTCAAGCCCGGGGACATCGGCCGCATCATGATCAAGCTGCCCATGCCGCCCGGATGCCTCACCACGCTCTGGGGCAACGACGCCCGCTTCGTTCAGTCCTACATGTCGACCCAGCCCGGCTACTACCTGACCGGTGACGCCGGCTATATCGACGAAGACGGCTACATCTACGTCATGAGCCGGATCGACGACATCATCAACGTCGCCGGACACCGCCTCTCCACCGGCGGCATGGAAGCGGTCCTGGCCTCTCACCCCGACGTTGCCGAGGGCGCAGTGATCGGCGCCGCCGATCAGCTCAAGGGCGAACTGCCGGTCGGGCTGGTCGTGCTCAAATCCAAGGTCGAACGGGACAAGGCACTCATCATCAAGGAACTGGTGAATCTCGTGCGCGAGCAAATCGGCCCGGTCGCCGCCTTCAAGACCGTGGTCATCGTGGATCGTCTGCCCAAAACCCGCTCTGGAAAGATCCTGCGCGGCACCATGAAGGCGATCGCCGACGGCAAGGACTACCGCCCACCGGCCACCATCGACGATCCGGCCATCCTCGACGAGATCACCTCCGCGCTAAGCGCCATCGGCTACGCCAAGCACGGCTGATCCGCCGCATCGGACCGGCGCGGGCGCGCCTCTGTGGTAGCGCGCGCGCCGGCCCTTCCCGCACTCCGACCTCCGCGTCAAAAGCGGAGGCAGTCCCCGACGAGCCCGCCGCACCATGCACCGCCTCTTCACCCAACCCATCCGCATCACCGACGAGGTCATCGACACCAACGGCCACACCAACAACCTGGCCTATCTCGCCTGGATGCAGGAGATCGCCATGGCGCATGCAGCCGCCTGCGGCTGGACGCTGGAACGCCACGCTCAGGAAGGAACCAGCTGGTTCATCCGCTCGCACTTCATCGAATACCTGCGCCCCGCCATGGCCGGAGACGACCTCGTCCTCGCCACCTGGGTCGCCGGATTCGCCGCGCGCTCCTCCCCGCGACGCTACCTCTTCTGGCGACCGCACGACCAGCGCGTCATCGCCAAGGCCGAAACCCTATGGGTCTACGTGCAAGCCGCCACCGGACGCCCGCTGCGCGTCCCCGCCAGCGTCCAGAACGCCTTCGAGGTGATCGAGGACGAGGAAGAGGTCATGCAAACGCTCGTGGTCGAATTCTCCCAGCCCTGAGGACGGATCCGTCGTCGGTCGGCAACCCGTCAAGCGTCCCGGAAGTCCGATCTGGGATAGACTCCCGACGTATCCACAGCGGACACATGCCAGTCCGCCCGCCAACCAGCCGATACCCATGACACCGGAAGCCAAGGCGCGTCAGCACATCGACCACAAGCTCGAACAGGCGGGCTGGGTCGTTCAGGACATGAAACGGCTCGACCTCTCGGCCAGCATCGGCGTGGCCGTGCGCGAGTTTCCCACCGACTCTGGCCCCGCCGACTACCTGCTGTTCGTCAATCGCATCCCTGTGGGGGTAATCGAGGCAAAGCGGGACAGCGCCGGTGCAAACCTCACCGTCACCGAAAGCCAAACCGAGCGCTACGCCACAGCCAATCTCAAATGGCGCAAGGACGACACCCCGCTGCGCTTCCTGCTCGAGGCCACCGGCCAGATCATCCGCTTCACCGACAGCGCCGACCCGACGCCGCGCTCGCGCGAGATCTTCCACTTCTTCAGACCCGAAACCCTGGCCGCCTGGCTGGCCCAGCCAGACACCCTGCGCCGCCGGCTCGTCGAGCAGATGCCGGAGCTGCCAGAACAGAACCTGCGCGATTGCCAGATCGGCGCCGTCACCGGGCTGGAACGATCGCTGGCGCAGAACAAACCGCGCGCCCTCATCCACATGGCCACCGGCGCGGGCAAGACCTTCACCGCCATCACCTCGGTCTACCGTCTGCTCAAGTTCGGCGGGGCAAAGCGCATCCTGTTCCTGGTCGACACCCGCAACCTGGGCCGACAGGCGCATCAGGAGTTCATGGCCTACTCGCCGCCCGATGACGCGCGCAAGTTCACCGAGCTGTACAACGTCCAGCGCCTGGCCTCACCCAGCATCGACCCGCATGCGCAGGTCTGCATCAGCACCATCCAGCGCATGTACTCGATCCTGTCCGGCGAGCCCATTGATGACTCGGCCGAGGATCTTTCGCTCAGCGAGGTGCGGCAAACCGCCCAGCAGGAAAAGCTGGTCCGCTACAACCCGGCCGTGCCGGTGGAGACCTTCGATTTCATCGTCATCGACGAGTGTCACCGCAGCATCTACAACCTCTGGAAGCAGGTGCTCGACTACTTCGACGCCTTTCTGATCGGACTCACCGCCACCCCCGACAAGCGCACCTTCGGCTTCTTCAACGAGAACATCGTCGCCGAATACAGCTACGAGCAATCGGTCGCCGATGGCGTCAACGTCGGCTACGACGTCTACGCGATCGAAACCGAAATCACCCAGAAAGGCGCCGAGCTCAAGGCCAAGGAGTGGGTCGACCACCGCGACCGCCAGACCCGCAGGAAGCGCTGGGCCGAAACCGAGGACGACGCCCTCTATACCGGCAAGGAGCTGGACCGCTCCGTGGTCAACCCCAGCCAGATCCGGCAGGTGATCCTGGCTATGAAGACCGCCGTCGAGACACGCATCTTCCCGACACGCCAGGAGACGCCCAAAACGCTCATCTTCGCCAAGACCGACAGCCACGCCGACGACATCATCCAGACCGTGCGCGAGGTCTACGGCCAGGGCAACGCCTTCTGCAAGAAGGTCACCTACCGCGCCGAGGAAGACGCCGACAGCCTCCTCGCCAGCTTCCGCAACGACTACAACCCGCGCATCGCCGTCACCGTGGACATGATCGCCACCGGTACCGATGTGAAGCCGCTGGAGGTGCTGCTCTTCATGCGTGACGTGCGCTCGCGCGGCTATTACGAGCAGATGAAGGGCCGGGGCGTGCGCAGCCTGGATGGCGACAGCCTCAAGCGCGTCAGCAACAGCGCCGACGGCGCCAAGACCCGCTTCGTGCTCATCGACGCCGTGGGCGTCGAGCAATCGCTCAAGACCGAGAGCCGCCCGCTGGAGCGCAAGCCCGGCCTGGCGCTGCAAGACCTGCTGCAAGGCGTCGCCCTGGGTCATCGCGACGACGACACCCTCCTCTCGCTCGCCAACCGTCTGCTGCGTCTGGCCAAGCAGCTCGACGACAAGGCCCAGGCGCGCATCGGCAAGGTCTCGGGCGGCATCCCGGTCGCCGCCCTGGGCAAGTCGCTCATCAACGCGCTCGACCCCGATGCCATCGTCGCCGACGCGCTCGCCACCGCCCGGACCAAAGGCATCACGCGCTCGGAAGACACCCTGCTGCCGGACGAACTCGAAACCGCCCGCGCCGAGCGCGTGGCCATCGCCTGCGCGCCCTTCGACAAACCCGAGCTGCGCGACGCCATCGACGGCGCCCGCCGCGAGCGCGAGCAGCTCATCGACCACATCAACCTGGACCAGGTCACCTTCTCCGGCTTCGGCGAGCAGGCCGACGGCGAGGCCAAGGCCGTGATCCAGCGCTTCGCCGACTACATCGCCGAGCACAAGGACGAGATCGCCGCCCTGAGCTTCTTCTACCAGCAGCCCTACCAGCGCCGGCAGCTCACCTTCGACATGATCGAGGAACTGCACGAACACCTGGCCAAACCACCGCTGATGATCACCACCGAACGCCTCTGGGGCGCCTATGCCCGCGTGCAGGCCGGCCAGGTCAAGGGCCAGACCAGCCGCCGCCAGCTCACCGACCTGGTCTCGCTGGTCCGCTTCGCCCTCGGGCTGGACGCCGAGCTGAAGCCCTTCAGCGAGCAGGTCGACAAACGCTTCCAGGACTGGATCTTCCGCCACAACGCCCAGCGCGGCACCGCCTTCACGCCCGAGCAGACCGAGTGGCTACGGCTGATGAAGGACCACATCGCCAGCTCCTGCAGCATCGGCCGCAACGACTTCGATTACGCTGAATTGGCCGACAAGGGTGGATTGCAGAAAGCCTGGATGCTGTTCGGGAAGGAGCTGGATGGGTTGATGGAGGAGATGAATGAGGAGTTGGCGGCGTGAATCAGTATCCAAGAATTCGTCTTGGTGACCTATGCGAAAAAATCACGGATGGAACTCACCATTCTCCGGCCAATTTTCCTCAAGGGGCTTTTAAGTACATCACCGCAAAGAATATCAAACCATGGGGGCTCGACCTTACCGACCTGACATACGTCGATGAAGAAACGCATCGTGAAATATTCGCGAGATGCGATGTCAAGAGAGGCGACATTCTTTACATAAAAGATGGCGCGACCACAGGCGTCGCAGCGATAAACCCATTAGATGAAGAATTTTCATTGCTGTCGAGCGTCGGCGTTCTTCGTCCTGGGAAAGCTGTACGATCCAAGTATTTGCTCTATGCGCTTCAGGACCCCGAGACAAAAGCAAAAATGTTGGATGGGGTGGCAGGAGTAGCCATCACACGATTGACACTACGCAAGCTCAACGACGCAGAGGTGCCTGTCGCGCCACTAGCCGTACAAGATCGCATCGTTTCAAAACTCGATGAACTGCTCTCCGATCTCGATGCCGGCGTTGCCGAGCTAGAAGCCGCACAGAAGAAGCTCGCGCACTACCGCCAGTCCCTGCTGAAAGCCGCCGTGGAAGGCGTACTGACCGCCGAGTGGCGGGCTGAGAACACTCCTCGCGAAACCGGCGCGGACCTGCTGCAACGCATCCTCACCGAACGCCGCGCCCGCTGGGAAGCCAGGCAACTGGCCAAGTTCCAGGAGCAAGGCAAGCCCCCGCCCAAGGACTGGCAGAAGAAATACCCCGAGCCGGTGCAGCCGGATACGAGCGGATTGCCGGAATTGCCGGAGGGGTGGGTATGGGCGAGTCTTGACGCGCTCATAGACGAGGGTCCACAGAACGGGCTATATCTGCCAGGAGATCGTTACGGCTGCGGGATACCAATTCTTCGCATTGACGACTACCAAATTGGCTGGCATCGCATGCGCTCAGAATTGAATTTGGTCGATGCCGACGCTTCTACTATCGCGCTATATGCCCTTCAGCCTGGAGATATGGTGATCAACCGCGTCAACAGCATGACGCACCTGGGGAAGTCGCTGAGCATCACAGTCACCTTGGATGGTGTGCTGTTCGAGTCGAACATGATGCGGCTGCGCTTTTCGAGCGAGGTCTCATTGGACTACGTCTCGTTCTATTTGGGCTCACACATTGGGCGGGCGAGGCTCACTAAAGACGCTAAGTGGGCCGTCAATCAAGCCAGCATCAACCAGAAAGATGTGCGACGTACACCGATTCCGCTACCGCCTATATCGGAGCAGGTCACAATTGCGACGATGTTGCAGGCTCAGCACGGGGCAGTTACCTCGCAGGCCACCGCCATCAAACACGCCCTCCAACAATCCGCCGCCCAACGCCAGAACATCCTCCGCGCCGCCTTCTCCGGCCAACTGGTCCCGCAAGACCCCGACGACGAGCCAGCCAACGTCCTGCTGGAGCGCATCCGCGCCGAGCGCGAAGCGCGGGGCGCAGTGAAGAAGCCGCGCGGCCGCAAGGCAAAAGAGCCGGCATGAGTGAAAGGGTCTTCGACCTGGTGGCTGATCGGACAACGGCCTCTCCAGAACTGTGCTCCATACCCCCAGAGCTTCGCCCCATACCTCCAGAGCTGGCCGGGTAAGCTCTGGAGGTACCGGTTTATTTGTCTACCCTGCCGACTGGCCTCGTAATCAGAGTCCGCTGGCCAGAGCCCCGACAGTCGGCAACCGAGCGAACCAACACGGACTGAATCGGCCAATGAAAATCGAATCCATCCGCCTGAAAAACTTCAAGGCGTTCCGCGATGTGCACCTGAAGGACATTCCGTCTTTTCTGGTGGTCGTGGGTGCCAATGGCTCCGGGAAGTCAACGCTGTTTGATGTGTTCGGATTTCTCCACGATTGCCTGAAAAGCAACGTGCGGCATGCGCTGGACAAGCGTGGACGTCTTCCGGAGGTGCTGAGCCGAGGCTGCGATCCCAAGCAGGATTCCATTCTGATCGAATTGCAGTACCGCATGGAAATCACCGGCGTGGAGCGCTTGGTGACCTACTCACTGGAAATCGGCGAGCGCAGCGGCTCGCCCGTGGTCCTCAAGGAGTTGCTACGTTACAAACGCGGCCGTTATGGCAGTCCATTTCACTTCCTCAGTTTCGTGAATGGCGAAGGTTACGCGATCACGAACGAGGAAGATTTCAACAAGGCCGATGAAGCACTTGATCGCGAAACGCAGAAGGTGGCGCCGGATACGCTGGCCATCAAAGGGCTGGGGCAATTCGAACGATTCAAGGCGGCCAGTGCCTTCCGGCGTCTGATCGAAAACTGGCACGTTTCCGATTTTCACATCAGCGCGGCACGCGGACGCAAGGATGCGGCGGGGGAATCGGAACATCTGTCAGAGTCCGGTGACAACCTGCCACTGGTCGCGCGCTATCTGCACGAACAACACCCGAAGATCTTCCAGAACATCCTGAGAACGATCGCCAAGCGCGTTCCCGGCGTGTCCTCCGTGGAGCCCAAGCTCATGGAGGATGGCTACCTCACGCTGCGCTTTCAGGATGGCTCGTTCAAGACGCCGTTTCTGGACCGCTATGTATCCGATGGCACCATCAAGATGTTCGCCTATCTGGTGCTGTTGCACGACCCAAAACCCCACCCGTTGCTGTGCGTGGAAGAGCCGGAGAACCAGCTATACCCGCAACTCATGGCGGAGTTGGCCGAGGAATTTCGCCGTTATGCCAACCGGGGAGGACAGGTGTTCGTCACCACACACTCACCCGATTTTCTGAATGCGCTGCAGCTGGAAGAGGTGTGCTGGCTGGTCAAGCAGCAGGGCTGCACGGAAATCCATCGCGCCAGGGACAACGCGCAGATTGCCGCCTATGTTGGGGAAGGCGACCAACTCGGTTACCTGTGGAAACAGGGTTTCTTTGACGGGGCTGACCCGCAATGAGGGAGCTGGTCTTCTTGCTCGAAGAGCCGTCCGCAAAGGCGATGCTGGAATCCTTGCTGCCACGGATGCTGAACGAGAATACGCGTTTCCGTTGTATTCCTTTCGAGGGCAAGCAAGACCTCGAAAAACAATTGGCACGGAGAATTCGAGGCTATCAAAACGATCGGGCGCGCTTCATTGTGCTGCGCGATCAGGATAGTCACCCGGATTGCATGGCGGTCAAAGGCAAGCTGCTCGCCTTGTGCGACGAATCCGGCAAGGCGGCCCGATGCCTGGTTCGCATTGCGTGCAGGGAGCTGGAGGCGTTCTATTTGGCCGATCTGCAGGCGGTGGAACACGCGCTGGAGATCAATGGTCTTGCAAGAAAGCAGCAAACCAGAAAGTTTCGGACCCCGGATCAGTTGGGCAGTCCCAGCAAGGAGCTGAAGACCTTGACCAATCAACGCTACGAAAAAGTAGCCGGTTCACGCGCCATCGGGATGCACTTGGACCTCGATAACAATAGATCGCCAGGTTTTCGCAATCTGATCGCGGCAATCCGACGCATGGAAAATGAACTCCTCCAGGAGGAGGCATGAACGCATCCACCCTCGTCCAAAAAGTCTGGAACTTCTGCCACACCCTGCGCGACGACGGCGTGGGCTATGGTGACTATCTGGAGCAGCTCACCTATCTGCTGTTCCTCAAGCTGGCGCACGAGTACGCGCAGGAGCCCTACAACCGCGACACACGCATCCCCAGGGGCTATGACTGGGCCAGTCTCAGGTCCAAGGTCGGCGAACCGCTGGAGGCACATTACCTCGTCACCCTGCACCGGCTGGGCCAGGAGCCCGGCATGCTGGGCGCCATCTTCTTCAAGGCACAGAACAAGATCCAGGACCCGGCCAAGCTCGCGCGCCTGGTGCAGATGATCGACGCCGAGCGCTGGATCAGCCTGGACGCCGACACCAAGGGCGATCTCTACGAGGGTCTGCTGCAGAAGAACGCGGAAGACACTAAGAGCGGCGCCGGACAGTACTTCACCCCGCGCCCGCTGATTGAGGCCATGGTGGCCTGCGTGCGACCCGAGCCGCTGAAGACCATCGCCGATCCGGCCTGCGGCACCGGCGGTTTCTTCCTGGGTGCCTACAACTGGCTGACGCGGCCGGGTGCCGGACTGGACAGACGCCAGAAGGAATTCCTGCGCGACCGCACCTTCCACGGCAACGAGATCGTGCCCAATACCCGCCGCATGTGCCTGATGAATCTGTTTCTGCACAACATCGGCGAGCTGGACGGCGAACCGTCGGTCGAGCGCTCGGACGCCCTGATCGCCGAACCGGCACGCAAGGTGGACTACGTGCTGGCCAATCCGCCCTTCGGCAAGAAGAGCAGCATGACCATCACCAACGAGGAGGGCGAGGAAGACCGGGGGGCGCTGACCTACGAGCGGCAAGATTTCTGGGAGACCACCTCGAACAAGCAGCTCAACTTCCTGCAGCACATCGTCAACCTGCTTAAGGTGACCGGCAAGGCCGCCGTGGTGCTGCCGGACAACGTGCTGTTCGAGGGAGGCGCCGGCGAGAAGATCCGCCGCAAGCTGCTGGAGACCTGCGACCTACACACCATCCTGCGCCTGCCCACCGGCATCTTCTACGCCCAGGGCGTGAAGGCCAACGTGATCTTCTTCGATGCCCGGCCCAAGGACGGCCAGGTCCACACCAAAGGAGTCTGGTTCTACGACCTGCGCACCAACAAGCGCTTCACGCTGAAGACACGAACGCTCAAGCTGGACGACCTGCAAGACTTCATCGCCTGCTATAACCCGGACAACCGGCACGAGCGCCGCGAGACCGAGCGCTTCAGGTACTACAGCTACGCAGAACTGGTCGCCCGCGACAAGGCCAGTCTGGACATTTTCTGGCTGAAGGACGACAGCCTGGAAAACCTCAATGACCTACCTCCACCCGAGGTGCTGCAGCAGGAGATCATCGAGCACCTGGAAGCGGCGCTGGCCTCGTTCAGGGATGTAGCTGCTGGTCTGAAACGGGATTGATACAGGCGTCGAGCCGCCCACTCAACGGAATGATTCCGGCGGCCGTCATGGGCCGCGACTTAATCTCGCCCTTCCCTCGCTGCACCCTCGCGGCTACCGAAACGCTACGTTCCACGACAATAACGGTGGCGCAGGTGCAGCCCGTCTGTTCGCGCGATGCGATACGGACGATCAAAACCTCAAGATCCCCGCCTGCAGCAACCCGGTCAGAATCAGATAGAACCCCACGACATAGTTGAGGATCGCAGGCTTGATGAGGATGAGGGCGCCGGCGACGATCGAGATCACGGCCATGGGGGACATCGGCTGGCCGTGGAAGTAGTGCATGAGGCCGAGCGCGCCGATGAGGAGCAGATAGGCGGCGACGGCGTAGTTGAGCACGCGCGGCACCAGCAGAATGACGACTCCGGCGATGATGGCGAACACCGCCTCCATCGGCCATTGCTGCAGCATGGCTGAAATATCCATTGAGAGATGTCCTTGATGACGAGGGAGATCGAGATCCTATCCGCGCGCGGCGCGAGGAAACGCCAGCGCGCGCCCAGCGCATTATAGACGGCCTTTCCGCCCGCTCCGCCATCCGACCTTTCGAACACGTCCGCCGGCTTCGCAAAAAATATTGTCGACAATCTAAGCTTGACTTACGCGTCAAAGGCGCTAATTTATGGCCAACGAAGCCAAATGTGTCGACAGTCTCCATGCCTGTTCCAGCTGAAGCGCTTTCCGAAGCCAACGGGACGATCGCCGATCGCGTGTTCGATCAGATCCGCCACGCCATCGTGGTCGGTGAGATCGCGCCCGGCAGCAAGATCAGCGAACCGGCCCTGGCCGCGCGCTATGGCATCAGTCGCGGTCCGCTGCGCGAGGCGATGCGCCGACTGGAGTCGAGCAGCCTGGTGGAGCGCAAGCCGAACATCGGCGCGCGCGTGATCACCCTCACCAGCGAGCAGTTGCTTGAGATCTATGTGATCCGCGAGGCGTTGGAGGGGATGGCGGCGCGCCTAGCCGCCGAGCAGATGTCCGATGCGGCCATCGCGGATCTGAAGCGCCTGCTCGATCAGCACCGCAACGAGGTCGCTCAGGAGGCCTGGCAGGCCTATTTCCAGGAGGAAGGGGATCTGGACTTCCATTTCCGCATCGTCCAGGGCAGCGGAAACGGGCGGCTCAACAACATCCTCTGCAACGATCTCTACCATCTGGCGCGCATGTACCGCTGCCAGTTCGGCATGAAGAGCGACCGCGCACGCGACGCGCTCAAGGAGCACGAACTGATCGTCGATGCCATCGCGGAGCACGACGGCGAATTGGCGGAATGGCTGATGCGCCGCCACATCCGCACCTCGCGCCGGGCGACCGAGCGCCGGCTCGCCGCCATGAAGGACTGATCGACCCACACCGAGTTTCAAACAGAGCGAACCCTCGCCGCAAGGTGTCGGGTTCCATAGACGAGGCAACACCATGACCGACACCATGACCCCCGGCGCCAAGCTGCGCCTTGCCGTTCAGGAAGAACATCCCTTGCAGGTGGTGGGCGCGATCAACGCCTATCACGCCAGAATGGCCGAGCGCACCGGTTATCGCGCGCTCTATCTGTCCGGCGGTGGCGTTGCGGCGGGTTCCTACGGGATTCCCGATCTGGGCATGACCAGCCTGGATAACGTGCTGGAGGACGTGAGCCGGATCACCTACGCGAGCGATCTGCCGCTGCTGGTCGACGCCGACACCGGCTGGGGCAGCGCCTTCAACATCTCGCGCACCGTCAAGCAGCTGATCCGCAACGGCGCGGCCGGCTGCCACATCGAGGACCAGGTCGCCGCCAAGCGCTGCGGCCATCGCCCGAACAAGGCGGTGGTCTCCAAGGAGGAGATGGTCGATCGCATCAAGGCCGCCGTGGACGCGCGCACAAACGATTTCGTCATCATGGCCCGCACCGACGCGCTCGCCGTCGAGGGCATGGACGCGGCGATCGAGCGCGCCATCGCCTGCGTCGAGGCCGGCGCCGACATGATCTTCCCCGAGGCCATGACCGAGCTGGCTCAGTACGAGCAGTTCACCGCTGCGGTGAAGGTGCCGGTGCTCGCCAACATCACCGAGTTCGGCGCCACGCCGCTGTTCAAGACCGACGAACTGGCGGATGTCGGCGTCTCGCTGGTGCTCTATCCGCTGTCGGCCTTCCGCGCCATGAACCAGGCCGCGCTTAACGTCTACCAAGCCATCCGCCGCGACGGCACTCAGGCCAACGTGCTGGATACCATGCAGACCCGCATGGATCTCTACGACTACCTCGACTATCACAGCTTCGAGCAGAAGCTCGACGCGCTGTTCGCCCAGGAAAAGTCCGAGAGCTAAAGTCGAACGCGCCTGCCCCGATCCGCGCCGCCAAACGCACGGATCACGGGCTCTGACGCACCCTATCGATCGGTCACTGCCGAGGCCAGATTCCTCGACATCCACTCGAGCATGAGGAGAGAACATCCGATGGCTGAGAATCAAGCAAGCCAACTGCCCAAGCCGAAGAAATCCGTTGCCCTGTCGGGCACCGCCGCCGGCAACACCGCCATCTGCACCGTCGGGCGCACCGGCAACGACCTGCACTATCGCGGTTACGACATTCTCGACTTCGCCGACCAGGCCGAATTCGAGGAGATCGCCTTCCTGCTGATCCACGAGCGGCTGCCGAGCCACAGCGAACTGGTCGCCTACAAGCACAAGCTCAAGTCGCTGCGGGGCCTTCCGGCCGCGCTCAAGACGGCTCTGGAGCAGTTGCCGCCCTCGGCCCACCCGATGGACGTGATGCGCACCGGCTGCTCCGTTCTCGGCGCACTGGAGCCCGAGAAGGACAGCATGCCGGTTGCGGCGGCGCGTGACATCGGCGATCGGCTGATCGCCAGTTTCGGCTCCATGCTGCTCTATTGGTATCACTACGCGCACAACGGACGGCGCATCGATGTCGAGACCGACGACGACTCGATCGGCGGACACCTGCTGCACCTGCTGCACGGCCACACGCCCCGCCCGGAATGGGTGCGCGCCATGCACACCTCGCTGATCCTCTACGCCGAGCACGAATTCAACGCCTCGACCTTCACCTCGCGCGTGATCGCGGGCACCAACTCGGACATGTACTCGGCCATCACCGGCGCGATCGGCGCGCTGCGCGGTCCCAAACACGGCGGCGCCAACGAGGTGGCCTGCGAGATCCAGCAGCGCTACGCCAACGCCGACGAGGCCGAGGCCGACATCACCGAACGCGTCGGCCGCAAGGAGATCATCATCGGCTTCGGGCATCCGGTCTACACCATCGCCGACCCACGCAACGAGGTCATCAAAGCGGTCGCCAAGCGGCTGTCCGAGGCCAACGCCAACATGACGATGTTCGAGGTCGCCGACCGACTGGAAACCGTCATGTGGGGCCTCAAGAAGATGTTCCCGAACCTGGACTGGTTCTCCTCGGTGTCCTACGCCCAGATGGGCGTTCCGACGGCCCTCTTCACGCCCATTTTCGTCATCGCGCGCACCTCCGGCTGGGTGGCCCACGTCATCGAGCAGCGCAAGGACGGCAAGATCATCCGCCCGAGCGCGAACTATGTCGGCGTCGAAAACCTCAAGTGGACGCCGATCGAAAAGCGATAGGCAGCGATCAGCTTCCAGCCCCCCGGCTGCCAGCGAAAAGCTCTCCGCTGGAGGCTGACCGCTGGAAGCTGAAGGCATCCTCTAACCACCAAACGAGATCCGAACCATGAGCGCACATATCGCCGACGCCAACATGCGTCCCGAACCGGACCAGGAACTGGTCGCACTCGCCGACTACGTCTGTGATTACGAAATCACCTCCCAGGAGGCGATCACCACCGCCCGTCACTGTCTGATGGACTCGCTGAGCTGCGCCATGCTGGCGCTTCAGTACCCGGAGTGCACCAAGCACCTCGGCCCCATCGTTCCGGGAACCAGCGTGCCGAACGGCGCGCGCGTGCCCGGCACCCAGCACAGCCTCGACCCGGTCAAGGCCGCCTGGGACATCGGCGCCATGGTGCGCTGGCTCGACTTCAACGACACCTGGCTGGCCGCCGAGTGGGGTCATCCGTCCGACAACCTGGGTGCCATCCTGGGCTTGGGCGACTATCTCTCGCGCAAGGCCGTCGCCGACGGCGCCGCGCCCCTGACCGTGGGCGACGTGCTCCACTACATGGTCAAGGCGCACGAGATCCAAGGCGTGCTGGCGCTGGAGAACAGCTTCAACCGGGTCGGACTCGACCACGTGCTGCTGGTCAAGGTCGCCTCGGCCGGCGTCTCTGCCCTCATGCTCGGCGCCGACAAGGATCAGGTGATCGACACCCTGTCCCAGGCCTGGGTCGACGGTCAGTCGCTGCGCACCTACCGCCACGCCCCCAACACCGGCTCGCGCAAGTCCTGGGCGGCGGGCGACGCCAGCTCGCGCGCCGTGCGTCTGGCGATGATGGTCCAGAAGGGCGAGATGGGTCTGCCCTCGGTCCTGACCGCGCCGCGCTGGGGCTTCTACGACGTGCTCTTCAAGGGCGAGAAGTTCGCCTTCCAGCGCGACTACGGCAGCTACGTGATGGAGAACATCCTGTTCAAGATCAGCTTCCCGGCCGAGTTCCACGCCCAGACCGCCGCCGAGTGCGCCATGACCCTGCATGCGCAGGTCAAGGACCGCATCGACGAGATCGAGCGCATCGAGCTGACCACCCAGGAATCCGCCATCCGCATCATCAGCAAGGACGGCCCGCTCTACAACCCGGCCGACCGCGACCACTGTCTGCAGTACATGGTCGCCGTGCCGCTGATCTTCGGCCGTCTCACCGCCGACGACTACGAGGACTCGGTCGCCCAGGATCCGCGCATCGACGCGCTGCGCGAGAAGATGACCGTCACCGAGGATCCGCGCTACACCCAGGAATACCTGGATCCGGACAAGCGCTCCATCGCCAACGCGGTGCAGGTCTACTTCAAGGACGGCTCCAAAACCGAAAAGGTCGAGGTCGAGTATCCGATCGGCCATCGCCGCCGTCGCGCCGAGGGCATCCCGGTCCTGGAGGCCAAGTTCATCGACGCGCTCAAGACCCGCTTCCCCAAAGGCCAGGCACAGCGCATCTACGACCTCTGCCAGGATGAGCAGAAACTGATGGCCACCCCGCTCAACCAGTTCATGGATCTCTTCATGATCTGATCCCGCATCGGAAACCGCTCCATCCTTCACGCAACCGGGGCCTCGTCCGAGACGAGTGCCCCTGGATGCGTGAACCAGGTCGCCGCGCGCGATCGATCCGCCAGTCGCTCGACTCGCTTGGTGTATGCTCTTAGAAGCCGTAACGGCTGACAGCAGACCCACCAGTGAGCGCTTCTCGATGACCCATTCAGCCGACGCGTTCGAACGACTGGTCGCGACCAACGCGGCCCTTCAGCAGCGCATCGACGAACTGGAAGCATGCACCGCGCAGCGCGCCCCTCAGATCGCCCCGCCCCCGGAGCTGTCGCCGCACATCGGGCGCCTGCTCGACAACCTTCCCGGAATGGTCTATCGCTGCCGCAACGATCCAAGCTGGAGCATGGACTACGTCAGTGCGGGTGCCGAAGGGCTCACCGGCTACGATCCCGACGACCTCAGACACCAGCGGCTCTCCTATGCCGACCTCATCCTGGAGGAGGATCGCGCACGGGTGTGGAAGCACGTCCAAGCGGCACTGGATATCGATCGCTGCTTCGAGTTCGTCTACCGCATCCGCACACGCCAAGGGGCCATCAAATGGGTCTGGGAGCGTGGCTGGGGCATCTACTCGGATGCCGGCGAGATCCTCATGCTTGAGGGATTCATCACCGACATCTCTGCACTCAAGACCACCGAGCAGGCACTGCGCGACAGCGAACAGCGTTACAGACACATCGTCGAGAGCAGCCATGAAGGGATCTGGATGGTCGATGCAGACGGCCATACCACGTTCGTCAATTCGCGCATGGCCGCGATGCTCGGTTACGACGTCGGGGAGATGCTGGGCCGCTGCCTCTACGACTTCGTACCCGAAGAATGGC
Organism: Thiorhodococcus fuscus; assembly: GCF_042682685.1. NCBI lineage: Bacteria > Pseudomonadati > Pseudomonadota > Gammaproteobacteria > Chromatiales > Chromatiaceae > Thiorhodococcus > Thiorhodococcus fuscus. Next base: position 25,146 of record NZ_JBHUHX010000024.1, read on the forward strand.
GAAAAACGACCTGGGACAGTTTTGGACAGGGCCCGCAAGACGCAGCCGAGCAGCGCGACGTATGTCTGCTGCGCAAGGATGGAACGCAAATCTGGACGCTGCTCTCCATCAAGAGATTGACCGATGGAAACGATCGTCCCAGTGGCCTGCTCGCGATGGCTGCCGATATCACCGACCGCAAGCGCATGGAGGACGCCCTACAGAACCTGGCGATCTCGGATCCGTTGACCGGACTGCTCAACCGGCGTCATTTCTATCAGTTGGCCGAGGGGGAATTGGAACGCGTCCGTCGCTATCGGTATCCGGTCGCCGCCATCATGGTGGATCTGGATCAGTTCAAGCGGATCAACGACACCTTCGGTCATCTGGCAGGCGATGCGGTGCTGCAAACCTCCGCCAAGGTCATGCAAGACCAGTTGCGCAGCTCGGATATCCTCTGCCGATACGGCGGCGAGGAATTCGCCGTCCTACTGCCTGAGACGGATCCGATTACGGCCAAGAGCACGGCAGAACGATTGAGGCGCAGCCTGGCTGCACAAGCCGTCGAGACCGAGCAGGGCTCCACCATCGCCATGACGGCCAGCTTCGGCGTCGCGGCGCTGTCCCCCGAGAGCATGCTGAGTCTCGAAAGCCTGCTCGACTATGCCGACCGCATGCTGTATGTCGCGAAAAAGAATGGACGAAACCGGGTCGAGGTCTGGGACGCGGCGCATTCGGCAAGTCCGCCAGCGCCCTCCTCCGTCCCGCCCGAGGCGCTGGACGATGGGGGACTGGCGGAACCCGGCTAAGGGCCGGACTTGCTGGCCGTCGAGCGGATGAAATTCACGAAACGCCTCTGAATGTCTCGCGCCCACTCGGGCTGTGGCCAGTTCCAACCAATCAGGACTCCAATGACGAGTCCAAGCAGCAATGCGAGCATGTGCCTTACCTCCAGTTGGAGTTGATGAAAAACGTATCCAGCGATCTTCTGCGCGGCGACCGCCGCCACCATTATCCTAAAAACACGAGTCGACGGTAGGGTTTTTACAGGTTCCAGAGTCGAAGATCTCACGCCTGGATCAGGGGTGTTCCTCGATATGGAAGCCGAAGAGTTCGAGCAGAATACCGGTCACGGCGCCGCCGAGCAGACCGCCGAGCAAACCCGGAGGAATGTCGTGCACCACATTCCCGATGATTCCGTGCGCGTTCCCATCCGACATGACGGCCGTGGTTCCACCGACGATCCAAATGCTCGCCCCGACGACCGAGGCGATAAGCCCGGCAACCACGGGGGCCGAGAGCACGCCCGGAAGCCAACCGGCGCTGCGCGTCACCAGCCAGCGCTCGGAGATCTGAAAGAAGGTCCCGACCAGGGCGACAACACCTGCGGCCAATACGAACATACCGACCGAGTGACCGGTGAACGATAGAATCAAGGACAGCGAGCCACCCGCCAGCAAACCGGCGACCAACCCGGTCAGGGTTTCGGCCAGCGGGCGCCCCCCACCCTTGACGATCCAGGCGTAGAATCCACCGGCGATCACGCCCAGTGCACCCGCGATGGAGACGATCATCGTCAATTCGACTTCTTGACCCGAGGCAATCAAATAGCCGATAGACGCCAGCACACCCGCCATGGCGCCTACCAGAGCGACCGGCATCGCGCTATAAAACGCCGATGTCGTCATGGCCGCAGCTGCGGCCGCGATGATGAGCGGCTGCCACCCCGATAGCCCGAGCACCCCAAGCACTTGATACAGACCGGCGAAAAGGGCTCCAAACAGGGCACCCGCGAACCCCCAGATGAAGACGGTCATCACGATCGTGGCGAACTGATCCTTAGTCAACATGCGCATCTTCCAACGGCTCGGTGGTCAATGGCTCATAGTCTAACCTGTCCGCGATCAGCCGCATCCATGCCATCGGGCTCGGTGGGCACAAGAGGCCTCGGACCCATCGGCCTCTTGCCACATTCAATCGCGTTCGCGACTTCGATGTAACCTATGCACCAACCCCCAAGCAACGGCACCAAACGCGTCTTCGATGGTGTCGCTCAGATCTACTATGACGGCTACTGGATCAACTATTACGACCCGCCTCAGGACTCCTTCGAGGTCCGACGTCAACTGATCCAGGCCCTGACGATACGGCTGTTCAACCACGTCGAGCACGGAATCAACATCCCAGGATCCCGTCTCAAGGAGGCCCGAGCCGCCTATGCAGCCGAGACGGATACCGAACGCAAGCGGGTCAACGGCGCCATGCTGGCCGGTGCGCTCTTCAACCACGCCGCCGACCTCTTCCGTTGTCTGGTGGATCTGCAGACAGCCGGTGTCGAGGTGACGCCGGAGCACCCGCTCATGCGTGAGTGCGGTCATTGTCTAATGGAGGCGCTGGAACTGGGCAAGATGGTGCGTCACCGAGGCGGCGACGAGGGAATCGACGAGCTCTGGGGCGAGCCTTTCAAAGCATTCTCCATGCCGATCGAGGATTTCTACGCCAGCCGCTATCTGAAGATCGCCATGACCATGCGAGACGTCGACCGCATCGCATCGGCACTGAAGGTCACCTTCGCCGACAGCACCCAGATCGTCGGCCTCGACGCACGTATCGACGAACTTACGAACGCCGCAAAACGCAAGTGCGAGATCCTACGAACCGACCCGGCCGTGTTTGACGTCTGGCCGGCCTATGTGGTTGCGAGCGAGCGGCTCCGCAACCTCAAGCCCATCCTTCCCGCCAACCACGGAACGGAGGACATTCGCGAAGCGGTCGAGGGCACGCGCCTGCTGGGCGAGGGCACGGATCTGGTCAGCTTCATCGTCCGCGCGCGCGTCCCCATGCCCAAGAGCACACGGGAATTCATCGACCGCTGCGAGCAGTTTCACCGCACCTTCCTTGCGAATCCCAGTAAACCGTAAGCATCTGGCCGACGTCCATTTCAGAAACCCGTTCGGGAGTACCGGCATGCTCGTCTATCTTCACGGCCTCAACAGTTCGAGCCGGTCCGTCAAGGCCGGCCTATTGAGGGAACATCTCGCCCCGTTCGAGGTTCTGGCGGTGGACTACGCGCCGCACCGACCCGACGAGGCCATCGCACGGCTGTCGCGCTTCTTTGAGGATCTGCAGCCGCAGCGGCCCGCAGTCATCGGCAGTTCCATGGGCGGCTTCTATGGACAGTATCTGGCGCGCCAGTTCCCGTTCTCCCATCTGTTCATGATCAATCCCGCGCTCACGCCCTGGACCTTCGTCGGCGAGCGCATCGGGGAGACCCAAACCACCGCGAACGGCGAACAGTATGTGTTCACGCCCGCCCTCGCCGAACGCCTTCGCCAGTACGCGATCGAGAGCCCCTGCGACGGCACGCCGACGACCCTCTTCCTCGACCGGGGCGACGAGGTGATCGACTACCGCATCGCCGAGCGGCTCTATGCGGACTGCGGACGATTGCTGATCTGGGACGGCGGCGATCATGCCTTCCAGCACATGGACCCGGCCATGGAGATCCTCCGCGACCACTTGAATTCCATGACGACCGCGCAGGGCGACGACTCGAAATAATCAGGATCCGGAGTGCAGCAGCTGCCCGGCGACGTGAAAGCCCGCGACATAGGTCCCGATCGCGGCGCCGAGCGTGCTCAACAGAAAGACGAGCAGGACGCGCGAAACCCGATTGCGCCACCAGCCGCGCCAAGAGGACACGTCGGCACGCAGACGGCTGAAGTCGCCGACGCTCGGCTTGCGCAGATAGAGTTCCACCGCCCCGGTGACCATTCCCGCACCCAGTGTCGGATTCAGGGTGGTCAGAGGCGCCGCCAGAAAGGCGGAGACGATGGTCAGCGGATGTCCCGCCGCCAGCAGGGTCCCAAGGGCCGACAGACCGCCGGTGATCAGCGCCCAGGAGACCAGGAGGTCGAATCCGAAGGAGGGGCTGATGGCGAAACCGTAGGCGAATCCGGCCATGATCAGCGCGAGCAGGCCCCAGGCCAGCACCTGAGGCCAGCGGCTTGGCGGAGGAATCTCCTCCAGCCGCTCTAGGACGACCGCAGGATCCGAGCGCTCCGACTCCAGAGACTCGGCGATCCCCTTCATGTGACCGACGCCGACCACCGCCAGCACCCGGTGGGCGCCGATCCGGGCCGCCTCGCGCCGCAGCTTCGCCGCCATGTATTGATCCCGCTCCTCGATCAGGGGCACATAGAGATCGCGGCGATCGCTCGCGAACTCGGCGAAGGTGGTCTCCAGGACGTCGCCCTCCTTCAGCCGCTCGACCTCGTCCTCCGTGACCTCTTCCGAAGTCACCATAGCGCTGACCAAACCAGCAAAGAGCCCGTACCGCTTCCACCATCCGAGGCTGGCCGAGATACGCTTGAGCGTGATACCGATCTCGCGGTCGATCAGCATGACCGGCAGATCACGCTCCTTGGCGAGGCGCAGCGCCGTGCGTTGCTCCGATCCGGGCTCGATGCCGAATTGGTCGGCAAGCCGCTGCTGGTAGGCCGACAGCGCCAGATTGGCCACCACCATGTAGACCCGGTTCTGGCGAATGACCGAGAAGAGATCCATCTGAGAGAGGGACTTGGGATCCATCAGCGCATTGAAGCGACTGCGACAGAGTTCGACCGCGATGGCGTCGAAGTTCTCGGTCTGGACCAGCTTTTTTACCTGATCGGCACTGACGCGGGACACATGGGCGGTCCCGAGCAGGGTCAAATGGACGTCGTCGAGGACGATTTCACGCCGCGGTTCGATTGACTCAGCCATGAAAATCCTGTCGTTTGGCATCCCCGATGCGGGGATTGGAACACAAAGGGCGGCATCATACCCCACGGATCGAACGGTTGAGCGAGAGGACATCTCGATCGATCGCCCTGACGAGACCGAACGAAGGCAGCCCGCCTCCCGCATTGGTGCCCCGGCGAGGATGCCGTATCATCGCGCGGCATGCTGTTTCAGCTTGACGCCACGCATACCTGTAAAGAGGTCTCGATGAAAGGAGCCACACCCAAATCGACGCGCCTACGCCGTCACGCCCTGACCGCCGGCGGTTATGCGCTGGTGATCCTGCTGATGACAACCGGCTGCGGGAGCATCAAAAAGGACAAGATGGCGATCACGCTCCAGACGGCCACCCACGGCTATCAGTCGGCATTGCGTTGGGGCTATTTCGAAAGCGCCTATGCCTTCGTCGACCCGGATCAGCGCAAGAACACCCCGATGCCGCCCAGCTTGACCGGATTGCGTCTCACCGGCTACGACGTCGTCCAGCCGCCAGGCGTCCAGAAAAAGGACAAGGAAGACGAAGACGAGGACTCAGCCATCGCCACCCAGATCGTGCACATCGAGTATCTGTACGAGGATCGACAAGTGGTCAAATCACTCACCGACCGTCAGATCTGGCGCTGGGACGCGGAGAAGAAGACCTGGTGGCTCACATCTGGACTCCCCGCCTTCGAGTGACGCGGATAGGATCCAGCCAAGGGGCTCAGTCAGCGCCAGGAATGCCCCTGATTTCCTTCTCTGTGGAGAGCATGACCGAGACACGCTCCAATTCGGCCCGCTGGTCCTCGGACAACATGCTGGCGCGACGCTCAAGCGCGTTCAGAAGCCCCTCCGCACGCACGAAACGCTCCTCAGCGATGGCGTCCTTGATGGCACGGATATCGGAGTTCGCCTCGCCGCCCAACGCGTTGGACGAAGACAGGACCGAGGCCGGCGAAGACGTCGGCTCCGCCTTATCGCCCTGGTCGCAAGCCGAAATGGCAAAGGCAATGAAAAGCCGCAACAAACCACGCCTGGTTCGACTCATTCGACCCCCTCAATGCTGCCGATATGGATAACCTGCTCGCGATTCTTCTGCTGCTTCTGATCGGCTGGTTCTGGCTGGACAGTCTGCGGGCGCGAGAAATCGCAGTGGGAATCTGCCAGACGGCCTGCGCGCGACACGAGGTGCAGCTACTCGACCAGACCATCGCACTGCGTCATCTGGGTCTATCCTGGAGATCCGAGGGACTGCGGCTACGCCGCGTCTACCGCTTCGACTTCAGCGAGGAGGGAACCGGCCGGCGCAACGGCTATCTGGTGATGCGCGGCCTGCAACTGGAGGATTTGAGCTTCGGGCTGCCGACCCGGATCGGCGACGCCTGATCGCATGCGATCCGGTCCCTGTCGGCGAATTACTTGACCAGCTTGAGCGTCGGACCGCCCTTGCCTTTCCCCTTGCCACCGTCGTCATCCGGACCGCCCTTGGGCTCCACGCTGGTGGATGCCTCGACCGGCCTGAGCGTTGGCCCAGTGCTTTGGGGGGCATCAGTCGCAGCGCCCTCGCCCTCTGCGGGATAGTGCGGATCGGGAAACACCATCCCCTGACCATTCTCACGGGTGAAGATCCCGACCACGGCCTCGCAGGGAACCATGATCTCGCGGGCGACGCCGTTGAAGCGCGCGTTGAACTGGATCCAATCGTTACCGATCACGAGACCGCGAACCGCGCCAGGGGAGATATTCAGCACGATACGCCCGCCATCCACGAACTCCAGGGGTACGCAGGTGTCCGGATAGTTGGCATCCACCACCAGATGGGGCGTCATCTGGTTATCGAGGATCCATTCATGGATCGCTCGGATCAGATAAGGCTTGCTGGAGGTCATGCTATCGGTATCGTCAATCATCAATCCGGACCCTAAACCATCTCCTTTTCCGCCTCGGTCAAACTCTGACGGAAGGCGTCCCAGGAAAAGATCCGCTTCATATAGACCCGCACTGCATCCGCTTGAGGCGGCAATTCGATGCCAAGCAAAGGAAGCCGCCACAGGAGGGGGGCCACACAACAATCGACTAGCGAGAATTCGTCGCTCATGAAGAAGGAATGAGCGGTGAAAATGGGGGCCGTCACGGTCAGGCTCTCACGGAGCTCCTTACGAGCCTGAGCCGCCTCCTCGTCGCTGCCAGTGCGGATGCGTCCCATCAGGGAGTACCAATCGCGATCGACGCGGTACATGAAAAGCCGCGCGTTGGCGCGCGAGACCGGATCGACCGGCAGCAGCGGGGGATGAGGGAAACGCTCGTCAAGATATTCCATGATGATCCGCGACTCGTAGAGACGCAGATCCCGGTCCACAAAGGTCGGAACCGTGCCATAGGGATTGAAGTCCATGACTTCGTCAGGCAGTGCGTGCGCATCGACATCCACGACTTCGACGGCAATTCCCTTCTCGGCAAGCACCATCCTGACCCGATGGCAATAGGGACAAACGGGATCAGAAAATAAGGTCATCACAGCTCGTCTGCTTGCAGCCACTGCCATTCGTCCCTTCTCCAGCACTGAGGCTGAGCCCGGCAGGGCTCGATTGGATTGCTGATGCCGATCAATCCCTGTCGGCCTTCGAAAAAGTCGCCGCTCGGTACGGCGATACAAAATGTCCGAGGATCCTTAATCCGACACGGATCAGTCAACTCGACCAGGCTACTCGGAGCTGGAGGATATACCCTCCAAGACGAGAGCGCATAAAGAATTTTACGGGCGATCCGCATAGAGATGCGACGACACCCGGATCGAACGCCGAAAAAAGGTCGGCACAAAAACAACGGCCCTTGCCGAAACAAGGGCCGCGCCGGACGCTCATCCAATCAATGGACGTCTCTCCAAAACTCTTTCTTCAGGAGATACGCCGGGATGAAGAGCAGACCGAGGAACAGCAGGACATAGAACCCCAGACGCTGGCGCTCGAGCTGGATCGGCTCTCCCGCATAGGTCAGGAAGGCGGCGATGTCCCGCACCATGGAGTCATACTCCTCGGGCGAAAGCGAACCCTGTTCGATCAGCTTGACGCCGGTCACCATGGGCTCGCCACCCGGCTCGTGCGGCGGAGTCATGACGGCCTCCTGCTTGCCCTGGAGGTCGCCCAGCACATTGGGCATGCCGACCAACGGGAAGAGAACGTTGTTCACGCCGTACGGACGGGTATCGTCCAAGTAGAAGCTCTTCAGATAGGTGTAGACCCAATCCGGAGAGCGCCAGCGGGTGACCAGAGTCAGATCTGGCGGAACCACGCCGAACCACTTGAGGGCGTCCTCGTCGCGCATCGACTTGGTCATGAGATCGCCCGGCTTGGCGTCGCCGAAGATCAGATTCTCGCGCAGCGAGACCGCGTCGATACCCAAATCCTCTGCCAGACGGTTGTAGCGCATGTACTGCAGCGAATGGCAGCCCAAGCAGTAGTTGACGAAATACTTCGCGCCACGCTGCAACGAGGCCTGATCGCGCAGATCGATGTGGGCATTCTCGAGGTGAGCGGTCTCTGAAGCCAGCAACAAGCCCGGAGCCAAGAGCAACAGGGCGGCGATGATCACTTTTCTCATGAGGTCACCCTCTCTGGGACGGGCTTGGTCTTATCGATCGAGCTATAGATCGGCATCAACAGGAAGAAGGCGAAATACAGCCCGGTGAAGATCTGCGAAAGCAGGGTATAGAAGTCCGATGCGGGCTGCATACCCAACCACGCCAATACCACGAAGGACACGGCGAAGATGGCCAGCGCACCCTTGAACAGGGGTCCCTTGTAGCGCATCGATTTCACTGGGCTGCGATCGAGCCAAGGCAGGGCGAACATGATAAGAATCGCCGAGAACATGACGACGACGCCAGGGAACTGGGAGTTCCACATCGGCGGAATCGCACGCAGCATGGCGTAGAAGGGCGTGAAGTACCAGACCGGCGCAATGTGCGGCGGAGTCTGCATCGGGTTGGCGGGCTGGAAGTTCGGGGCTTCGAGGAAGATGCCGCCGAAGGTTGGCATGAAGAACATGACCAGGGCGAACAGCGCCAGGAAGACCACGACGCCCATCAGATCCTTGACGGTGTAGTAGGGATGGAAGGGAATGCCATCGGCCGGGGCCTTGTCGCTCCAGCGGTTGCCTTTCGGACCTTGCTTGATCTCGATACCGTCGGGGTTGTTCGAGCCGACGTGGTGCAGCGCAACGATGTGCAGGAACACCAGACCGACGAGCACGAAGGGCAGCAGGAAGTGGAACGCGAAGAAGCGATTCAGGGTCGCGTCGGAGATCACGTAGTCGCCACGCACCCAGACCGAGAGGTCGTCACCGATCACCGGCACCGCCGCAAAGAGGTTGACGATAACCTGCGCACCCCAGTAGGACATCTGCCCCCAGGGAAGCAGATAGCCGAAGAAGGCGGTTGCCATCATCGCCAGATAGATGACCACACCGATCATCCACAAGAGCTCGCGCGGCTTGCGGTAGGAGCCCCACAGCAAGGCACGGAACATGTGCATGTAGATGACGATGAAGAAGGCCGAGGCACCGGTGGAGTGCATGTAGCGGATCAGCCAGCCCCAGTCGACATCGCGCATGATGTATTCGACCGATGCGAAGGCGAGGGTCGCATCCGGCTTGTAGTTCATGGCCAGCCAGATACCGGTGACGATCTGCATGACGAGCGTCAGGATGGCCAGGGAGCCGAAGAAGGACCAGAAGTTGAGGTTCTTCGGGGCGAAATATTCGGAGAGGTGGGCGCGCCAGGTCTCCGTGAGTGGGAATCGCTTGTCGATCCAACTGAGGTTTTCGGTCTTTTCAGCACTCATCAGGCCGTTCCTCGATCTTCACCAATCAGGATGGTGGTATCGTTGAGATAGACGTGCTTCGGAATCCAGAGGTTGGTCGGTGCCGGCACGTTCTTGAACACGCGAGCCGCCAGATCGAAACGCGAGCCATGGCAGGGGCAGTGGAAGCCGCCCTTCCATTCGGGTCCGAGATCATCCGGCGCGAACTCGGGACGATACGTCGGCGAACAGCCCAAATGGGTACAGATACCGATGGCCACCAGATATTCCGGCTTGATCGAGCGCGTGGGGTTCTTGCAATAGGACGGCTGGTGATCTACTTCGGAAGTGGGGTCGACCAGTCTGGGGTCGTTGCTCGGCAGCGCCTCGATCATCTCGGGCGTGCGGTGCACCACCCAGACCGGCTTGCCGCGCCATTTGACGCGCAGCAGCGCTCCCGGCTCCAGCTTACTGATGTCCGCCTCGACCGGCGCACCGGCTGCCCGAGCACGGGCGCTCGGGTTCATTGATGCGACGAACGGTACGAGCGCGTAACCGGCACCCACGGCACCGACCACGCTGGTCGCGGCGACGAGCACTCGTCGCCTACTTGTATTCACGCCTTGCGCGCTCATAGGCCAATATCCCCCGGCTGATGCGAGCACTGCCCAAGGCATCCCAGGCAAGCACCCCACGCAGCTTGGATGAAACGTTCAGGTGGAAAGGGTTGAGAATATGACGATTGACTATAAAATCGACCGCGCATTCTCTTCGATTCCAGCAGGATAGGTCAAGGAATAAAGCCTAAAACCTGTAGGTCTATAAGCCATGACCTTAGCCGATCAAGCTGGATTATCGATCTCGATGTAATGATGTCGCAGACCAAAGTGCTCGGCCAGATGTGTACCGAGCGCCTGAACACCATAACGCTCTGTGGCGTGATGACCGGCGGCGAGATAGCAGACATCCGACTCCCGCGCCACATGCGCGGTCTGCTCGGAGAGTTCGCCGCTCAAGAAGACGTCAGCCCCCAACGCGACCGCCTGCTCCAGATATCCCTGCCCCCCGCCGGAACACCATGCGATTCGCTCGAGTTGCCCCAAGCGTCGACCGACCATCACAGGCTCCCGCCCCAACCGTTGCGTCACTTCGTTGGCGAACGACTCAGCGGTCATAGGAGCAGATAGCCGACCGACCCACACTAGACCGTTGCCAATCCCCGTTGGTTCCGCGTTACGGATGTCGAGCTCGACCGCGAGCCGCGCATTGTTGCCAAGCTCGGCATGGGCATCGAGCGGAAGATGGTAGGCCAGCAGAGCGATCCCCGCCTCCAGGATGGCGCGCGCGCGCCGCCCCTTGATTCCAGTCAAGCAGGGATTCTCATTCTTCCAGAACCAACCATGATGCACCAGGATGGCATCCGCGCCTTCCTGGATAGCGGCATCGATGAGTGCGGCGCTCGCGGTCACGCCAGTCACGAGAGAGCGTATCGGACGATCCCCCTCGACCTGCAGACCATTGGGGGCGTAGTCGGAGAAACGTCCGGCGTCGAGCAGACGGTCGCAATAGGCGACCAAATCACGGGATTCGATCATCTTCGGAATCTCGGGCAAAACGAAAGCAAAAAAAAGCCCGGCGGGGAGCCGGGCTGGAAACGTCTCATGATGAGAGAGACGAGGAGGACTCGAAAAAAACGTTCTGTTGGTGGCTAGACTCAGGGACTAGCCGACCGGCAAATCAGTGCATGAAGAGGCCGCCGTTGACAGGCAGGTTCGCACCCGTCACATAAGCTGCATCATCGCTCACCAGGAAGGCGATCGCGGCCGCAATCTCGCTCGGCTGAGCCATGCGGCGCATCGGAATGCCTCCGATGATGCTGTTACGGACATTATCGTCCATCGCCAAGGTCATGGCCGTCTCGGTGTAGCCCGGAGAGACGGTATTCACCGTGATGCCCTTGGCCGCGCCTTCTTGAGCGAGGGCCATGGTAAAGCCATGCATACCCGCCTTGGCTGCGGAGTAGTTGGCCTGACCGAACTGACCACGCTGCCCATTGACGGAGGAGATGTTAATGATACGCCCAAAACCGCGCTCCAACATCCCTTCCCAAACCGGACGTGTGACGTTGAACACACTGCTGAGGTTGACGTTGATCACAGCCTGCCAATGCGCCAATTCCATCTTTTTGAAGGTCTTGTCGCGCGTGATTCCAGCGCAGTTCACCAGGATGTCGACCGGCCCCTGCTGCTCGCCGATCTCTTGGATCATGCGGACGCAATCCTCGTAGGAGGAAACGTCGGCGGCGATGGTCGCAATGTCGACGCCCTCGGCAGCCCGCTCTTTCTTCCAAGCTTCGGCGGCCTCGGCCTCCGACGGATGATGGTTCGCCACGACAGTGCAGCCATCCTTCGCGAGGCGTGTGCAAATCGCGGTACCAAGACCGCCGATGCCACCAGTGACGAGAGCGATGCGAGCCATGCAATTCCTCCAGAAGATACCGTTTGCGATTGAAACGACGAGAGCTGTACCTTACTACCACCCCCAACACGGGGTGAAGCCCCTCATCCATTTGCAATGATTCCTGTCAACAGGAGTCATTGCAAATGGTAGTCCGTCCCTGGACTTCGATACGATGACTCGCTTAAGCGTTCGCCGGAACGCTCTTCTGCAGGTCGGAGCTGACCTCGGCCAGGTTCTTCTCGAACCAAGCGCGATAGTCGTCACGAGCCTCGTTGGCCAATTGCATGGTGGTCTTGCCTTCGGCCATCACACGCTCGCTCAGTTCCTTGGTCGCTTCGACCTGGCCCTTGAAGAAATCGTTGTAGCCCTTGGACTCGGTAGCCAGGTTCATGATGCGCATGGAATGATCCATGTACAGGCTCACGACATCCATCTGGCGGCTAGCCATCTTCTCGAAGATGCGCACGTTCAGTTCGCCCAGGCTGGTCAAGCGCTCAACGGTCTTGTTGGTCAAATCGTTCATGGTCTTGATGCTATCGTTGGTGCTCATCGCAATCTCTCCGTGGTTTGTGCAGTGCAGCAATGTTGCGTTGCACAATATTCGTCTAGACCAGCCGAGTCAACAGTGATTTCGCAATTTTTTTCATTGAGCCAGCAAAATATAAAGATCCGAATCAAGACATTCCCTCACGCACAGACGCACCCGTAGCAATCATCGCCAACTTCACCATGATGAAAACGGCTATCGCTCAGTAAAGACGCCCGACTGTCTCGACCACGGAGACCTTGAATCGGCGTCATCCTTCATGGCGCACCCCGCCCGATCGCTAAAGCCCTGCGCGAATCGGCAACCCCTTGCCCCCTCCGGCCAAACGGGTCTGCAACTGACTCTTGGGCATGCGCTGGATCCGTCTCAGCAAATCGTGCGTTACCGAAACGCACTGCAACCGCTCGATCAGTTCCTGCTCCAGGCGGAGCGTCAGATGGCAGGCCATTTCCGCATCGGCCAGCGCCCGGTGAGCGGGCTCAGCAGTGGGCAAACCGAAAGAGGCGAGGAGTGCGCCGAGCTTGTAACTCGGCGCCCGAGGCAGAACCCGCCGCGCCACCAGCAGGGTACAGACGAATGACTGGCTGCGCTGACGGCCGAGCCGGCTCAGCTCGGCATCCCAGAAGGCGCTGTCGAATGCCGCATTGTGCGCGATGAGCGGAACCGTTCCGACAAAATCGGCCACCTCAGCCATCACCTGCTCGACCGGTGGCGCACGACGCAACATGGCGGTCGAAATGCCGGTCAGACGCTCGATGAAGGGCGGCACCGGAAGCCCCGCATTCATGAGACTTTGGTAGCGGTCGACGATCCGTCCCTCCGCCACCAGAACCGCCGCGATCTCGGTCGGTCGATCACCCCGCGCCGGCGACAGTCCAGTGGTCTCGAAATCGATCACGGCAACGGTATCCACGCCCAACTCCCCCAGTCGAACAGACCTTTTGCGTCCGACGATTATGACCCGCCATGGCCTGCTCCACCAACAGACGTCTTGATTGCCCGACTGACCAGACACCACATTCGGCCAAATGCGATCACCATCGCGATTTCGGCGCACACCCAATTTCCACCCACAATGAGCGATCACGAATCGTGACTAGAATCACAGATAGATCGACGACTGGAAATACACTCTGCCCCAGCAAACAGCCGACACGCCACGCCCCAGGTCTCGGATCGCACATCAGCGACCAGGCCGGAAGATCGCATTCTTCCCAGGCGAATTGAGGCCACCTTAAAAGGAAAAGCGATGAGCATCCTAGAAGACGACGAACACCATCGGCTGTGTCTAAGCGGACCGCTGACCATCTACGAGGTGGACGAGATCAAGGAACGCCTGCTGGCCCAGCCCGGAGCCACAGTCGATCTCTCAGGCGTCACGGAATGCGACGGATCTGGCCTACAGCTTCTAATGCTCTCCCATCGCGACGCCGGCACCCGCCTGACCGCCCCGAGCGAGGCGGTCACCGAAATTCTGGACCTCTGCGGCCTGTCACATCTGACCGAGGAGCTGCCATGACCCTGGACCTGACCGCAGCCCTGCAAACCTACACCGTCGAGAGCCAAGAACTTCTGGAGGAAATGGAGCGCGCCTTGCTGGCGCTCGAGGCAGGACGAGAAGACCCCGACCTGATCGACGCGATCTTTCGCAGCGCCCATACCATCAAGGGCTCGAGCGGCATGTTCGGGCTGGACACAGTGGTCGCCTTCGCCCACGAGGTAGAGACCCTGCTCGAAGCGGTGCGCTCAGGTCAACAACCGATCGACGCCACACTGGTGCCCTTGCTGCTGCGATGCCACGACCATATCGCCGCCTTGGTGCAAAGCACGCCGGACGAGGATGCACCTGCCGATCTTATGGCCCAAGGAGACGCCCTCACCGCGCAATTGCATGCGTGGCTCGGCGGCGCTCCTGGCGACACCCGCGCCAGCGACGATGCCTGGCACATCTCGCTGCGCTGCGGCCAAGAACTCTTCCGCGACGGCATGGACCCATTATCCATCCTGCGCTACCTCGGCACGCTCGGCGAGCTGATCAGCGTCACCACGCTCGATGACGCACTTCCACACGCCGAACGGATGGATCCAACGAGCTGCTACCTGGGATTCGAGATCGACCTCAAGACCGAGGCGGACAAGCAGGCGATCGACGCCGCCTTCGAGTTCATTCGCGAGAGCAGCCAGGTCCACCTGATCCCACCCGGCAGCAAGCCGGCGCAATGGGCCGAACTGATTCAGGCGCTGCCCGAGGGCCACGACAAGCTCGGCGAGATCCTGGTGAGCACCGGGGTGCTGACCCGCCACGAACTGGCCGCCGCCATGGGGATCCAGGTGATCGACTCGCCGGCCAAGCCGCTCGGTGAAATTCTGGTCGAACAAGGACTCGCCCCGCGCGAGGCGGTGAATGCCGCGCTGGGCCGACAGATGCACGCCGGTCGAACCGGCGGAGAGCGCTACGTGCGGGTGGAGGCCGACAAGTTGGACCGCCTGGTCGATCTGGTGGGCGAGCTGGTGATCTCAAGCACCGTGACCACGCTCAGGGCCAGCCACTCCAACGATCGCGCCCTACAGGAGGCGGTCGCCACCAGCTCCCGCTTCATCGAAGAGGTGCGGGATGCCGCGCTCGGTCTGCGTATGGTACCGATCGGCGGCACCTTCAGCCGCTTCCAGCGGGTGGTCCATGACCTGTCGCAAGAGCTTGGCAAGCAAATCGAACTGGTGATCAGCGGTGGCGAGACGGAACTCGACAAGACCGTGGTCGACCGCATCGGCGATCCGCTCACCCATCTGGTGCGCAACGCCATCGATCACGCCATCGAGACCCCAGAGGAGCGCCAGGCAGCAGGGAAGAATCCACTGGGACGCCTGCAGCTCAACGCCCATCACGAAAACGGCTGCATTCTCATCGAACTCTCGGACGACGGACGCGGCCTCGACCGACAACGCATTGCGAACAAGGCGATCGAGCGCGGACTCATCGACAGCGTCGAGGGGCTCCCGGATCAGGATGTCTTCCAGCTGATCTTCGCTCCAGGATTCTCCACCGCCGAGCAGGTTTCCAACCTCTCCGGGCGTGGCGTGGGCATGGACGTGGTCAAGCGCACCATTGAGGACCTGCGTGGAACGGTCGAGCTCGAAAACCGGCCCGGACAGGGTGCGACGGTACGTCTGCGCATGCCGCTCACCCTGGCCATCATCGACGGTTTCCTGGTGTCCGTGGGCGATGCACGCTACGTCGTGCCTCTGGATACGGTGGAGGAGTGCATGGAACTCAGCGAAGTGGGGCGGCGGGACTATCTCGACCTACGTGGCGAGGTTCTGCCGTTTCTGCGCCTGCGAGACCTGCTGCACGACGCATCGGAGAGGCCCGCACGCCAGAGCGTCGTGGTCGTGAGCTACGCGGGCAAGAAGGCCGGCCTGGTGGTCGACAGACTGTTGGGCGAATTGCAGACCGTGATCAAGCCGCTGGGAGAGGTGTTCTCCGCGCTCAAGTGGATCAGTGGCTGCACCGTCTTGGATGTCGGACAGGTCGGACTGATTCTGGATGTACCCGTCCTGGTCGATCAGGCGGAGCGCAGGGAAGCGGCGAGCGGGCATCTCACGACCGCTTCGAGGTGATGAAGTAACGACGACGCGCGTCGAAACGTAAACAGGCTGACGGGACAGCGAACACCTGATCTAGCCCGCAGCAAAACAAGAACGGGACCACGAACAGAGTCCAAAAACACGCTTTGATTCAGCGCCTTTTCTTTTAGAGGAATGGAAAGCCCCATGTTCAAGACGATGAAACTACGCACCAAACTCGCCATTGGCTTTGGCCTGCTCATTCTGCTGGCGGCCGCCACGGGGGGGTTTGCCATCCTCCAGATGGGTAAGGTCAATCAAGCCTCTACCGAAATCACCGTCAACTGGATGCCCAGCATCCGCTACGTCCAGTCGATGAACACCAAGACCTCGGATTTCCGCATCGCCGAGCTGCAGCACGTCCTCTCCGAGGATCCGGCCCAGATCGCCAGCCTCGAAAAACAGATGGACAGCATCAAGGCATCGCTGTTCAAGGCCCGTGACGCCTATGTCAAACTCATCTCGTCCGAGGAGGAGCGAGCACTCTATGAGGCGTTCGCAAAACAGTTCGACGCCTACATGGATGCCGACTCGCGCATGATTCCTCTATCACGCGCAATGCGCACCGACGAGGCGATGGCCATCATGAACGGCGAATCCCAATCGCTGTTCGACGCCTATTCGGCCAACCTGGAAAAGCTGGTTGACCTGAACATCGCCGGCGGCAATGCCGCCAGCGAGAACGGCGACGTCATGTACGCTCAGGCTAGAAACTGGATCATAGGCGCCATCCTGATCGCAGCCCTGCTCGGCATCATCACCGGCGTCGTCATCGTGCGCAGCCTGATGCGGCAACTCGGCGCCGATCCGTCGGAGGCCGCAGCAGTCGCCCAGCGCTTCGCGGTGGGCGATCTGTCACAGGAGCTGAAGACGCGGGAGAATGACGACTCCAGTCTGTTGGCGGCACTAAAGACGGTGCAGGGCAGCCTGCGCGCCATGATCGCCGACGCCAGGCTGCTGAACCAAGCCGTGACCGAGGGGCGCTTGAGCGCGCGTGCGGACGCCGAGGTGCATCAAGGCGACTTCCGCGCCATGGTTCAAGGCATCAACGAGACCATGGAATCGTTCGTGGTTCCGATCACGGAAATTCAGCGCGTGCTGGGGGCGATGGCGGAGGGCGATCTGAGCCAGACCATCAAAACGAGCTACCAGGGCGACTTCGAGCAGCTCAAAAACGCGCTCAACACCACTGTGAACAAACTGGGCGACACCATCGGTCAGGTCCGCTCCTCGGCCGACGCCCTCAACAACGCTGCGGGGCAGGTATCCGCAACCTCGCAGAGCCTCTCGCAAGGGGCGTCCGAGCAGGCCGCCAGCATGGAAGAAACTTCAGCGTCGGTCGAACAGATGTCGGCCTCGATCGCCCAGAACACCGAAAACGCCCAGATCACCAACGGCATCGCGACCCAGGCCGCGCGGGAGGCGGAGGAAGGCGGCACGGCGGTGCGCGATACCGTACAGGCGATGCGCGAGATCGCGGTCAAGATCAAGATCATCGACGACATC
Source organism: Thiorhodococcus fuscus (assembly GCF_042682685.1). Classification (NCBI taxonomy): domain Bacteria; kingdom Pseudomonadati; phylum Pseudomonadota; class Gammaproteobacteria; order Chromatiales; family Chromatiaceae; genus Thiorhodococcus; species Thiorhodococcus fuscus. The sequence continues at coordinate 42,822 of NZ_JBHUHX010000024.1, forward strand.
GCCTACAAAACCAATCTGCTGGCCTTCAACGCGGCCATCGAGGCGGCCCGCGCGGGCGAGCACGGCAAGGGATTCGCGGTGGTCGCAGCGGAGGTGCGCAACCTGGCCGAGCGTTCCCAGAGCGCGGCCCAGGAGATCGGGGATCTGGCCGGCAGCAGCGTGGACCGTGCCGAGCGCGCCGGAAAGCTATTGGATGAGATGGTTCCCTCCATCATCAAGACTGCCGACCTGGTCCAGGAAATCGCGGCGGCCAGCAATGAGCAGACGACTGGGGTGTCCCAAATCAACAGCGCGGTGAGTCAGGTCAATCAGGCCACCCAGAGCACGGCCTCCGGGAGCGAGGAACTCGCCGCAACGGCCGAAGAGATGACCGGTCAGGCCCAGCAACTGCAGGAGCTGATGGCCTTCTTCCGGGTCGCGGGCACGCACGCGATGGTGACGAATCCAGCTCCCACAAAGGCTTCGGCCGCATCTGCCCCCGCGTTGCGCGTCGGAGCGGAAGAGCGCAAATCGGGCAATGATGAATTCATCCCTTTCTGAGAGGCGCTCATGACACGTGAAACCTCAACCGAGAGCGGACAGGAGAAGGCTCAGTACCTCATCTTCAATCTGCGCGGAGAACCATTCGCCATCCCCCTGCTGGGGGTCAAGGAGATCATCGAGTACGGTAGCGTGACCCCGATCCCTGGCATGCCGGAATTCATTCGCGGCGTCATCAACCTGCGAGGAAGGGTCGTGCCGGTGATCGATCTGGCCGCGCGCTTCGGCGAGCCCTCCACCGTCATCGGCGAGCGCACCTGCGTGGTCATCGTCGAACTGCATGAGGAGGCGGGCGTGCAGGACATGGGCATCGTGGTCGATGGTGTCAACGCCGTCAGCGACATCCCGGCGAGCGACCTGGAACCACCGCCGAGGTTCGGCGCCAAGATCCGGGTCGATTTCATCCAGGGCATGTGGAAGTCCCAAGACCGCTTCGTGATCGTGCTCGACCAGGCGCGCGTGCTATCGATTCAGGAAATCAACAAGCTCGCCGCAATGATCGAGGACACGCCGCCGAGCTGAAGGAAAGAACGGGGCCAACCCCGCACGGGCAGCCGAGGGGCGAAACCGAGCGCGGATCGCGTCTTCGGCTGAACCGGATCGAAGCGTAACGGGCGCCTCGAAGCGCTCGGATCAGGACGGATCCTCGCCCTTCTTCTTGCGCTCGCCTGAAAGGCCGAATCCGGCGGCCCGCAGGAGATCGTCCTGGAGCTCGGCCCAGATCTCAACGTTCTTCTGGGTCAGACGCGTCACGGTGTCGAACGGGGTGTCGGTCCAGGCCTGGGTCACCTCTTGCTGCTGCTTGGCGAAGAGATTGAGCGAGGTTTCGAGATAGCGAGCGAAGATCCCCTGTAGCGTGCCGCCGTAAAAACGGATGATCTGCGCCAGCATGGGGGCACTGAACAGAGGCGCGCCGCCGGCCTCCTCCTCCAACATGATCTGCAGCAAAATCGAGCGGGTGATGTCGTTGTCGTTAGCGGTATCGACCACCTTGAAGCTGACACGACCCATGACGAGCTCGCGCACGTCGGACAGTGTGATGTAACGGCTGACCTCGGTGTCATAGAGACGGCGGTTCGGATACTTCTTGATGATGCGCTCGCTGTTCATGGGCACCTGATCTGCGTGGGCGAGTGAATGATGCAAGTGTACTCCACTCGCGAAGGCGCCTCGTCGGCGGTCGCCGACGAGGCGNNNNCCCCCCACCACTGCGGTCAGAGACGCTCGACGGCGAGGGCGACGCCCTGACCACCACCGATACACAGGGTCGCGAGACCCTTCTTGGCATCGCGGCGCTGCATCTCGTGGAGCAGGGTCACGAGCACGCGAGCGCCGGAGGCACCGATCGGGTGGCCGAGCGAGATGGCGCCGCCATTGACGTTCACCTTACTCAGATCCCAACCCATCTCCTTGTTGACCGACATGGCCTGAGCGGCGAAGGCTTCGTTGGCCTCGATCAGGTCCAGATCGGCCGGCGTCCAGCCTGCCTTCTCCAGGCACTTGGTGGAAGCCGGGATGGGACCGGTGCCCATGACGGCCGGATCCACACCTGCGCTGGCGAACGCAACGATGCGCGCCATCGGCTTGAGACCCAGTTCCTTCGCCTTGGACTCCTTCATCACCACCACCATGGCGGCGCCGTCGTTGATGCCGGAGGCGTTGCCGGCAGTCACGGTACCCTCCTTATCGAAGGCCGGACGCAGCTTGCCCAACCCCTCGGCCGTGGTCCCGGCGCGCGGGAATTCGTCGGTGTCGAACACCAACGGATCGCCTTTGCGCTGCGGAATGGAGACGGGAACGATCTCGTCCTTGAAGCGACCGGCCTTGATCGCCGCCTCGGCCTTCTGCTGTGACTCGGCGGCGAAGGTGTCCTGAGCCTCGCGAGTGAAGCAGAACTGCTTGGCGATGTTCTCAGCCGTAACACCCATGTGATACTGATTGAAGGCATCCCAGAGGCCGTCGACGATCATGGTGTCCACCAGCTTCCAGTCACCCATGCGCTGACCGTCGCGCGAGCGAGGCAGGACGTGGCTGGACTGGCTCATGCACTCCTGGCCGCCGGCGATGACGATGTCGGCATCCCCACAGGCGACCGCCTGCATGGCCAGGTGAACGGCCTTGAGACCGCTGCCGCAGACCTTGTTGATGGTCATGGCCGGAACGGAGTGCGGCAAACCGGCCTTGAGGGTCGTCTGCCGAGCGGGATTCTGACCGACACCTGCAGTCAACACCTGGCCGAGGATGACCTCGTCGATCTGGTCGGGGGCGATTCCGGTACGCGCCAACAGCGCCTTGAGCACAGTGGTACCCAGCTCGGTCGCGGGAAGGGACGACAAGGAACCTCCGAAGGTCCCGATTGCGGTGCGTCCAGCATCGACGATGACGATGTTCTCGCTCATGTTAAGCATGTCCTCTCTGCATCATTGGGGAGTGGTCGAGTATAGATCGAAGTCTATTTGGACAGGATTCTACGCACCTTTGTTGCAGTGCACAAATCGGCATGCTAACTTCTGCACAATACCAACCCGAGGAGGGCAAACGCATGAGCAATGAAAGCTTTTTCAACAACGACTGGATGGATCTCCAGCGCAAATATTGGGACAGTTGGTCCGACATGAGCCGCAAAGCGATGGGGCTCGACGGCGAAGCCAAAATGACCGCACCCTGGGAGGGCGCGCTCGACCATTGGTGGAAGGCCTTCGCTCCCGCAGCCCCCGATATCTCCAAGTCGTTCATGGAGAAAATGATGGAGCAAGGCAAGACGTTCTTCCGCATGGCGGAGACCTTCTCGACCCAATCCAACGACGGCTCCGCCACCAACGGTATGACCTTCTGGACCAAGGCCCTGGAAGACATGCAACAGCGTTTCTCGGGCAATCTGAACGACGGCGATCACACGCTGCAGCGCATGATGTCCTTCTGGGAGATGCCGCTCGACAACTGGCAGCGCATGATGTCCTCCATGTCGCCGATGCCTGGCGACATGCTGCGCAACATGCCGCACGAGAGCTTCAAGGGCAATCTGGACCGCGCGCTCTCCGCGCCGGGACTCGGCTACACCCGCGAAGAGCAGAGCCAATATCAAGAGCTGATGCGTAGCTCCATGGAGTATCAATCCGCGCTCCAGGAATACAGCGCCTTCTACTCCAAGCTCGGCATGAAATCGGTCGAGCGCATGGGCGACTACATCCAAGGTGTCGTCGATAGCGGCAAGACCATCGACTCGGCCCGCGCGCTCTATGACAACTGGGTGACCTGCTGCGAATCCGTCTACGCCGACGAGGTCGCAACCCCGGAGTACGCCCGGATCCACGGACGCCTGGTCAATGCTCAGATGGCCCTCAAGAAGCGCCTCGCGCTCATCGTCGATGAAAATTTGGGCGCCATGAACATGCCCACCCGCAGTGAGGTGCGCACCCTCCAGGATCGTCTCCAGGAGACCCGACGCGAAAACAAGCGGTTGTCCCAAGGACTGCGGGCGCTGGAGAAGCAGGTCGACGCACTCGCCGGCAAGACGCCCGCGAAGGTGACGGCCGCGAAGCCGGCCACGGCGCTCAAGAGCACGGCCCCGGCCACCAAGACGACCACGCGCCGCAAGACGACCGCCAAGACGACGCCCAGCGAATAAGCTGAGTGGCGATATCCGGCACAGCAACAGAGACGAACACCGCGAGGACTACAGACATGTTTCCCATCGACATTCGACCGGACAGGCTCGCCCAGGAGATGTTCGACTACAGCCGCAAGCTCGGGCAGGGCATGGAGAACCTGCTGAACGCAGAGGCCATCGACACCGGAGTCAGCCCCAAGCAAGCCGTCTATAGCGAGGACAAGCTGGTCCTCTATCGCTACGAGACCCCCGAAGGCGTCGAAACGCAGGGCACACCCCTGCTGATCATCTATGCGTTGGTCAACCGCCCCTACATGACCGACATCCAGGAGAACCGCTCCACCATCAAGGGGCTGCTCGCCACCGGTCAGGACGTCTATCTGATCGACTGGGGTTATCCGGATCAGGCCGACAGCGCCCTGACCCTGGACGACTACATCAACGGCTATATCGACCGCTGCGTCGACCATCTGCGCGAGACGCACGACGTCGACAAGGTCAACATCCTCGGCATCTGCCAGGGCGGCGCCTTCAGCCTCATGTACACCTCCATGCACCCGGAGAAGGTGAACAACCTGGTGACCATGGTCACGCCGGTGGACTTCAAGACGCCGGACAACCTGCTGTCCGCCTGGGTGCAGAACATCGACGTCGATCTGGCCGTCGACACCATGGGCAACATCCCGGGCGAACTGCTGAACTGGACCTTCCTGTCGCTCAAGCCCTTCAGCCTGACCGGCCAGAAATACGTCAACATGGTCGATCTGCTGGACGACGCGGACAAGGTGAAGAACTTCCTGCGCATGGAAAAGTGGATCTTCGACAGCCCGGATCAGGCCGGCGAAACCTTCCGCCAGTTCACCAAGGATTTCTACCAGAAGAACGGCTTCATCGAAGGCGGCGTCATGCTGGGCGGACAGGAGGTGAACCTCAAGAACATCACCTGCCCAGTGCTCAACATCTACGCCCTGCAGGACCACCTGGTTCCGCCGGATGCCTCCAAACCGCTCAAGTATCTGATCGGCTCCGAGGACTACACCGAACTCGCCTTCCCCGGCGGGCACATCGGCATCTACGTCAGCGGCAAGGCCCAGAAGGAAGTCACCCCCGCGATCGGCAAATGGCTGAACGAACGGGGTTGATGTAGCTACCAGCTACCAGCTACCAGCTACCAGCTACCAGCTACCAGCTACCAGCAAGAGTGTATCGCTGGCGGCTGGCGGCTGGCGGCTGGCGGCTAATCCTGCACATAGAAATGACGCCATCCCATCCCGCTCGCGCGGGTCAGGACGTCGAGCAACGCATGGGTGGGAGTGGCCTCTCCCGGGAACACCTCCTCGATCTGGACGAAGAACCGTCCGAATCCACCTTGCTGCTTCCAATCCCATAACCAAGGCGGACGCGTTTCCCTGCAACTCGGACAGGTCACGCCCGCATGCGAGTGGGACATCCAATGCCTCACATGGTCGCGCCAATCGCCCAATCGATGCCGACACGCATTGCAGCGCGGCGCACGCGTATTGCGTCCGTACAGCAGGCGCGGATGTTCGAAGGCGGACGAGATGCGCACGTGGCAGAAGGGCCTCCGAGCGTCTGGCACATCGCAGATCCGAACCGCGCAGCCGGTAAAGGCCACCAGGCTCAGGAATCCCGGCCCGGTCCGAAAGGCCGCGCTCCCCTCACTGCCCAAGCGTTCACCAATGAAGCCCTCCTCGACCAGCGCCTCGATCAACAGTGGAGGATGAGGACAGACATGCGGGTCGGACGGCGTCAGAATCAGCCGCCCGGTGTGCGCGGCCAAGGCGGCGTCCGTTCCTTTGAAAATCATTGACATATCGATGAAATCAACCCTCAGTCCTCGGCGGTCGCTCGCCTAAAATCGAAATCCAGATCCGAACCCGGCAACTGAATGAAGCCCCCCTGGATGAAGTCCGGGCGACAGGTCCAGACACGCTCCAGACTCTCCTTATCGTCGATACCGGCCACGATGACGATCACCCCACGCTCTTGCAGACCCTGGACGATCCCCATCAGCTCGGATTGATCGACCCGCGCCAGCAGTTGCATTGAGAGCTTGGCATACTTGACCCCGAGCCCTGACAGCAGCGCAAGATCCTCCCGCGAGCCCATGACGTTGGCGACACAGGTCTGGATGCCATAGGTTCCCAGTCGATCCATGAGCGATCTGGCCTCCAAGCGGCTCTGGCGCACATCGGCGAGTTGAAACTGAAGCACTGGATAAAGCTGGACCAGATTGCGCTGCACGATCTGCTCGCGGAACCAGGGAAACCAGTCTGGAGCGACGAGCGTCTCGACCGACTGATGAACCAGAAAGCGCATCCGAGGATGGCTGGCGCGATGCCGGTTCATCGCCTCCAGCGCCTGGGCCAGGACCCAGCGATCGATCCTCGCCATCAGACCACCGCGCTCGGCCGAGGCGAGAAACGCCATGGGCGTCACCAGCTCACCATCCAGGGTCTTGAGGCGCAGCTGGGCCTCGTAGAACTCCTCGCCCCGTTTGGCGACCGGAAGCAGGGGTTGATACAGCAGCAGGAGACCATCGTGATTGAGCGCGGCATTGACCAACCGCCGAATCACTCCGAAGCTGCCAGGCAGCTCGCCCAGCCCTTCGGTGGACGACCACAACCGAAACTGGTTCCCTCCCGCCTCGGCGGCCCATTTCAATGCCTGTTCGGCACGTGAGAGCAAGGTCCCCGCATCATCCAGCGGCGGCGTCGGCAACCCCACCCCGATACTGACGGTCACATCCGTCCGTTTCGAGCCACCGCGAAACCCCAGTCCCTCGGACAGACGCGCGCACAGCTCCAAGGCGAAGCGCTCGATCTCCAAGGACTGCTGACGCGAGACGAGCACGCCGTAACGGTGCTCATCCAGCCGAGCCGCGACCTCATCGGATCCCATGCAGCTGGCGATCATCGCCTCCATCTGCCGCAGCAGGCGCTCGAAGCCGCCGATGCCCAGCCGCTCCAAGGCCCGCGCATGCTGATCGAGTTCCAGAACCAGCAGCCCGACGCCCTCCCGAGCGACCTTTCCCGAGTCGACGAAGCCCTCCAGATAGCGCAAAAAGACATCGCGTGGCAAAAACCCCTTGGCGCTTTCGCGGCGGTTTTCCAGGGTACGCCGATCACGGAACCAGCGAGAGTTGCGCACGCATTGCTCGATCGCAGCAATCAGCTGGTGACGACGCACCGGTTTGGGAATGAAGCCATCGCCACCGGCCCGAAGCGCATCCAACCGTCCCGACAGATCGCGCTCGGTGGAGAGAAAGAGGATGGGCACACCAAAGAACGCGTCATGATCGCGAATGATGGCAGCCAGCTCAGCCCCGGAGACAGCGGGCATGTCCTGACTCAGGAGAACCAGGTTGGGGCGGAATGCCTGGAGCCGATCCAGCGTCTTCATCGGATCCTCGGCCACCAGCACGTCCATGCCCGCACCGGCGATCGTGATGGCGATCTTCTTCGAGTGATCCGGCTGAGGTTCGACAACCAGGATCCGGTATCGGCGGCTATCGAAGACACCACTCAGACGCAAGATGCGGTCGGCCAGTCGACGCGAGGAAGACGGCATCGGCATATAACTGTCGACCCCGGCGCGCAAGGCCGCCAGACGGCGCTCCAAGGTGTCGTCGCCACGGTCGCGGCCGGCGAGACAGAGCACGACCGGGCAAGCCCACTCTTCCGAAGGCAACCCCGAGGTCACGCCGGGAAGCCTCTCGATCCCACCAATGAAAGGAAGGTCGATGACGAGAACGCCCGGCGAGATCCGGGCGCACAGAGCAGCTAGGCCATTTGGATCATCGACGCCCATCAGTCTCAGTCCCTTGGGCTCAAGCATGGGCTTCAGCTCCTCTAGGAGCTGGAAATCGACGCCCAGAAAGAGGATGGGCGTCTCCGGTCGTGCTTGCTCTGGCGGTTTCATATCCTTGGTAACCTGTGTCAGTGTCATGCCACACCCAAACTCATCATGATGTGCACGTTGCCGTTTCGCAAATCACACGCCTCGATTTGCGGTTGAAATCGCCGCTTCCTTTCGCTAGTTTCAAAACTCGTCATACTGCTGGGGGTGTCCGTGTCGACCCGCCATCAGCGGATGGTCGGTGGAGGGAAGTTCCACGCTCACCCGACCCTTTCGCGAGAAGGCGCGCCGATACAGGGCTGAGAGAAGACCCTTCGAACCTGATCCGGGTCATGCTGGCGCAGGAAAGCAGACGGGCGCGCATCCCAGATGACCGGGATCGCGGTGCATGTCGTTGCCGGACCGCACGACATCGTTCCCGCCATCATCGCGCGTTCCGCCCGATCGACTCTCCACCCGCCCGCTCGCCGCGCCTGGCCTCCGCCCCGACATCCGGCAGTTAACGAGCCACCGATGGGCCCCTGGCGCCATGACGCGCCCGATTCGTTATTGAGGAAACCAGATGAGCGCCATTCCGCAAGACTTCGTCCGCAAGACCACCCAGCTCTCAGAGGAGGTCACGCGGCCCTTCCCTAACTCGCGCAAAATCCATGTCACCGGATCCAGACCCGATCTGCGCGTGCCCATGCGCGAGGTTTCCCTGACCCCGACCCACACCAACGAGGGCGAGGAAGAGAACCCACCGGTGTTCGTCTACGATACCTCGGGGCCGTACACGGATCCAAACGCCCGAATCGACCTACTCGCCGGCCTGCCGGATGTCCGTAACGCCTGGATCGAAGAGCGCGGCGACACCGAGCTTCTGACCGGCCCCTCCTCCGCTTTCGGGCACGAGCGCCAGAACGATCCCGAATTGGCCCATCTGCGTTTCGAGCATCTGCGCACGCCGCGCCGCGCCAAATCCGGCCGCAACGTGACCCAGATGCACTATGCCCGCCAGGGCATCATCACGCCCGAGATGGAATACGTCGCCATCCGCGAGAACATGCGCCTGGACGAGCTACGCGCCGATCCGCGCTACGCCAAGGTGCTGCGCCAGCATCCGGGTCAGTCGTTCGGCGCCGCGCTCCCCGAAACCATCACCCCCGAATTCGTGCGCGAGGAGATCGCGCGCGGACGCGCCATCATCCCGGCCAACATCAACCACCCCGAGGTCGAGCCCATGATCATCGGGCGCAACTTCCGGGTGAAGATCAACACCAACATCGGCAACTCGGCCCTGACCTCCTCGATCGAGGAGGAAGTGGAAAAGATGGTCTGGTCGGCGCGTTGGGGCGGCGACACCCTGATGGATCTGTCGACCGGCAAGAACATCCACGAGACGCGCGAGTGGATCCTGCGCAACGCCCCCATGCCGATCGGCACCGTGCCCATCTACCAGGCACTGGAGAAGGTGGACGGCAAGCCGGAGGCGCTGACCTGGGAAATCGTCCGCGACACACTCATCGAGCAGGCCGAACAGGGCGTCGACTATTTCACCATCCATGCCGGGGTGTTGCTGCGCTACGTGCCACTGACCGCAGACCGGCTCACCGGCATCGTTTCGCGCGGCGGCTCCATCCTCGCCAAGTGGTGTCTCGCGCATCACCAGGAAAACTTCCTATACACCCATTTCGCCGAGATCTGCGAGATCATGAAGGCCTACGACGTCGCCTTCAGTCTGGGCGACGGACTGCGTCCCGGCTCGCTGGCCGACGCCAACGACCGCGCTCAGTTCGCCGAACTCGAAACCCTGGGCGAACTGACCAAGGTCGCCTGGGAGCATGACGTTCAGGTCATGATCGAGGGTCCGGGCCACGTCCCGCTGCAGATGGTCCAGGAGAACATGACCAAGGAGCTGAAAGACTGCTTCGAGGCGCCCTTCTACACCCTCGGACCACTGGTCACCGACATCGCGCCGGCCTACGACCACATCACCTCCGGGATCGGCGCCGCCAACATCGGCTGGTACGGAACCGCCATGCTCTGCTACGTCACCCCCAAGGAACATCTGGGACTGCCCGACAAGCAGGACGTGCGCGACGGCATCGTCACCTACAAGATCGCCGCCCACGCCGCCGATCTGGCCAAGGGCCTGCCAGGCGCCCAGATCCAGGACAACGCCCTCTCCAAGGCCCGCTTCGAGTTCCGCTGGGAGGACCAGTTCAACCTCTCGCTCGACCCCGACCGCGCCCGCGAGTACCACGATCAGACCATGCCGCACGTCTCGCACAAGGTCGCCCATTTCTGCTCCATGTGCGGGCCGCACTTCTGTTCCATGAAGATCACCCAGGACGTGCGCGACTATGCGCAGAGCCACCAGATCGAGGACGTCGAGGCGGCGGTGGAAGAGGGGCTGAAGGAGAAGGCGCGAGAGTTCCGGCAGGATGGCGCAGCCATCTACCGGGCCGTCTAGCCACCGAGGATTGGATGCCCCTGGGATCGCCGGCTTGCGTCGGCGCTTTCCAGGCAGCCTCTTAGCGTGGACGACCTCGCATTCCTCAAGCCAGCGGGAAGACGCCGTTGGAACCGAAGGATCGGATCGGCGGTTTTGGCGATCCGATCATGTCGGAGCATAATCGCGGGCTAGAAGTCGCTCACGGCAACGAAACGCTGGAGCCGATCGTAAAAGGATCATGCCGCAGGCCCGGCCGACATCCGGCCTGCGACATCAGGATGCGCCAAGGACGAGAACGGATTTAGCTGCGCAGTGGTCGCGCCGCCGTGACAAGCCACTGGAGGGATCCTTATGAAACCTCATCCGCATGATCCGTGTTTACAATGCCCACGCACACATCGATCGGCACCGATCGGACCAACGCGCTCACCAACAGAATCGCAGCCCTGATTCCGTGTCCTCCGGGCGCCGCGCAGCTTTACGCCGAACGCGCCGATGCCCTGGCATCTCAGGTTTCGAACCGGCTGGCAAACCACCCGCAGATCGCCGCTTTTCTCAACGGCAATCCCTTCCGCCTGCTCGAAGTCAACCACCGCAACCACGCCGCACTCGTTGCGGGAATCCTGCGCACGAACGATTTCGCACTCCTGACCCGAGTCCTGTCCTGGTCCTATCACGCCTACCATGGGCAAGGCGTTCCCTACGAGTATTTCCTCGCCCGGAACCTGGCCTGGAAGGAGGCGATTCAGGCGCAACTGCCCGAGCTGGAGAGGCATTGCCTGCTCAATCTGTACGACTGGATACTCGATGCGCACCAAGACATCATCGATGCCGCCGAGTCCTATCGCATCGAAAGACCGGAGATCCCGCAGGAATTGCATGAGGCCTACGCCGCGATCCTCGAATCCTTGCTCGCAGGCGACCACCTGAGCGCACTGGAGCACGGCCATCGTCTGCTGGACAACGACCTGCCTTTTCCCAAATTGCTCCAATACATCGTCTATCCCGCGATGTTCGAGGTCGGCGAGCGCTGGGAGAACGGCGACGTCTCCGTTGCCATGGAGCATCAGGCGACATCCACAGCCTATCTGATGCTCTCGACCCTCTATTACACCCTACCCTTCCCGGCAGCCCACCGAGGCGAGGCGATCGTCGCCCCCGTCACCAATGAGTTCCATGAACTGGGCGCCTGGATGGTCTCGGCCTGTCTCGAATTGGATGGCTGGAACGTGACCCTGCTGCCAGGCGACACCACGCTGGAGGGCATCACCGAGGCGGCTCGGCGCATCTCACCACGTTTCGTCGCCCTGTCGATCAGCCTGCCCAGCAACGTACCGAGCGCACGCAAGATCATCGAAACCCTGCGCGCATCGCTCCCGGCGGAATCCGATACCCGCATCCTGATCGGGGGTCGCGCCTTGCTCACGGCGCCGTCCCTGGCCGAATGGCTCGGTGCCGATCTCTCCCTCCCGGACTGCGAGTCGGCCGTCGACTGGGCTCGCACCCTGCCCTCCACCGCATGAACCTCGACCCCGCTCACGAGAAGGATCTCTTGTGGGCGCTGAACCGCCATGTCATGAGTTCCGGGCGCCTGCTCGTCATCGAGCTGGACGCAAAAGGCCGGATCCGGGATTCCAATGTCGCCTTTCGCTCACGCTTCGCCGGTTTCACCCGGCCCGACGGCGAATCACTCGCAAGCTTCTTCACCAGCACGAGCGGCGAACCGCCGGATATCGAGGCCGGTCTGGCTCAACGCTCGGCGATCACGCATGTCCTGATCGACCGCAGGTCGGGCGAAATTTTTCTGTTCCATGCCTATCAGGTCGGGGACGGGGCACTGCTCATCGGCGAGCTCGCCAACGCCGAGGACAGCGACATCATCGAGCGGATGGGGCACCTCGCGATCGAGATGTCGAGACTGGTGCGGGATCTGCGCAAGACCAATCAGGAGCTGCTCACGGCCAACGCGCGCGCCGAGAAGCTGGCGCACACCGATCCGCTGACCGGAATCGCCAATCGGCGCTATTTCATGGAACGGCTACGCCAGAGTATCGATCACGCACAGACGCGCAACCGCCAACTGTCGCTGCTGATGATGGATCTCGATTATTTCAAGACCATCAACGACCGGTTCGGACATGCCGGCGGCGACGCGGTCCTGATCGCGGTCGCCGCGCTGCTGGTCTCTCAGGTGCGCAGCGCGGATCTGTCCGGGCGTTTCGGCGGCGAGGAATTCATCCTCTACATGCAGGACGCCCCGCTCCCCGCCGCAACCGACGCCGCCGAACGCCTGCGCAAAAAGATCGGCACACTGAGGCCCTGCGGGGACGAATGCACGATATCGACCAGTATCGGCGTGACCGAACTCGCGCCCAACGACACGGCGGAGTCCCTGATTCAGCGCGCCGACCAACTGCTCTACCGAGCCAAATCCGAAGGACGCAATCGCGTGATCGCCGGCCCGAAAGGCTGAACGAACATCATGGCCCCGACGCACCGGGGCATCATGCCAACGAGCCGCAAACCGCCCCGGCTCGACTTGCACGGACGCCGAGACGCTGGCAGATTGCGATCGCCCCGTAGCGAACACATGCGCTCGACAGGAACGACCAAACCGGCGCGCCTACTTCACCCAGACCACGGCGACACCTCCACCCATGACAGACAGACGCTTTCCTCTCCGACTGGACCTGAAACGGGGCACTGTGGACATGAGTCACGGCTCCGGCGGCCGAGCCACGGCGCAACTCATCGCAGAGGTCTTTCAGGCTGCGCTCGACAACGATCTGCTCGCCCAGGGCAACGATCAGGCGCTTTTCTCTCCGCCCCCCGGAAGACTGGTCATGAGCACTGACGGGCACGTCATCTCTCCCCTCTTCTTTCCCGGCGGCGACATCGGCTGTCTATCCGTGCACGGAACCATCAACGATGTCGCCATGGCCGGTGCTCGACCACTCTATCTGTCCGCCGGTTTCATCATCGAAGAGGGATTCCCCCTGGACGATCTGGTCCGAATCGTCCAGAGCATGGGCGAGGCGGCGCAGTCGGCTGGCGTACCGATCGTCACGGGCGACACCAAGGTGGTCGAACGCGGCAAGGGCGATGGCGTCTTCATCACCACCACCGGCATCGGCGTGGTACCGGACGGTATCCAGATATCCGGCGACTTGGCACGCCCAGGCGACGCCATTCTGGTCAGCGGCAGCATCGGCGATCATGGCGTCGCCATCCTCTCGAAACGAGAAAATCTGGGATTCGCAACCGAAATCCACTCCGACACGGCCGCCCTGCACGATCTGGTCGCGGCCATGGTCGGCAGCGTGCCCGAGATCCACTGTTTGCGCGACCCGACTCGCGGAGGGCTGGCAACCACCTTGAACGAACTGGCGTTCCAGTCCGGCGTAGGCATGCAGATCCGCGAGACGTGCATACCGATCAAGTCAGAGGTGTCTGCGGCCTGCGAGCTGCTGGGACTCGACCCGCTTTACGTCGCCAACGAGGGCAAGCTGATCGCCATCTGTCCCGCCGACCACGCCGAGCGTCTGTTGGCGACGATGCGCGCCCACCCCTTGGGTTCGGAGTCCGCGATCATCGGCGCGGTCGTCGAGGACGACCTGCATTTCGTGCAGATGGAGACAGGATTCGGCGGAAGCAGAATCGTCGACTGGCTCGCGGGCGAGCAGCTGCCGCGCATCTGCTGAGTCCCATTTCGCGGAAGGCGGCTCGTACAGACCACGCCGCCGAAGGATGCGCCCCGGACACGGAGCGCTCCAAACGGGCTAGATATAACCCAATTTTTATATTATGGTCGCTCTGCCTTCGGGCATCACAGAACTCACATAAGAACGACGAGGAGAACCAGGAATGATCTCAAGATCGACCGCCATCGCGGCCGTCGCACTCCTGTGCGGCACCTTCAACCTCGCCCTGGCCGGAGAGATGGCGACCCCCGACGAGGCCAAAGCCCTGTCACAGAAGGCGCAAACCGCCGTCAACACGATGGGACAAGAAAAGGCGTTCGCCGCCTTCGCGGCGGAGGACGGAGGCTTCAAGGAGAAGGATCTCTACGTCTTCTGCATGGACATGGACGGCGTCATGCTCTCGCACGCCATGAAACCCGAACTGGTCGGCAAGAACCTGCTGGATTTCAACAAATACGGCGACACCTTGTTCAAGAACATGATCGAGGTTGCAAAGACCTCTGGCGAAGGTTGGGTCGACTACAAGTGGCCCTATCCGGGCTCGGATGAGATTCGCGAGAAGACCAGCTACGTCATGACCAACGACGGCGGCTTCTTCTGCGGTGTGGGCGCCTACAAATAACCGCCCTGACTGGAGAAAGGCCCAAAAAAACACCCGTCGAATCGACGGGTGTTTTCGAATGCAGGTCCCAGGCGCTCTCCCTCGGATGCGCCCGGAATCGCACGCTAGATCAAGACTCCGAAACCTCGAAGTCCTCGCTGACGGGCTCCTCCGACGCGACGCCGAGTGCGACCTCGGCCTCGGCAAGCTTGATGAGCGTCTCCCGTCCACGGTCGTCGGTCTGGCGGCAGAGTTCCACCAGCTGACGCTCCTGCGGCGACAGCGGATCCTTGTCGTCGAGGCACAACAGATAGGTTGGCGTTACAGTTCCGAGGGCGACCGACAACTCATGGGCCTCCTCTAGCCCCATCCGGCGAATTCCTTGCTCGTAGTTGCTGATGCGAGACTTGGAGAGGGAATTCGTACGACCGGAAAGGTCAGAGAGACTGAGCTTCTGCTCCTGCCGGGCCGCACGCAAACGTTGGCCAATTTGTTTTGTCAGGTCCATAGTAGGTAAGGTTTCAACAAGCCTTCTTTCGTTGGTTGTACACAGAGTTAGTACGATAGGCGACGGTTAAGTTCGCCCGCGCAAGCAGGCTACACACGTCCGATATGCGGGAACTTAGCCGTCGGTTTGCCGTCCGGCGTAAAACACGGAACGATGAATCCGTGTCCCCGGTGGTTGGCTTCAGAGATGACTTCCGAGATTCTCAGCCCAGAAAGGCATCTTCCCATTCGGCATCGCCGACGGTTTGGGGTTGCGGCTCCACGACCCGATCCGCAAAAGCCCGATCCAGCGTTTTGATAAAACACTTGGTCTGAGGTGACAGGAATTTCCCTCGGCGTTGCACGATGCCGTAGCTGCGTTTGGGGAAATACTGTCCGATGGGGATGACTCCCAGGTTTTCGTCACCTGTGAGACAGACGTCGGTCACGATCGAGATTCCTAGACCAAGCTCGACGTATTTCTTGATGACTTCCCAACCACCCGCCTCCATGGTGACTCGGTAGCCAAGATTGTGCTGCTTGAAGACGAGATCCACCATTCTCCAGGTGCTCAGGTGGCGTGGAGGCAGGATGAGCCCATAGGGCGTGATCTCATCGAGGGTAACGGACTTTTTTTCCGCGAGAGGATGGTTCTTGGGCGTGATCAGGGTCGGCTGATAGGTGACGAAGGGCCGATAGGTGATGTCGTCCGGGACCTCCAGCATGGAGCCCACAGCGAGATCCACCTCATCCGCCCGCAGCATCGCTAGACCATCGCGCCCGGTCACGTTGTGGAGCTTGAGTTCGATCCCCGGATACTGATCGACAAAGGCCTGCACGGGATCGGGCAGGATATAGAGAATGGTCGACTCACCGGCGGCGATGTTGAGCACCCCCTGATCCACGCGGCCACATTGGGTCGCGAAGGTCTCATGGAGCTTGTCCATACCCTCGACGAGCGGCTCCGCCATCTGGAACAGCAGATCGCCCTCCGGGGTCAGCTTGATCTTCGGTCCACGGCGCTCGAAGAGCACGGTTCCGAATTCACGCTCCAATGCCTGAATCTGCAGGGACACGGTCGGCTGACTGAGAAAGATCTTTTCCGCTGCGGCACTGACGCTGCCAGTACGCGCGGCATGACAGAACGCCCGCAGTTGTTTCAGGCGGTTCTGTTTGTAATGAATCTGAGATCCAGCTCCCACGGTCACACCCTACCCTTCGCCCAATAATGACGATTGATAGTATCCCAGCACAGACATTGATAACAGCAATACGCGCATAGATTCAAGAACAGGAGGCGAAAGTGCGACGTAGCGCACCGAAACGGCCATCAACGGAGCGGCTAACAGTCATCCAATCAGCCTTGATCCAACTGAAGCAGGATGTTGCGCGCAACCCGGCGTTGATCCGCATCCCCTTCCTCCAGGACCTCGTAGAGCACCTGACGGGCGGCAAACTCATTGTCCAGCTCCCTCAGCCGATTCGCGCGACGGATCTTCTCCTCGATCGAATTGACGGATCCGCCGGCGGACGGTGCGACAACGGGGGCGTTCTGGTCGCGGGACTCGCCTTCGGCGGCATCGATGAGGTCGAGCTCGGCCTCCATCTCATCCTCGCTCAGCGGATTCCAGCGCTCAGAGGACCCGGTCGCAACCGACTGAGCCGCAGCGCCAGCCGTCGACCCGGACGTCGTACCGGGCTTAGACGTGGGCACCGAGGGAGTCGTCAAGGCCCCACCCGAGTCCGGCCCTCTCCCCTCCTTCTCACGCTGACGCAACAGAATGCGCGAGGAGAAGACCCCGAGCTCGAACAGGAGCCACATGGGCACGGCCAGCAGGGTCTGGGAGATGATGTCGGGCGGCGTCAGTAGCATGCCGATGACGAAGACGCCGACGATCACGTAGGGCCGCTTGCTGGCAAGCGCATCGGGCGTCACGGCACCGATGGCCACCAAGAGGATGGTCGCGATGGGAATCTCGAACGCCAGACCGAAGGCGAAGAAGAGCGTCAGCACGAAATCCAGATAGGACGAGATGTCGGTCATCATCTCGACGCCGGCAGGCGTGGTCCCGGCCATGAAGGCGAAAACCAGCGGGAACACCACGAAATAGGCGAACGCCATGCCGACGTAGAAGAGCAGAATGCTCGAAATCAGCAGCGGTACGGCCAGACGCTTCTCGTGCTGATAGAGCCCGGGTGCGACAAAGGCCCAGAGCTGGTAGAGCAGATAGGGCATGGCGAGGAACACGGCCCCGACCAACGCCAGCTTGAACGGCGTGAGGAAGGGGGAGGCCACCTGAGTGGCGATCATGGTGTTTCCGACCGGAAGCTGCGCCAGCAGAGGAGCCGCGACGAAGGAATAAAGGTCGTTGGCGAAGGGGAACACCAACAGCACCACCAGACCGACCGCGATCGACATGCGGATCATGCGATCGCGCAATTCGACCAGATGGGAGAGGAAGGGCTGTTCAGCGCCCGGATCGTCGGGCTGCATCGCAGAGGGCATGGGTGTCGCTCTTTCGATTAGGAAACAGTGGACGCGAAACCGCCTGGAACGCGTTAGACGGAGGGCCGGGACAGCCGAAAGGAACGAACGGGGCGCCGTTCAGCAATCATCGCCGGATACGGCATTCCGTCGACCGCCGCCGGCAAGCCGCCTTCATCGCGGCACCGTAGGCATCGAAGGCGATACGCCGATCGATAACGCCGTGCTCCAAGACGCGCTCAGACGTGGGGTTTGTCCTCGGTCTTCGGCTTGGAGGAATCCGTCTGCGCCGAGGGCTCTGCACGCGGGGCGCTCTCTTCTGCGGATTCCTGCTGAGACATGGCGCTGCGGAAGCCCTTGACGGCACTGCCAAGATCCGAGCCGATGCCCTTCAATCGCTTGGTGCCGAACAGCAAGACCACGATCACCAGAATGATCAGAAGCTGCCAGATACTGATTCCACCCGCACCCATGCTTTATCTCCAGACCAGCCTGCAAACGGCTGGTCGATTGTCGTTCAGTGTAGATTGAGGCGGGTCGGTCGCGCCCGTCGGCGCATCCTGCGGGTTCGAGCACGCAGAGGCGACCCATACGCTCCGCAACCAATGCGTAATACTACTCTATTCGCGATTCGAACCGCCACAAGCATCCAAGTTTACTTGGTCCGGCTCGCCTTTTCCTCCAAGCCGGACAACCCGAAACGGCGATCCAACTCGGCCAGCACCGCTTCCGGCCTCAGTTGCTGGTGGGCCAAAAGTACCAAGGTGTGGAACCAGAGATCCGCGACCTCGTACACGATCTTATCCGGAACCCCATCCTTGGCCGCCATGACCGTTTCGGTCGCCTCCTCGCCCACCTTCTTGAGGATCGCGTCCAAGCCCTTGGCATAGAGCTTCGCGACATAGGATGAATCCGGGTCCGCAGCCTTGCGTTCTTCGAGGACCTCGGCCAGGCGCGTCAGGACATCTGTCATATCTGGGGATTCCGAATCAGGGATTGCGATAGATGGTATCCGGATCCTGGAGCACGGGCGAAATTTCTGCCCAGTCGCCGTTGGCATCCAGTTCGCGGAAAAAACAGTTATGGCGCCCGGTATGACAGGCGATCCCGCCTTTCTGTTCCACCTGCAGCAAAACGACGTCCCCGTCGCAATCGATACGAAGCGCGCGCACGCTCTGCTGGTGGCCGGATTCCTCTCCTTTGTGCCACAGACGCCCACGCGAGCGCGACCAATAGACCGCGTGACCGGTCTCGTGCGTCAGACGTAGCGCCTCGCGGTTCATCCAGGCCATCATCAGGATGACCCCGGTGCCCTCCTCCTGAGCGATGGCGGGAACCAGCCCGTCGGCGTCCCATTTGATGGCATCGAGCCAGGCATCAGTCATGGTCGTAGAAGCTCCTGATGGAATCGATCGCAGACGGGCTCAGCCGGCCTGACGGAGACGGTCGGCGAGCCGCTGACCCTCGGCGAAATCGAGCGTACCCTCGTAGATGGCACGCCCGGTGATGGCGGCGGTAATACCGCTCGATGCCGCCTCAGCGAGCGCTCGAATATCCTCGATGCCGGTGATGCCTCCCGAGGCGACCACCGGCGTCCGAATAGCCTCGGCCAGGGCGCGGGTCGCCTCGACATTGGGACCGCTCAGCATGCCGTCGCGCCCGATGTCCGTATAGACGATGGCCGAGACGCCGTCGTTCTCGAAACGTTTGGCCAATTCCTCGACCCGATAGGGCGTGATCTCGGCCCAGCCCTTGATGGCGACCTGACCGTCCTTGGCGTCCAGCCCGACCATCACATGCCCCGGGAAGGCGCGACAGGCGCGGGCGACGAACTCGGGCTCCTTCACCGCCTGGGTGCCGATGATGCAGAAAGACACGCCGGCACTGAGATAGGCCTCGATGGTCGCCTCGTCGCGAATGCCCCCGCCGACCTGGATCGGCAGATCCGGATAGGCGGCCGCGATGCCACGAATGGCCTCGCCGTTCACCGGTTCGCCGGCGAATGCGCCGTTGAGGTCGACCAGATGCAGCCGGCGCGCGCCCTCGCGCACCCAGCGCCCGGCCATCTCGACCGGATCGTCGGAAAAAATGGTCTCGTCGTCCATGCGGCCTTGGCGCAAGCGCACACAGCGCCCGTCCTTCAAATCGATAGCGGGGATCAACAGCACCGGATGGGTCTCTCGCGGTTCGTGAAAAAATCGGATCAGTATGGATGGGCCTACAAGGCCCCCTTGGTCGATGGGGTCATGCCCGCCATGCGCGGATCGGGCTCCACCGCCATGCGCAACGCGCGACCGAAGGCCTTGAAGATGGTCTCGGCCTGATGATGGGCGTTGGTCCCACGCAGATTGTCGACGTGCAACGTCATCCCAGCATGGTTGACCAGGCCGTGGAAAAACTCCCCGAAGAGATCGACATCGAAGGCACCGATCATGGCGCGACTGAAGTCGACCTCGTAGACCAGTCCGGGACGGCCCGAGAGATCGATCACCACGCGCGAGAGCGCCTCGTCCAGGGGCACGTAGGCATGACCGTAGCGACGGATCCCGCGCTTGTCGCCCAGCGCCTTGGCCAGGGCCTGACCGAGCGTGATGCCGATGTCCTCGACCGTATGATGCGCATCGATATGCAGATCGCCGACGGCCTGGATATCGAGATCGATCAGACCATGACGCGCGACCTGATCCAACATGTGGTCCAGGAAGGGAACCCCGGTCTGGAAACGCGAGCACCCGCTACCGTCGAGATCGATCTCGATCCGGATCTGGGTCTCCAAGGTATTGCGTTCGATCCGAGCCTGGCGGCTGGAGATTTCGGAAGCCATCGGTTGGTCGTCTGCGGCCTTAAAGCGGCATTAAACCACAGCCTGGCCGACGATCATAAGACCCGCGCCACCCAGACGCCCGTTTCGCGCGCCTATCCTCGCCAGACAGGGGCGGCTCAGGGCGAGATGAAATAGACATCGACCGAGACGCCGCGCGTCTGCCCTTCGGACACCGCGCCCCCGGCGAGCGGTCGGTCCTCGCCCAGCGTCTCCAGCTCGATCCGATCGGCCTCGCCCCCGAGGGCGACCAACTGATTGCGGACCGAGCGCACGGCGCTCTCCAGGGCGATCCGATCGCCCGATGCGGAACCAGCGCCATCGATTCGCCCCCGCAACGACAGCCGCAGACGCGGATTGCGGGCGAGGACATCCGCGAGCCGGGCGACGCGCTCGGAAACGCCGCTCGCCCGAATCGCTTCGAGATCGCCCCCCGACACAGTGACGAGCAGACCCTCCTCCGTGTAACGCGCCCGCAGGAAGGCAAGGTCCGCGTCCAATCGCGCCTGGTTCTCTTGGGTCTCGCTCAAGAGCGCGCGGGTCCGGTTCAGTCGATCCTGGTGGGCCTTGGCGATGGAGGTCAGTTCTTCGAGGATGAGTGCATGCTCGCGCTCGAAGGATTCGGCCTGCTGACGCCGCAGCGAAGCCACGTCCTCCTCCAGTCGCCGCAGTTTCCTCTGTATGTCGCCTGGAGCGACAAGCGTGCCATCCTCCGAGGGCGCAGCGGCGGACGTCGATGTCGCCTGCGCGACCGGCTCGGCGATCTCGGGCTGCGAGGACGCCTGGGGCCGAATCGCCTCGGCATCCATGCCAAGTCGGTCATCGACGCGATAGACGAGCAGCAATCCCGCAACGAAGGTCAGCAAGAGATAGCCGATCGCAAACAGGGTTCTCGATCTGGCCGGCCGATTGGTCATGGACATAGTGATTTCCGTCGACCCATGTGGGCGAATGGGGTTTCCACGCTGGCGCTCATTGGTCGGGGAGACAGACCCTGCCCTTGAGCACCGCGACACCGGTCGCAGTCAAAAGCCACAGCACGATGCCGGACAGCAGGGTGAGCATCCCGACCCCGAGATAGCGGTAAAAATCGACGCCAGTGCGCTCGAACATCACCAGACTGGCAACGCTGAAGGCCGCGAGCGGGAAGGAATAGGCCCACCAGGTCAGCGAGAAACTCAAGCGCAAAAAGCGCGGCGCCTGGGTGAACAGCAACAGGGTCAGAAAGAACGCCCCGAAATAGAGCACCCGAGCGAAGCTGTCCAGCCCCTCGACCAGTTGCATGTAGGCCACGAATCCAACCGATGGCGGCGCGATCAGGATGAACAGCGTCGGCATCAGACGCTCCTCGATCGGATGATGGAACAGCACCCGATTGAAGATGATGGTCAGCAAGACGATCCAGAACAGCATTCCGATGCTGAAGAAGAACCAGGAAACCTCGATGAATCCCAGGCCGACTCCGGCGATCGGAACCAGCGCATTTCCGACCACGGGGATGAACCAGGCTGGATTCATGTGGTGGACCTGAAAATGCTCGCGATGAATCCAAACGCTCATGATGTAGAGCGTGAAGGCCAGATGCAGCGAGGCGCCTGCCCCCCATAACGCGAAACTCACCGAGGGCTGACGGTCGAGAAAGGCCGCTGCGAGCAGCAGCAGGCTGATGGAGATGGTTGGAAAAAAATTGAGCTTGATGGGATGCCGCAACTCCTGGACGACGGCCTGGCTGCGCAGCAGCAGCTTGCCCAGATAGAAGGTCCCGAGCAGGACAAAGGCACTCGCGGCCAGGACGAGCAGTCCGTCGGCGAGCGGCCATTCGAGTCCCAGTATGACCTGGGCCTTCTCCCAACCGATGGTGAGCCCGGTCAATCCCATCACCATTGCGAAGAAGGCAATGGGGAAATGCTCCAGCCTCGAACGGCTGGCAATCTGCGCTGCCATGCTGACTCCGATGCGGCCGCCCTCCGCCTGAACGGCGCTCGATAGAGCCGACGCCGCCAGCGGTCCGAAACGGCTGGATGATGGACGAGAGTGTAATCCCGAGCAGGCGCGGCTTGCATGCGAATTCGAGGCCCCGGATCGGATCGCCAGAACCGACCCCAAGGATCGCGTCGAGGACTGGACGACCGAACGTTCCGTCTTTTAGGCTGCCCGTTTTCAAACCAGACACAGACACCCAGCCGGCTCGAATGCGGCCTTAAGCAGTCATTCGATCCAAGGAGCGGTTATGTTACTCAGCGTCATTCTACCACTGCTCTTCGTCCTCACCTTCGTCCCGGTCGTGGTCCTGCTCTACGGGATCACACGCTGGCAATCGGAAACAAACCTGTTGCGCAACCGTCTCGAAGGCACGCGATCCCAACTGCCCAGCAGGGTCTTCAACCCCGACGAACTGGAGGGCCTACCGCCACCCGTGCAGCGTTTCTTCGATACGGTGCTCATGCCCGGACAACCCTTGATCGCGGTCGCCGAGCTCGGCCACGCCGGCCAATTCAACATGGCCGAGCATGGCGAACGCTGGGCGCCATTCAGATCCAATCAGGTCGTCAGCACCCACCGTCCCGGATTCGACTGGGACGCCCGTATTCGCCGCGCACCCGGCGTCCAGGTCTTCGCGCACGACGCCTACATCGCTGGCGAGGGACTCGCGAAGGCCGCCGTCCTTGGACTGTTCAAGGTCAGCGAGCAAGGCGGCAGCGCTCGACTGGCTCAGGGCGAGCTCATGCGCTTCCTGGCCGAGGCGGCCTGGTACCCGACCAAGCTGCTGCCCAGTCAAGGCGTCACCTGGGAACCGATCGACGACGAATCGGCTCAGGCGACCCTGTCCGACGGCGACACCTGCGTGTCGCTCGTCTTCGAATTCGACGAAAACGGAATGATCCGTAGCGTGCGGGCCAAGGCACGTCATCGTTTCGCCCATGGAGACATGATCGAGACGCCCTGGGAAGGCCGCTTCTGGGACTATGAGACCCGCACCGGGATCCGTGTGCCGACACGTGCCGAGGCGGCCTGGATACTGCCCGAAGGTCGCCACGCCTACTGGCGCGGACAACTCACCGACGTTCTCTACAAGTTCGCACCCTAAACGCTCGCGACCGGGATGCCGCAGACGAAATCGCTGCGGCATCCCGGTCCGCGCTCACCCCTGCAGCTTGCGCTTGAGGATCTCGTTGACCTGGGCCGGATTGGCCTTGCCGCCGCTCTGCTTCATCGCCTGACCGACGAAGAAACCGAAGATCTTGTCCTTGCCCGAACGATACTGCTCCACCTGGGCCGGATTCGCCGCGATGATGGCATCGATCATGGCCTCGATGGCCCCCGTGTCCGTGATCTGTTTGAGGCCCTGGGCCTCGATCACCTGATCGGCGTCGCCGCCGCCGTTCCACATTCCCTCGAACACCTGCTTGGCCAGCTTGCCCGACACGGTACCGTCCTGGATGCGAGCGATCAGACCGGCCAGCATGGACGCGCTCACCGGGCTCGCGCCGAGCTCGACCTCGGTCTTGTTGAGGGCCGCCATCAGCTCCCCGCTGACCCAGTTCGCCGCCAGCTTGGGCTCGCCGCTGTCGCGCGCGACCGTCTCGAAATAGTCGGCCAGCTCGCGGCTCGCGGTCAGCAGATCCGCATCGTACTCGGACAGGCCATAGTCGGCCTGGAAACGTGCCCGCTTGGCGTCCGGCAGTTCTGGAAGATCCGCGATCGCCCGCGCCAAAAAGTCCGCGTCGATTTCGACCGGCAGCAGGTCCGGGTCGGGGAAATAGCGGTAATCGTTGGCCTCCTCCTTGGTCCGCATCGAGCGCGTCTCGTCCTTGGCCGCATCGTAGAGACGGGTCTCCTGGACCACGGTCCCACCCCCTTCGATCAGGTCGATCTGACGCTCGACCTCGAACTGGATCGCCTTCTCAAGGAAACGGAAGGAGTTGACGTTCTTGATCTCGGCACGGGTGCCGAATTCCTTCTGACCGACCGGACGCACCGAGACGTTGGCGTCCATGCGGAAGGAGCCTTCCTGCATGTTGCCGTCGCTGATGCCGATGTAACGCACGATCTGATGAATCTTCTTGGCGTAGGCCACCGCCTCCTGCGGCGAACGCATATCGGGCTCCGAGACGATCTCCAGCAGCGGCGTGCCGGCGCGGTTGAGATCGATGCCGGTGAAGCCCTGGAAATCCTCATGCAGCGACTTGCCCGCATCCTCTTCCAGATGGGCGCGGGTCACACCGATGGTCTTGACCGTGCCGTCGTCGAGGACGATCTCGACCTGCCCCTTGCCGACCACCGGCAACTCGTACTGACTGATCTGATAGCCCTTCGGCAGATCGGGATAGAAGTAATTCTTGCGCGCGAAGATGGAACGCGGCGCGATCTCGGCCTCGATCGACTTGCCGAAGCGCACGGCGAACGTCACCGCCTGCTCGTTGAGCACCGGCAGCACGCCCGGCAGCCCCAGATCGATGGCGCATGCCTGGGTGTTGGGTTCGGCACCGAAGGCGGTCGGCGCACCCGAAAAGATCTTGGATTGGGTCGCGAGCTGGGTATGGATCTCGAGACCGATGACGGTTTCCCATTGCATGGCTTGGCCTGCCTGAATATCAGAATTGAACCGCAAAGGCGCGAAGTGCGCCAAGACATGGAATCGAAAGGCCGAGAGGAAGCCGCCGGAGCGGCATTCATAGGGCGCGACAGGCTCGGCGATCGCACCCTACGCCAATTCGTCCTTACTCGAATCCTGTCGGCGCCGCCTGGTGCCAATGCGTCGCGTGCTGGTACTGGTGTGCGACGTTGAGCAACCGGGCCTCGTCGAAGTAGTTGCCGATGATCTGCAATCCGACCGGCATGCCGTCGACTGGCTCAACGGGAATGGACATCCCCGGCAGGCCCGCGAGGTTGGTGGCGATGGTGTAGATGTCGTTGAGATACATGGACACCGGATCGTCCATCTTGTCGCCGATGGGGAAGGCCGTGGTGGGGCTGGTGGGTCCCATGATGACATCGACCTGCTCGAAGGCGCGCTTGAAATCGTCGGCGATGAGATGACGGATCTTCTGGGCCTTGAGGTAATAGGCATCGTAGTAGCCGGCGGAGAGCACGTAGGCGCCGATCATGATGCGACGCTGAACCTCGGCCCCGAAGCCTTCGGCGCGACTGCGCTTGTAGAGGTCTTCGAGATCCTCCGGATTCTCGCAGCGGTGCCCGTAGCGAACCCCGTCGAAACGGGCCAGGTTGGACGAGCACTCGGCCGGCGCGACCACGTAATAGACCGGCACCGAGAGCGGGCTGTTGGGCAGGCTGATCTCGACGATCTCTGCACCGAGCCGCTCGTACTCCTTGATCGCATCCTGAATGGCCGCGCCGACGCGGGCGTCGAGTCCCTCGCCGAAGTATTCCTTGGGCAAGCCGATCCGCAACCCTTTGATGTCGTTGTCGAGCGCGTCGACATAGTCCGGCACCGGGACATCGGCGCTGGTGGAATCGCGGCTGTCGAAACCGGCCATCTCGTCGAGGATGAAGGCGGCGTCCGCAGCGGAGCGCGCCATGACGCCGGCCTGATCGAGCGAAGAGGCGAAGGCGATCATGCCCCAGCGCGAACAGCGCCCGTAGGTCGGCTTGATGCCGGTGATGCCGCACAGCGCCGCCGGCTGGCGGATGGAACCGCCGGTGTCGGTCCCGGTGGCAACGGCGCACAGACGCGCGGCGACGGCCGCCGCCGAGCCGCCCGAGGAGCCGCCGGGCACCTTGGTCTCGTCCCAGGGATTCTTGACCGGTCCGTAGAAGCTGGTCTCGTTGCTCGACCCCATGGCGAATTCGTCCATGTTGGTCTTGCCGAGCACCACGGCGCCGGCCGCCGCCAGCTTCTCGACGACGGTCGCGTCGTAGGGGGCGACGAAGTTGTCGAGCATGCGCGAGCCGCAGCTGGTCTTGATGCCCTGGGTGCAGAAAATGTCCTTGTGGGCGATCGGGATGCCGGTGAGCGGGCCGGCATCGCCGGCCTTCAGCATCTGGTCGGCGCGCTCGGCGGCGGCCAGGGCCGAGTCGGCCGCAACCGTCACATAGCTGTTCAGACGCGGATCGAGCCGTTCGATACGCTCCAGATAGTGCTTGGTCAGTTCGACGCTGGAGTAGGTGCGCAGCCGCAGGTCGGCGGCCAATTGGGCGATCGATTTGTTCTGCATTATTCGATGACCTTCGGAACCAGATAGAGTCCGTCTTCGGTGAGCGGCGCGATGGACTGGAAGTGATCGCGCTGGTTCGATTCGGTGGGTTGATCGGGCCGCAGCCGCTGTGCCATGTGCAATGGATGCGCCATGGGCTCGACATGGCTGGTGTCGATGGCGTCCATCTGGGCGACCAGATCCAGGATGTTGCTCAGATCCGATGCATAACGCTCGGTCTGCTCGGGCGCGATCGCCAGACGTGCCAGATGGGCGATCTTCTCGATGTCGGAACGGTCCAATGCCATTGCGATCCTGCCGTGTGCTGAAATCCGGTCAAAATAGCATAGGGTCGAGGAAGGCGAAAACTCACGCACTCACGCGCCGCACGCCACCAGCCATTCGGCATGGCGCGCGCCATCCTCCTTGCCGATCCTCAGCCGCGTTGTTAGATTAACGGCCCAATTGTCTTGCCGTTCCTGCATCTCGACTCCCAAGCTGGTCCCGGACGCCACCGTGGGCCTGGCGTCCGCCTCCAACTGGAAGGTTACTACCAGATGTTTTTCCGAAGCATTCGCGGAATGTTTGCCAACGATCTGTCGATCGACCTTGGAACCGCCAACACGCTCATCTATGTCCGAGGACAAGGGATCGTGCTGAACGAACCCTCGGTTGTCGCGGTTCGTCATGACAAGACCGGCGGCGGCAAGACCGTGCTGGCGGTCGGCGAGGAAGCCAAGCAGATGCTCGGCCGCACACCGCAGAACGTCACCGCGATCCGGCCCATGAAGGACGGCGTCATCGCCGACTTCACGGTCACCGAGAAGATGCTCCAATACTTCATTCACAAGGTCCACGAGTCGCGCATGCTCCAGCCGCGACCACGCGTACTCATCTGCGTACCTTGCGGATCGACCCAGGTGGAGCGACGCGCCATCAAGGAATCCGCCGCTGGAGCCGGCGCCCGCGAGGTCTATATCATCGAGGAGCCCATCTCGGCGGCGATCGGCGCCGGGCTGGCGGTTCACGAACCGCGCGGCTGCATGGTGATCGATATCGGCGGCGGTACCTCAGAGGTCGCGATCATCTCGCTCAACGGCATCGTCTATTCGGAATCGGTGCGCGTGGGCGGCGATACCTTCGATGACGCCATCATCAATTACGTCCGGCGCAACTACGGCACCCAGATCGGCGAGGTGACGGCGGAGCGCATCAAACACAGCATCGGCTCCGCCTTCCCCGGCAGCGAGGTGCTGGAGATCGACGTCAAGGGACGCAGCCTCGCCGAAGGGGTTCCGCGCAGCTTCACCCTCAACAGCAACGAGATCCTAGAGTCGCTCCAAGAACCCCTGTCGGTGGTGGTCGAGGCGGTGAAGATGGCGCTGGAACAGACGCCTCCAGAGCTCGGCGCAGACGTGGCGGAACGCGGCATCGTGCTCACCGGCGGCGGGGCACTGCTGCGCGATTTCGACCGACTCATCGAGGCAGAGACCGGACTGCCGGTCGTGGTGGCCGATGATCCCTTGACCTGTGTCGCGCGAGGCGGCGGACGGGCACTGGAACTGCTCGACTCCCAGGAAACCGGCCTATTCGCCACCGAGTGAGGACATGAGGGAGCCGGCACGGCCACCTAGAGCCAACCGTCGGCAGTCTCGCAAAATCCTTTACGCTCCGAGACCGAGTCGAGGAAGACCGTCATCAAACCCCTGTTCGCCAAAGGACCCTCTCCCACCTTCCGCGTCATCGCGGCAGTGCTGCTCGCCTTTGGACTGATCATTGCCGACCACCGCTATCACCGTCTCGACCAGATCCGCTCCACCGTCTCGGTCGCCATCCATCCGATGCTGATCGCAGCCAGCGAGCCGGCCAAACTGATCGAAACGGTCAAGGCTCTCCTGACGAGTGGCGGCGAGCTGCGCGGCATCATCGATGAACTGCATCGCGAGAATCTGGTGCTCAAGGCCCGGCTGCAGCAATTCGAGGCGCTGGAGGCCGAGAACTCGCGTCTGCGCGATCTGCTCGGTTCCTCGCTCGATGTCGGAGAGCGGGTACTGATTGCCGAAATCCGCTCGGTCGAACTGGCGCCCTACCGCCAGCAGGTCGTCGTCAACAAGGGCACCAGATCCGGGGTCTTCGTCGGACAACCGGTGCTGGATGCCAACGCCGTCATGGGCCAGGTCATCCAGGCCACGCCCTTCTCCTCGATCGTGCTCCTCATCACCGACGTGGACCACGCGCTCCCGGTAGAGATCAATCGCAACGGCCTGCGCACCATCGCGGCAGGCACCGGGCTGAGCGATGAGCTGGAACTGCTCTACATTCCCAAGAACGCCGACGTCAGAGTCGGCGATCTGCTCGTCACATCCGGCCTCGACGGCCGCTTCCCCGCCGGCTATCCGGTCGCGCGCGTCACCAAGGTCCGCCAGGATCCAGCGAACCCCTTCACGACCGTGATCGCCGCACCGACGGCCAAGATCGACCGCAGCCGCGAGGTCCTGCTGGTATGGACCCTCGACGACCGGACCCAGCCCAAGGCGCTGGCCGGCGAGCCGCCCAAGACACGAGGCGCCGAGTGACGCGCGCGAGGCGACCGCTCAGGCTCTGGCCCGTGGTCCTGAGCCTAGTTTTGGCCATGCTGCTGACCATCCTGCCGCTGCCCGAGTCGATCGGAGATTACCGCCCTCAATGGGTCACGCTGGCGATCATCTTCTGGTGCCTGAGCATGCCGCAACGCATCGGCGTCTTCTGGGCCTTCTCCGCCGGATTGACGCTGGATGTCCTCACCGGATCCCTGCTGGGCGAGCACGCCCTCGGTCTGTCCGTGGTCGCCTATCTCACCGGCATGCTGCGCTCGGGCATCCTGCTGTTTCCGCTCTGGCAGCAGGCATTCTTCATCTGGATTCTGCTGCTGGTCGAACGCCTGTTGTCGCTCTGGGTGATCGGCGCCACCGGCCAACCCATGCCGCCACTGAGCTATTGGAGCGCAACCTTCGGCAGTCTGCTGGTGTGGCCCTGGCTGTTCCTGGTGCTGCGCGTCACCGGGCGGCGCATCGGGTCGGATTGAGCCATGCTCGAAAGCAGCCTGGAGGACCGCAAGCGCGATCAGCGCATCGTCAAGGTACGGGCCATCGTCGCCGGGGCGCTGGTGATCCTCGGACTCGGAGTGACGCTGCTACGCCTGGCCCATCTACAGATCCAGCAGTACGAACACTTCTCGGTGCTGTCCAAAGGCAACCGGGTGAAGATCCTCCCGGTCCCACCGACGCGCGGCTTCATCTACGACGCCAAGGGGCTGCTGCTGGCCGACAACCACCCGAGCTTCTCGCTTGAGATCACGATCGAGAAGGTTCCCAACCTCCAGGAAACCATCGACGCGCTCGCGGAACTCATGCCCATCGACGCCAAGGATCGCGCCCGTTTCGAGCGCCTCAAGCGCCAACGGATGCGGTTTCAGGGCGTACCCATTCGACTCAACCTGAGTCCAGCCGAGGTCGCGCGCTTCGCCGTCGACGCCCACCGCTTCCCAGGCGTCGAGGTCCATGCGGAGCTGATACGCACCTACCCGCTCGCCGACCTGACGGCGCATCCGCTCGGCTATGTCGGGCGTATCAACGAGCGCGACCTGACCAGCATCGACGCTGGCAACTACGCCGGCACCAATTTCATCGGCAAGGGTGGGGTCGAGAAGGCGCACGAGGACGTGCTGCACGGACGCGTCGGTTATCAGCAGGTCGAGGTCAATGCGCGTGGACGTATCCTGCGCACGCTCGAAAGTACCCCGCCGGTACCCGGACAAGACCTGCTGCTCTATCTCGACATGGACCTGCAGCGGGCGGCAACCGAAGCGCTCGGCGCCTTCAAAGGCTCGGTGGTGGCCATCGATCCGCGCAACGGCGGCGTGCTGGCGTTGGTCAGCAACCCGAGCTACGACCCCAACCTCTTCGTGCAGGGAATCAGCCAGAAGGATTACGACGCACTGCTCTACGCCCCGGACAAGCCGCTCTACAATCGCGCGGTACGCGGTCAGTATCCACCCGGCTCGACGGTCAAGCCCTTCATTGGGCTCGGAGGGCTGGCGACCGGCATGACCTCGCCCGAAAAGACGACCTTTTGCCCCGGCTATTTCTCGCTCCCAGGTCAGAGCCACAAGTTTCGCTGCTGGCGACGTGGCGGGCACGGAAGCACCAACCTGCAGCTGGCGATCGTGCAATCCTGCGACGTCTATTTTTATGCGCTCGCCAACCATATGGGAATCCGACGACTGCACGATTTCCTGAGCGAGTTCGGCTTCGGGCAGCGCAGCGGCATCGACATCTCGGGCGAATTGCCCGGACTGCTGCCCTCGCCCGAGTGGAAGCAGCGGGTGCGCCAGAAGCCCTGGTATCCGGGCGAAACGCTCATCGTCGGCATCGGCCAGGGCGCCTTCCTGGCGACACCGGTTCAGCTTGCCGTCGCCACGGCCACCATGGCCAATCGCGGCCACTACATCGAGCCGCGTATGGCACGTGCCAAGCGTCTGCCAGGAGAGACGCGCGAGGATGAGTTTCCAGTGGTGTCGCGGCAGATCGATGCCGGAAAACCCAGCAACTGGGACGAACTCATCCAGGACATGAGCCTGGTGGTCGAGAGCGCCCGCGGCACAGCCAAACGCATCCGATCGAAGGATTACCGGATCGCGGGCAAAACCGGCACCGCGCAGGTCTTCAGCATCGGACAGAAGGAAACCTACCAGGGCTCGAAGGTGCCGGAGCACATGCGCGACCACGCTCTCTTCATCGCCTTCGCCCCGGTCGAGGATCCGCGCATCGCGGTGGCGGTGATGGTCGAGAACGGCGGACACGGGGGCTCCGTCGCCGGCCCCATCGCACGGCAGGTCATCGACGTTCTCTTAGGCGGCTCGCGCCTCACAGCCCCCGGAGGCGCCGAAGATGGGGATTAAACCCGTTTCGTCGCGACTGGGCGCCAATACCTCAACGCCAGACGCCCGGCTTTTCCAACGTCTGCACATCGATCTCACCCTATTGGTCGCCCTGCTGGCGCTCTGCGGCTTCGGCCTGGTCGTGCTCTACAGCGCCGGAGAGCAGAACGCAGGCATCATCGAGCGCCAGCTCGCCCGACTGGGGCTCGCCTTCGGCATCATGGTCGCCATCGCCCAGATCTCACCGCAGACACTGCGCCGCTGGTCGCCCGGACTCTACGTAATCGGCGTCCTCATGCTGCTGGCCGTCCTCGTCGTCGGCGAGATCGGCAAGGGCGCGCAACGCTGGCTCGATCTCGGGGTGTTCCGCTTCCAGCCCTCGGAGGTGCTCAAGCTCGCCGTTCCCATGACCCTGGCCTGGCTGCTCTCCTCGCGGCCCCTGCCGCCGCGACCGACGAGCGTCCTCCTGGCGCTCACCCTGACCCTGGTCCCGGTCGTACTGATCGCCAAACAGCCCGACCTGGGCACCTCGCTGCTGGTCGCCAGCGCCGGAATCCTGGTGCTCTTCATGGCCGGACTGAGCTGGCGCATGATCCTGGGATTCGCGCTCCTGGCCGCCGCCATCGCCCCCCTGGTGTGGTTCGGGATGCACGACTACCAGCGGGCACGCGTGCTGACCTTCCTTGATCCTCAGTCCGATCCCCTGGGTACCGGCTACCACATCATCCAATCGCAGATCGCCATCGGCTCCGGGGGCATCTCGGGCAAGGGCTGGCTCAACGGCACCCAGTCCCATCTCGAATTCCTGCCCGAACGCCATACCGACTTCATCTTCGCCGTCATCGGCGAAGAGTTCGGCTTCTCCGGCATCCTGGCCCTTTTGGCGCTCTATCTCTTCATCGTCCTGCGCGGCCTCTTCATCGCAGTCCAGGCTCAGGACAACTTCGGCCGACTTCTGGCTGGCGGACTGACGCTCGTCTTTTTCGTCTATGTCTTCGTCAACACCGGAATGGTCTCGGGTCTATTGCCGGTGGTCGGGGTGCCTCTGCCCCTCATCAGCTATGGCGGGACCTCGATGGTGACGCTGCTGGCCGGATTCGGGATACTCATGTCGATCGAGACCCATAAACAGACGAAATCGCGCTGAATTTGAATTGTCTTGCACATATACTGCGAGTGAATTCTAGAATCGCGCCTTGCCTGGAGTTCTCATGACCCCGCTTTGCAAGACAGTCGCTGGAATGGCACTCGCCGCCGGATTTTCGATCGCCGCGAGCGCCGAGCCCCCCGACGACACCTACCGGACGGGCATCGAGCGCTTCGTCGCCGACATGGGCGGCGTACAGGGATTCGACGCCGAGACACTCCGGGGCCTGCTGTCCCGGGCCAGCTACCGCCAGTCCATCATCGACGCCATCCAACGCCCCTACGAGGCCAAGCCCTGGCGCGACTACCGCAAGATATTCCTCACCCCCGAACGCATTCGCGGGGGCGTGCGCTTCTGGAGCGAGAACGCCGCGACACTGGAGCGCGCCGAGGCCACCTTCGGGGTCAAGCAGGAGATCATCGTCGCCATCATCGGGGTCGAGACCAACTATGGCGCCAATGTGGGCACCTATCCGGTGCTCGACGCCCTGAGCACACTCGGATTCGCCTATCCGCCGCGTGCGGACTTCTTCCGTGGAGAACTGGATGAATTTCTGCGGCTGACGCGAGAGGAAGGGATCGATCCAACCCGGGCGGTCGGATCCTATGCCGGCGCCATGGGCAAGCCCCAGTTCATCGCATCGAGCTACCGCGCCTACGCCGTCGATTTCGATGGGGATGGACGGCGCGATCTCTGGAACAGCGACGCCGACGTCATCGGCAGCGTCGCCAACTATTTCAACCGACATGGCTGGCGCTCCGACGAGGCCGTCGCCTATCGGACCCGAGCGCCTCAAGATCCGCCGCAGACGCTCGCGATCGCCGAGAAGACCCCGCTCGCCCCCAACCTGACCGCCGGAGCGCTCAGCGACGCCGGATTCGAATGGGGCACCCCATTGCCAGCGGAGACACCGCTAACCCTGTTGCGACTCGATGGGGACGCGCTGAATGGCGGGGATGGCGATGAATACTGGATCGGACTCACCAATTTCTACGTCATCACGCGCTACAACCACAGCAATCTGTACGCAATGGCTGTACACCAACTGAGCGAGTCGATCCGCGCCCGCCATCTCGCCGGATCCTGATCGTGCCACGACCGAGAGAGACCAGGATGCAAGACATCGCAATCGCCATGCAGCGAAACCCGATGGGGAACGGCGCCCCCAGCCGACTCGGATCGGGACTCCCGATCTGGCTACTCTGCCTCACGCTCCTTGCCACCCTCGGCGGATGCGCCAGCAAGGGCGAACTGGTCGACGGCGACGAGATCCCTCCAGAGATCGCCCGTATCCCTGACGCCGTCCCCAAGGTCGAACCGCTCGCCAAATCCGGCAACCCGGACTCCTATGTGGTCCATGGCAAGCGCTTCTTCACACTCCGCAACAGCCGTGGTCACGTCGAGCGCGGCCTCGCCTCCTGGTACGGCGAGCCCTTCCACGGGCGCAAGACCAGCTCGGGCGAGATCTACGACATGCACGCCATGACCGCCGCCCACAAGACGCTGCCGCTTCCGACCTATGCCCGTGTCACCAACACGGAGAACGGACGTAGCGTCGTGGTCCGCATCAACGACCGAGGCCCCTTTCATGGGTCACGCATCATCGATCTCTCCTACACGGCGGCGGTCAAGCTAGGCGTGGCGAAGAAGGGGACCGCGATGGTCGAGGTGCGTGCCATCGACCCGAGACATCCGAAATCCGACCGCGAGTTCGACCGTGGTCCCTTCCTTGCCGAGCAGGCCGCAGCACCCGAGACCCCGAAGGTCACGACGACACGCCGGCCACCGACGACCCAGACCAAGGCAACCGCGCCGCGCAGCGTCTCTCACAGCACGACGACCGTCGCGCAATCCTCGGCCGCGCCGACACGCGACACCAGTCAACCGCTCTATCTGCAGATCGGCGCCTTCGGCGATCCAAAGAACGCCGAGAAGTTGCGCGCACGTCTCACCACACAGTTGTTCACCGAGCAGGTCCGCATACTGAGCCCACAATCGGACGGCCCCCCTTTGTACCGCGTGCGTATCGGTCCCATCCCTTCCGCGAGGGATGCGAACCGGCTGACTCAGCAGATCGCCGATCTCGGGCTCGAATCGCCGCGCTGGGTCCGCAACTGAGGCCGCGCCGGATGCCAAACCACGAGTCGGAGCGTTAGAATAGCCCCGTATTTTCCCGCCATACCAACCCCCGGATCCCCCATGAAATCAGCATTGAAGCTTAAGCTGTTGTCGTTATTCATTTGCCTGTTACCGCTCTCGGTCATGGCAGCGACACCAACTCCTACGGCACCCGAAGTGCCTGCGAAGGGCTACATCCTGCTCGATTTCAACAGTGGCAAGGTGCTGGCCGAGCGTAACGCCGACGAGGTGCTCGAACCCGCCAGCCTGACCAAAATCATGACCGCCTACGTGGTCTTCCGCGAGATCGAGGCCGGACGCATCAACCTCACCGATCAGGTCATGGTCAGCGAGAAGGCGTGGCGAACCGGCGGCTCGCGCATGTTCATCGAGGTCGGCACACTGGTGAGCGTCGAGGATCTGCTCAAGGGCATGATCATCCAGTCCGGCAACGACGCCAGCGTCGCCCTCGCCGAGCATGTCTCGGGCACGACCGAGTCCTTCGCCAAACTGATGAACGCGAACGCCAAACGGCTGGGCATGACGAACAGTCACTTCACCAACCCCAACGGTCTGCCGGATCCCGACCTGCACACCACCGCGCGCGACCTGGCTACGGTCACCATCGCCCTGATCCGTGAGTTTCCCCAATACTACCCGTGGTACGGAACCAGCGAGTTCACCTACAACGACATCACCCAGCCCAACCGCAACCCCCTGCTGAAGCGCGATCCCTCTGCCGACGGTGTCAAAACCGGGCATACCAATGCGGCCGGCTACTGCTTGGTCGGCTCGGCCAAGCGCGATGACATGCGGCTGGTATCGGTGGTGATGGGAACCGCGAGCCCCAACGCGCGCGCCCAGGCGAGTCTGGCGCTCCTGAACTACGGCTTCCGCTATTTCGAGAGCCATCAACTCTACCCGGCCGACCAGCCGATCGAGAACCTGCGCGTCTGGTTCGGACAAGAGGAGATGCTGCCGGTCGGACCCGAAACGGATGTCGTCGCGACCATTCCGCGCGGCGCCTATGACAAGCTGAGCGCCCACCTGGAGAAATCCACCGAGCTGAAGGCACCCATCGCCCTGGGCGCACGGATCGGCGATGTAGTGGTCACGCTGGGCGAGAAGGAGATCGTCAGGGTGCCTCTGGTCGCGCTCCAGGAGATGCCCGAGGGCGGTCTCTGGCGCAAGGCCAAGGACAGCGTCTTGCAGATGTTCTGAGATCGACGGACGCCAATCGCACCCATTCGGTATCCCCAGTGAACGAAATCTATCTCAACGGTCAATTCCTGCCCCCCGACCAGGCCAAGGTCTCGGTCATGGACCGGGGCTTTCTCTTCGGAGACGGCGTCTACGAGGTGATCCCGAGCTACGGCGGTCACTATCTGCGACTCGAACCCCATCTCGACCGACTGGACGCGAGTCTCGCCGCCGTCGGGATGTCGAACCCGCTCACCCGCGAGGAATGGCGCTCCGTATTAGAACGGCTCATCGGTACGCCGCCCGCGCCGGATCAGTCGGTCTATCTTCAGGTGACGCGCGGCGTCGCGCCCGAGCGCGACCATCTCTGCCCCGACGGAGTGGAACCGACGGTCATGGCCATCGCCAAGCCGCTCGCAGCGCGCAAGCCCGAAATCGCGACCCATGGGGTCGCCTGCATCACGCGCCCTGACATCCGCTGGCTGCGCGGCGAAATCAAATCCATCTCGTTGATCGCCGCAGTCATGATGCGCCGCGAGGCCGAGGAGGCCGGCGCGCTGGAAACCATCATGGTGCGCGACGGCATGGTGACCGAGGGCGCGGTCTCCAACGTTTTCATGGTGCGCAATGGCGATCTGGTCACGCCACCCAAGGGGCATCTGTTGCTGCCTGGGATCACGCGCGAGCTGGCGCTGGTGCTGGCCGAAGGGCACGGCATGCGCTTCCGCGAGGAGCCCTTCCCGGTCGAGGAGCTGAGACAGGCGGACGAGATCTGGCTGAGCAGCTCGACCCGCGAGGTCCTTCCGGTCACTCGGCTGGACGGTCAGGCGGTTGGTAGCGGGCGCCCTGGGCCGATGTGGCAACGCATGGATGCCCTCTATCAAAACTACAAGACGCAGGTGCGCAATGGCCGAATCTGAAACCGAGGAAACCCTGCTCGAATTCCCCTGCCGCTTCCCGATCAAGGCGATGGGCAAGGCCGAGAGCGGACTGGAGTCGGCGGTGGCCGAGATCCTGAGCCGGCACGCGCCGGACTTCGAGGCCGAACACATGAGCACCCGCCCCAGCCGGGGCGGCAAGTGGATCGCGGTCACGGTGGTGATCGAGGCCCGCAGCAAGCCCCAGCTCGACGCCATCTACGGCGAGCTCACGGCCCACGAACTGGTGGTGTGGGCGCTGTGACCGACGTCCAGGCCATCGCACCGCATCCGTTCCTGCTCCGACGGCTACCCGGCCTCCAGGATTACAGCGCAACGCTGGAGGCGATGCGCCGCTTCACCGACGATCGCGACCGTGAAACGCTCGACGAAATCTGGCTGCTCGAACATCCGCCGGTCTTCACGCTGGGCCAGGCCGGACGACGCGAGCACCTGCTCGATCCAGGCGATATCCCCGTCATCCAGGTCGATCGCGGCGGACAGGTCACCTACCATGGCCCGGGACAGCTGGTCGCCTATCTGCTGCTCGACCTTCGACGCATCGGGTTCGGCGTCAAGCGATTGGTGAATCTGCTGGAAGAGTCGGTCATCGATCTGCTCGATACCTACGGGATCCATGCCGCTCGGCGCCAGGATGCGCCGGGGGTCTACGTAGCGGGCGCCAAGATCGCCTCGCTGGGACTGAGAGTCCGCAACGGATGCAGCTATCACGGACTCGCGCTGAACGTAGCCATGGACCTGGAGCCCTTTCGGCGCATCAATCCCTGCGGCTATGCCGGGCTGGCGATGACCCAGGTCTCGGACCTGGTGTCAGGGGTCTCGGTCGCAGACGCCGGCAACACACTGATCGGAACCCTCGGAAAGGTCTTCAACCTGCGTATGCTGAGCCAGGTCCGCATGAAGTGAGTGCGCTCAGCAGCACTCGTCCTCGATCTTGTCGAGCAGGGCCAAACCATCGGCATGTTCGTGATGCTCGAACAGCTCGCGGATATAGTTGACCTGACTGCCGACGAAGAAGAGCTCGTCCTGACCGATCCCGGCGATCTCGACCAGTTTCCGCTCGAAATAGGCTTGCCATTCCGAGGGGTTCTGCCCCTCGGCGATACAGTCGCGGATGTAGCTCACGACCTGACGGGCGAAATCGTCACACTCGATCCCCTCGAAGCTGATATAGCGATCGACTTTTGCGGCAGTGGGTTGCACTTCGGATACCTCTCCTTTGGAAGCTGTCATGTCAGAGACCCGACAAAGGCCCCCGCGACGCGTCCATTTCGATCGACGGGCAGACAATTCAAACAGCTGATTTACATGTAATTTATGGATGACGCCGAACCGGTAAGGCCCGACCCAGAATCAGCATGCAGGATGTTTGCCAAAAAGAAACGGCAGCAATAGGGCGGCGCCCGCTCCGCTGACGCCGCCCACGACGCCATCGCTCAGGTCGGACGGCGCGAACCCACGAATTCCGGATAGGCCTCCAGCCCGCATTCGGAGAGATCCACCCCCGCGTATTCCTCGTCCTCTGTGACCCGCAGCCCGAAGGTCAGCCGGATGATGAGCCAGACAATCAGCGAGGTCGTGAAGACCCACCCCAGGATGGCGCCGAGTCCGATGGCCTGAGCGGCGAAGCTCGCCTCGTCATTGGTGAGCGGAACGGCCATCAACCCCCACATGCCTACGACACCGTGGACCGAAATGGCCCCAACCGGATCGTCGATGCGCAGCTTGTCGAGCGCGACGGTGGCGAAGACGACCAGGAGCCCGCCGATTGCGCCGATAGTGGTGGCAAGCAGCGGCGACGGGGTGAGCGGCTCCGCCGTGATGGCGACCAAACCGGCCAGCGCCCCGTTGAGCGCCATGGTCAGGTCCGCCTTGCCGAACAGCATCCGGGCCGTGACGAGGCCCAGCAAGGTTCCGCCGGCTGCGGCCATGTTGGTGTTGACGAACACCGCCGCCACGGCGTTGGTATTCTCGAATCCGGTCAACGCCAGCTGAGAGCCGCCATTGAAGCCGAACCAGCCGAGCCAGAGCACGAAGGTTCCGAGCGTCGCCAGCGGCAGATTGGCGCCTGGAATCGCGTTGATGGAACCGTCCTTGCCGTATTTGCCCTTGCGGGCGCCCAGCAGCAGAACACCGGCCAGGGCGGCTGAAGCGCCGCACAGATGGACCACGCCGGATCCGGCGAAGTCGTTGAAGCCCAACTCCTGCAGCCAGCCGCCACCCCATTTCCAATAGCCCTGGATTGGGTAGATGAAGGCGGTCAAGACCACGGCGAAGAGCAGAAAGGACCAGAGCTTCATCCGCTCTGCCACGGCACCCGAGACGATGGACATGGCGGTCGCGACGAAAACGACCTGGAAGAAGAAATCGGACATTCTGGAGTGATTGATGCCCCCGGCCGCGACATCCGCCTCGGCATGATCGCCGCCGAACATGAATCCCAGATCGAGCGAGGGAAGAAACCCGTTCCCCTCCGCCGGATACATGAGCCCGTAGCCGACCAGCATGTACATGACGCTGGCGACCGCGAAGAGCGCCATGTTCTTGGTGAGGATCTCGGCGGTGTTCTTGGCCCGGACCAGCCCCGCTTCGAGCATAGCGAAGCCGGCGGCCATCCACATGACCAAGGCCCCAGTGACCAGGAAATAGAAGGTGTCGAGGGCGTAGGTGAGCTGAACGGTCGCTTCCACGGATGATCTCCTGTCGGTGTCATCGACGCGGCCGTCCAGGAAATGGAGAAGATCGCGAGCAGGCTCGGGAAACCGCGTGCCTCGCCCCTCTCGATGACGGCCACAAAAAAAGTGGCGATCGAGGATACTCGATCGCCACTCGGGTCACACAGCGGACGCGTGCGTTACATCAAAGAATGTAGCCGCGCTCGTCGTGCTGCGAGAGGTCGAGACCCTCGGTCTCCTGCTCCTCGGTCACGCGCAGACCGATGGTGGCCTTGAGGATCAGCAGGATCACAAGGCTGACGCCACCGCCGTAGATCAGGGTTGCCATGACCGACAGGAACTGAACCCAGACCTGACTGCCGATGGTCACGCCATCGGCGAGGCCCGAGCCGCCCAGACTGGCGTCGGCGAAGACACCGGTCAGGATGGCGCCGACGACACCGGCGACACCGTGCACGCCCCAGACGTCGAGCGAGTCGTCATAGCCCAGCCAGTGCTTGACCTTGGTCGAGGCGATGAAGGCGAAGAGCGCGCCGGCGAAGCCGATGACGATCGCACCCATGGGACCGGCGGTGCCGGAGGCCGGGGTGATGGCGACCAGACCGGCGACGGCGCCGGTGGCGATGCCCAGGACCGAAGGCTTACCGTGGCTGATCCACTCGGCGAACATCCAGGTCAGGGCCGCAGCGGCGGTGGCGAGCTGGGTGACCGCCATGGCCATGCCGGCGGTGCCGTCGGCGGCCAGCTCGGAACCCGCGTTGAAGCCGAACCAGCCGACCCACAGCATGGAGGCGCCCATCACGGTCAGACCCAGGTTGTGCGGAGGCATAGCGGTGGTCGGATAACCCTTACGCTTGCCGAGCACTAGCGCGGCCATCAGCGCGGCGATGCCCGCGTTGATGTGAACGACGGTACCACCGGCGAAGTCCAGGGCACCCATCTCGCCGACCCAGCCGCCGCCCCAGACCCAGTGGGCGATGGGGGCGTAGACCAGGGTCACCCAGAGCGCCATGAAGATCAGCATGGCGGAGAACTTCATGCGCTCGGCGAAGGCGCCGACGATGAGGGCGGGCGTGAGGACCGCGAAGGTCATCTGAAAGGTCATGAAGACCGACTCGGGGATGGTCCCGGACATGGCGTCGACCGTGACGCCGGAGAGGAACATCTTCTCCAGACTGCCGACCCAGGCGTTCATGGAACCGCCGTCGGTGAAGGCCATGCTATAGGCGTAGACCGCCCAGAGGATGCTCATCATGCAGGTGATGGCGAAGCACTGCATGAGCACGGACAGCA
Source organism: Thiorhodococcus fuscus (assembly GCF_042682685.1). Classification (NCBI taxonomy): domain Bacteria; kingdom Pseudomonadati; phylum Pseudomonadota; class Gammaproteobacteria; order Chromatiales; family Chromatiaceae; genus Thiorhodococcus; species Thiorhodococcus fuscus. The sequence continues at coordinate 83,826 of NZ_JBHUHX010000024.1, forward strand.
CGTTCTTGGAGCGCACCAGACCGGCGTAGAAGAGCGAAAGACCCGGGATGGTCATGAAGAGCACCAGGGCGGTCGCGGTCAACATCCATGCGGTGTCGCCACTGCTCAGCGCCGGCTCGTCCTGGGCGAAGGCCAACAGTGGCATGAAGGTCAGCAAAACGGCGGACAGCGGCTTTGCGAGGCTCAGGTTGCGATTCGATTTCACCGTTACGTCTCCCAATCCGTATCAGAGCGCATCGGAGCCGGTCTCGCCGGTCCGAATGCGGATGACCTGATTCAGGTCGAACACGAAGATCTTGCCGTCACCGATCTTGCCGGTACGGGCAGCGGTGCTAATGGCCTCGATGACCTTGTCGACCATGGAATCGTCGACAGCGATCTCGACCTTGATCTTCGGAAGGAAATCCACGACATATTCGGCGCCGCGATAGAGTTCGGTATGACCTTTCTGTCGACCGAAACCTTTGACCTCGATGACGGTGATGCCGGAGACGCCGATATCTCCGAGCGCCTCTCGCACGTCGTCGAGCTTGAAGGGTTTGATGACGGCTGCAACCAATTTCATTGCGTGTTAGCTCCTAGTTGGACCAGGATCGAGCATCCCCCTGGCCTGATTTCGAATCGCGCGGGTGCGCCCTGATCAGAATTCCTTGTTCCAGCCAACCCAGAACTTCGGATCCTCGTCGTAGGTGTCACGGCCGATCTGGTCGTAGTTCAGGCTGAAGGTGCCGAAATCGCCAGCGTCACGGCTGATGGAAGCACCCCAGTGGGCGTAGTCGTTGCCACCGTCGTTGTACTTGAAGTCGTAGTAGCCGCCGCGAACGTTGAGGGCAAGCTGATACGGCAGTTCCACATCAGCGCTGATGTGGTAGTAGAGGTCGCCTTCGATATAGTTGGCCTCGTCGTCGCGCACGCCGCTGGCGTCGTCGGCCTGGCCGTAGAAGGTGTACGAGAGACCCGCAGTGATCCACTTGAAGGTGCCGCTGGCACCGACTTCGGCGAAGTCGGAATCGCGAGCGTCCGGATAGGCGTAGTAGATGAGATTGAGCGCATAGCTCAGGTCATCGTTGATGGCGCCGCCGAAGCCGGTGTACAGATCGAGCTCGTAGTTGGTCTCATCGCCGTCGCCGAAATCGACGTTGGACACCCAGGTCCCGGCCGAGAAACCGCTGACATGCGCATAGTCGAGCCCGCCCTGGACCGCCGCCTGATTGTCGGTCTGGGTCTGGCCACGCCAGATGTAGTTGCTGACCACGCCGATGTTTGCGCTGACCGAGTTGGGATCCTCGGCCTGAGCGACCTGGAAAGCGCCGGCGCTCATGGCCAACGCACCGATGACAGCGGTGGCGCGGATACGATTTGCGTTCATGGAGTCTACCTCTATCGATGATCCGGGCAGCGTTCGAGGATGTCGGGAAGGCAAGCCAGAGCCCGGAAAATACCCGGCTGCCCCTGATGTCGTAATGCCGTCGATTGCAGGTAACATGCCAGAAGCATCTTGTTGGTGGAGACGCGACGTTTTCGACCTCCTGTACCAAAGTCACAACAGTCGAACGCACCAAAACAATGCATCGAGGCATAACCAGCCTCAACCGAGCACCAAAAAGAGGCGAATCTCTAGGCGCAGACGCCGCAACCTCGGGTCCCTATAATGGACGCCATCCCCTCGCACAGGGCGACGAGCGCTCAGGCAGTCCCGATCGCACGCGCCCTGGACGGAAATCACTCAGAATCCATTCACGGGCCTTATCGGCCCCCGGAGAGGTCATTCCCATGTTGGATCCAAAACACATCGAGGACCTGGTCCAGCGCCTGTCCTCGGCCATGCCGAAAGGGCTACAGATGTTGCACGAAGATATCAATCGCAACGTCCGCACCTCGGTCGAGTCAGGACTCGCACGACTGGACCTGGTGACGCGCGAGGAATTCGACGTCCAGACCGCCGTGCTGGCCCGGTCGCGCGCCAAGATCTCCAAGCTGGAGGCCCAGGTGGCCGCGCTCGAGCAAACGCTCGCGGCCAACCGGCCGGACAGCCACTGACGGCACGCCGGGCGACTTGGCCCTCTGCGTCCTCCATAGCCGCGCGCGGGTCGGCATCCACGCGCCCCAGGTAACGGTCGAGGTCCACCTCACGCACGGCCTGCCGTCGCTGTCGATGGTCGGCCTGCCCGAGCTGGCGGTGAAGGAGAGCAAGGACCGCGTGCGCGGCGCGCTGCTCAACGGACGGTTCCAGTTTCCCGATGGTCGCGTGACCATCAATCTGGCCCCAGCCGATCTGCCGAAGGAGGGGGGACGGTTCGATCTGCCGATCGCGCTTGGCATCCTCGGCGCATCGGGACAGATCGCCGCGAACGCGCTCGACCGACATGAGTTCGTCGGCGAGTTGGCCCTCTCGGGCGAGCTGCGCCCCATCGCGGGTGTACTCCCGGCCGCCCTCGCGGCACGGGATGCGGGACGCGAACTCGTCCTGCCGCTCGCCAACGCGGCCGAGGCGGCGCTCGTCGACGGACTGACCCTGCGTCCGGCACGCCATCTGCTGGAGGTCTGCGAACATCTCAACAATGGCCAGCTGCTCGCAACCTATCGATCCGAGACCGCACCCAGCGGCGGCCCAGGCTATCCGGATCTCGCCGAGGTGCGCGGACAGGAACAGGCCAAACGCGCCCTGGAGGTCGCAGCGGCAGGACAGCATCACCTACTGATGCTGGGACCGCCGGGATCGGGCAAGTCGATGCTGGCCAACCGATTGCCGGGGCTGTTACCGCCGCTCACCGAGTCCGAGGCGCTGGAAACGGCCGCCATCCGCTCGGTCAGCGACCGCGCGCCGTTCGACCCGGTCGACTGGAATCGGCGACCCTTTCGATCGCCGCACCACACGGCATCCGGCGTCGCTCTGGTCGGTGGAGGCAGCAATCCGCGTCCGGGCGAGATATCGCTTGCGCATCATGGCGTGCTCTTTCTCGACGAGCTGCCCGAGTTCGACCGCAAGGTGCTGGAGGTGCTTCGCCAACCGCTGGAGTCGGGGTCGATCGACATCGCGCGCGCGGCACGCCAGGCGCGCTTTCCAGCCCAGTTCCAACTGGTGGCCGCCATGAATCCCTGTCCGTGCGGCTATCTCGGGGATCGGACCGGACGCTGTCGCTGCTCGAAGGAACAGATCGCGCGCTATCGGGCGCGTATCTCTGGCCCCTTGCTCGACCGGATCGACATGCATGTGGAAGTCCCGCGCCTGGAGATTTCCCATCTGACCGGATCGGCTCCGGTCGAACCGGAGGACTCGGCCCTCGTGCGCCGGCGTGTCGCCGCCGCACGCGCGCGTCAGATCGCCCGCGCGGGCCGATCGAACGCACTGCTGACACCGCGCGAGATCGAGCGCGACTGCGTCTTGGACGACACCTGCCAACGACTGATGGAACAGGCGCTGACGCGTCTCGCGCTATCCGCGCGGGCTTATCATCGAATCCTCAAGGTCGCGCGCACCATTGCCGACCTGCAGGGTGCACCGGCCATCACGTCAGTGCACCTCGGCGAGGCAATCGGCTATCGAAGGCTGGATCGCGGTGCATCCACCGACTGAGGAACCGCTCCACGCGCGCAACACCTCAGCCCCCGGTACCCCAACCCTTTTCGTGCAAACGTTGCGGTTCAGCACCGCACCACCCAGCAGATCATCATGCTTCAACTCCAAGATCTGAGCTTCCGTCGCGGCCCCAATCTCCTGCTGGAGAGTGCCTCGGTCACCATCTATCCCGGCCAAAAGGTCGGTCTGGTGGGATCGAACGGCTGCGGCAAATCGAGCCTCTTCGCCCTACTCCTCGGCAACCTGCACGCGGATACCGGTGAGGTTTCCATCCCTGCGGGCTGGGAGATCGCTCACGTCGCCCAGCACACACCAGACACCGATCGCTCGGCGATCGATTTCGTGCTGGACGGCGATCGCGAGCTACGTGAGATCGAGCGCGACCTGGCGGCGGCCGATGCCGCCGGGGACGGACTCCGTCACGGCGAGCTGCTCGGCCGCTTCGAGTCCATCGGCGGCTACGATGCCGAAAGCCGCGCCGCCCGCCTGCTGCACGGACTGGGCTTCGCGCCGGGCGACGAACGTCGGGCGGTCAACAGCTACTCGGGCGGATGGCGGATGCGCCTAGCACTGGCGCGCACCCTCATGTGTCGCTCCGATCTGCTGCTGCTCGACGAGCCGACCAACCATCTGGACCTGGACGCGGTCATCTGGCTCGAAGGCTGGCTCAAGTCCTACCCAGGCACGCTCGTGCTCATCTCGCACGACCGCGACTTCCTGGACGCCGTCGCCAGCCACATCCTCCATCTGGAGCATCAAAGGCTGAACCATTACCCCGGCAACTATTCGGCCTTCGAGCGCCAACGGGCCGAGCGACTGTCCCAGCAACAGTCGGCCTACGCACGCCAGCAGCGCGAAATCGCCCACATGCACAGCTTCGTCGAACGCTTCCGCGCCAAGGCGAGCAAGGCGCGCCAGGCCCAGAGCCGACTCAAGGCGCTGGAGCGCATGGAGCTGATCGCCCCGGCACACGTCGACTCGCCGTTCCGTTTCGGATTCGAGCCCGCACTCAACCTGCCGCGCCCGCTGATGCGGCTCGACCAGGCGGCGGTCGGTTACGGCGATCGTCCCATCATCTCCGGGGTTCGACTGAGCCTGGAACCTGGAGACCGCATCGGACTGCTGGGACGCAACGGTGCCGGCAAGTCGACCTTCATCAAGGTCCTAGCCGGCGAACTGGCGCTCCAATCCGGTCGTTGCGAGTGTGCCCAGGACCTGAAGATCGGCTATTTCGCCCAACACCAGCTCGACCAGCTACGCCCGCAAGACACCCCGCTCGACCATCTGCGGCGGCTGGATCCCGAGGCGACCGAGCAGACGCTACGCAACTATCTGGGCGGATTCGGCTTCGCCGGCGACCGCGCGCTGGAGCCCGTCGCACCACTCTCGGGCGGCGAGAAGGCACGGCTGGTGCTCGCGCTCATCATCCGTCAGCGCCCCAATCTGCTGCTGCTCGACGAGCCGACCAATCACCTCGATCTGGAGATGCGTCAGGCGCTGAGCGAGGCGCTTCAGGATTTCGATGGTGCACTGGTCCTGGTCTCGCACGACCGGCATCTGCTGCGGGTCACCAGCGACACCCTGCTGCTGGTGGACGGCGGCCAGGTGGCCCCATTCGACGGCGATCTGGACGACTACCCCGCCTGGTTGGCCGGACATGATACGACCAGCCGCCAATCGGACGCGGAGGCACAGACCCGTGATGGCAATGAGCGCAAGCAACAGCGACGCCAGGCCGCCGAGGTCCGCAAGACGCTGCAACCGCTGCGCAACCGCGAGCGCGAGCTGGACCGCCGCATGAGCGAGCTGCAATCGCGTCGCGACGCGCTCGAACAGTCGCTGAGCGCGCCCGAGCTCTACGAGGCCGAGAACAAGGATCGACTGCTGCGGATGCTGGCCGAACAGCGCCAGATCGCGGCTGACCTGGAGGCCGCCGAAGAGGAATGGCTGGAGGTCGGCGAATCGATCGAGCGGCTACAGCACGAGCTTGGCTGAGGAGACACCGTCGGTGAAACTGATCATGCGACGCGCACGCCCCACACCACTCATGCCCCGCGCCAACTGGCCACAGGCCTGGAGGCGCTGGAAGCGCCCACTGGTGCGCTGGTCGCTGGCCGCCCTGACGCTGTTGCTCATATTCGCCGCCTGGCCCTACGCCACGCTGTGGCAACTGGACCGGACGCTCATCGACGGAGACCGCCGGGCATTCTCCGAGCTGGTCGACCTGGAGGCCGTGCGCGAACAGATCGGACACCGTTTGAACAGGGATCGAGAAAGCGACATCGGCCCCCTGTCCGACAGCTTCATCGCCTGGCTCGAATCAGGGCTGCGCCAGAGCGGCCCGGACCTGTTCCTCGACGAACGGGTCACACTCGACTGGATGCGCAACCAGATCAACGCAAGATCACCGGCAAACCACGATATTCTATCCGCGCTGAGCTACGCCTTCTTTCGGGGTCCACGCGACTTCGAGGTCCACATCGGAGCAAAGGATGCCGACCCCGTGATCATACGAATGCACCTTCAGGGGCTTGGCTGGCGAGTCGTCATGCTTTATTACTGACAGCGAAGCCCATCGGGCGACACACGGACCCTGGAAGCCTCGCATGCCCGCCACCAAGCTCACCGCCTCGCCCCGCGCGCGACAGCTCATCGCCCCGCTGCTCGTACCGAGCGACGCCCCCTTCAAGGACTATTTGAGGGCCGCCGACTATTGCACGGCGGTCATGAATTACACCGAATCACACGAGGATCGCGAATATCTGGCCCAATGGCGGGCGGCCTTCACCGCACTCATGGTTTCGCCGCAGGAGAAGCAAATCGAGCTGCTCAAGCAGTTGCGCCAGGTCTTCCAGGTCGAGCGCTCCCCCATGGCTACCTTGAGGTCGGTGAAAAGAAGAACAAAATAAAGGATGAAGTCGCCGCTGGCGGCATACCCTCTCCTGTCACCCGAAACGCGTATCATCGGCTGACGTTCCCCACGAACACAGAAGGATTCCCGGCGCATGTCTTCACTGACCAATTCACCCCAGAACCCCTCAAACGCTCACCTCGACCTTCCGCCGCTACCGATGGACGCCGACGGCATCGCGGAGGGTTTCAGTCGTTACTACGCCTATACCTTCGGACGCGACCAAGACTGCCAGTCGGCCTACTACCCCTACAAGGCGCTGACGATGACGCTGCGCGACCGTCTGATGGAGCGTTGGAATCAGACGCGCCGGGCCTACGACGACTCCAAGTGCAAGCGCACCTATTACCTGTCCCTGGAGTTCCTGATGGGGCGCGCCCTGTCGAACGCCATGCTCAACCTGAACCTGAACCAGGCTGCCGAGCAGGGGCTTTACCAATTGGGCCGAGTTCTTGAGGAAATCGCATCGAACGAACCCGACCCCGGGCTCGGAAACGGTGGCCTCGGTCGGCTCGCGGCCTGTTTCCTCGACTCCTGCGCAACCCTGCAACTGCCGGTGCGAGGCTACGGGCTGCGCTACGAATACGGCATGTTCCGTCAGCAGATCGAGAATGGCGCGCAAATCGAGGAACCGGACCACTGGCTGCGCGATGGAAACCCCTGGGAGCAAGAACGCCCGGAATTCACCCAACGCATCCAGTTCTACGGCCGGACCGAGTCCTATAAGGACCATAGCGGACGGCTCGCGGTACGCTGGGTGGACACCCACGACGTGCTGGCAGTCCCCTACGACATCCCGGTGCCGGGCTATCGCAACAATACGGTCAACACCCTGCGCTTGTGGAAGGCGGCGGCTACCGACGAGTTCGATCTGGGTGAATTCAACGCCGGCAGCTATCCAGAATCGGTCGCCCAGAAGAACGACGCCGAGCACATCACCATGGTGCTCTATCCCAACGACGCGAGCGAGAACGGCAAGGAGTTGCGTCTGCGCCAGCAGTTCTTCCTCGCCAGCGCCAGCATCAAGGACGTTCTGCGCGACTGGATCCGACTGCACGGGCGCGATTTCAGCCGTTTCGCCGAACTGAACAGCTTCCAGCTCAACGACACCCATCCGGCGGTCTCGGTGGCGGAACTGATGCGCCAGCTGATCGACGAACAGCATCTTGAGTGGGACGAGGCCTGGGCGATCACCAGCCAAACCATGGCCTACACCAACCACACCCTGCTGCCAGAGGCGCTCGAACGCTGGCCGGTGCGGCTGTTCCAGCTGCTCCTACCGCGCATCCTGGAGATCATCTACGAGATCAACGCCCGCTTCCTGGACGAGGTCTCGCAGCACTGGCCGGGCGACATCGACCGTCTGCGGCGCATGTCGCTGATAGAGGAGGGAGACGATCCCCAGGTCCGCATGGCCTATCTGGCCATCGTCGGCAGCTATTCGGTCAACGGTGTCGCCGCGCTGCACTCGCAGCTCCTGGTCGAGGGCCTCTTCAGGGACTTCCACGAACTTTGGCCGCACAAATTCAACAACAAGACCAACGGGGTCACGCCACGCCGCTGGCTCGCACAATGCAACCCGGGACTGCGCGGCCTCCTCGACGAGACCATCGGCAGCGACTGGGTGTGCAACCTCGACCAGTTGTCGCGTCTCGTGCCCCACGCCGACGACCCGGCCTTCCGCGAGCGCTGGCACGCGATCAAGCAGGAGAACAAGCAGCGCCTCGCCGATCAGGTCGCCGAGATCTGCCGGGTCGACCTCCCAGTGGATGCCCTGTTCGACGTCCAGGTCAAGCGCATCCACGAATACAAGCGTCAGCTGCTCAACATCCTGCACGTCATCCATCTCTACAGCCGAATCAAGCAGGGTGACACCCAGAACTGGACCCCCCGTTGCGTCCTCTTCGGCGGCAAGGCCGCGCCCGGCTATGTGATGGCCAAGCAGATCATCAAGCTCATCAACAACGTGGCGAAGGTGGTCAACAAGGATCCGGCCACCGAGGGTCTGCTGCGGGTCGCCTTCATCCCAGACTATCGCGTCTCGCTGATGGAGGTGATCGCGCCCGGAACCGATCTGTCAGAACAGATCTCGACCGCCGGCAAGGAGGCGTCCGGCACCGGAAACATGAAGTTCATGATGAACGGGGCCGTCACCATCGGCACCCTGGACGGCGCCAACATCGAGATCCGCGAACAGGTGGGCGAGGAAAACTTCTTCCTGTTCGGCTTGACGGCGGCCGGGGTCGAATCCTTGCGCAACCACTATGACCCCAACGGCATCATCGCCTCGGATCCGGTTCTACGCAACGTGATCAATCTGCTGGAATGCGGGCACTTCAATCAGTTCGAGCCCGGCATCTTCGACGCCATCATCCACTCGATCCGCAACCCGCACGACCCCTGGATGACGGCAGCAGACTTCGACAGCTATGTCGAGGCGCAGGAACAGGCCGCCGCAACCTATCGGGATCGCGAACGCTGGCTGCGCATGAGCATCCTCAACGCGGCCAGCAGCGGCTATTTCTCCTCCGACCGCACCATCGCCGAATACAACCAGGACATCTGGAAACTGCCGACCATCCAACCCAGCCGCTGACGCGACCCGGTCCCCGCGACCCCAAGCTCAGAGCTTGGGGTCGCGGGGAAAGGAGACTCTAGGCGACGACCGAAGGGGACGGCTTGGGCTCTCTGAAACGCCCGTAGCTCCAATAGGCAGCGCAGGCCCCCTCGGACGAGACCATGCAGGAGCCCATTGGATTATCCGGGGTGCAGATGGTGCCGAACAGACGGCAGTCGGTCGGCTCCTTGACCCCGCGCAGGATCGCCGGGCATTCGCAGCCTCGCGCCTCCTTGGACTCGGGGAGCTCCACCGGAAAGCGCCGCTCGGCGTCGAGATCGGCATAGTCCTCGGACAATGCCAGGGCGCTGTCGGGCAGTTCGCCCAGCCCTCGCCACTCGAAGCGGTCGCGGACCCGGAACACCTCGTCCATCAGAGCCAATGCCTTGGGATTGCCGTCCTCGGTGACGGCGCGCGCATACTGGTTCTCGACCTCGCAGCGCCCATCGTTGATCTGATCGATCAGCATCAGGGTGGACTGCATCACGTCCAGCGGCTCGAAGCCCGCGATCACCACCGGCACGCCGAATTCGCGCGGCACGAAGGTATAGGGCCGGCTCCCGATCAGGGTGCTCACATGCGACGGACCCAGGATGCCATCGAGACGCACGCCATCCGGTCCGGCCGTCGCCAGAATGGTCCGCAGCGCGGGCGGGGTCAGGACGTGATTGCAGAAGACCGAGAAATTCGCGAGCCCCTCGGCGCGCGCGACCTTGATTGCGACCGCCGTCGGCGGCGTGGTGGTCTCGAAACCGATAGCGAAAAGCACGACCTGGCGCGCAGGGTTATCGCGGGCGATGCGCAGCGCGTCCTGGGTGGAATAGATCATGCGGACATCCGCACCCTCGGCCTTGGCCTTGAGCAGGCTCTTGCGCTCGCTCGCCGGAACGCGCATCAGATCGCCATAGGTGCAGAGGGTCACGCCATGCTCGGTGGCGAGCGCGATCGCCTGGTCGATGCGCGCCATGGGCAGGACGCAGACCGGACAGCCCGGACCATGGATGAAGCGGACGTTGGACGGCATCAGATGCTGGACGCCGTAGCGGAAGATGGCGTGGGTGTGGCCGCCGCAGAACTCCATCAGCCGATATTCGCGGTCCGGGCTGGCCGCCGAAGCGATGGCGCTCGCCAACTGGCGGGCCAAGCGCTGATCGCGGAATTCGTCGACGTACTTCATGCCGAACGCCCCGCGCCCGCCTCTGTCGCATCGGAGGTGCTCGGCTCCTCCTGCAACATGCCGATCTCGCGAATCAGCGCCAAGGTGTGCTCGGCCTCGGCCTGGCTGATCTTGTTCAGCGCATAGCCCACATGCACCAGGACATAGTCACCGACGGTCACGTCCGTGACCAGTGCAAGCGAGATCTCCTTGACCACGCCTCCGAGCGCGACCCGAGCGGTGTCGCTGTCCGGGTCGACCTGAATGACTTCGGCTGGGATGGCTAGACACATGGGGATGCCTCGGCTGGGAATCGTGAATGAAAAGGAATGACGGCACGCACCTACGGAATCACGAGATCGAAGGCGACGCAAGGATCGATTGCCATGACCAGGAGCTGAACACGCCGTCGCAGGATAGTCTCCTCAGCGTCCGGCAGCGTCGCGAGCGCAGATGCCAGGACGCCATCGGGGTGAAAATTCCACTCGGTCGGGGCCAGGATACGGTATTCGACGACCCGTCCACGATCCACCTCGGCGAGATGCACGAGCAGACCGCGCGCCGCCTCGGCGCGTCCAAGCCCAACCCCAGCGGGAAGCACCGCGTCGGACGGCGCCGTCGAGTCCCCGTCCAGTTCCCCCGTCCGTATCGCGCGAAGCAGCGACACCGTCTCCAGGATCTGCGCTCCGAGCCGCGCCAGGATTCCCCGTCCCTGATCGGCGACCAGGGCGCTCACCAAGGCGCTGTCGGCATGTCGCGTCAGCGGGGTGGTTTCGCGCGGAGCGCCGCCCCAGCAGGGTCGGGCGACGAAGGTCGCTGCGTCAGTACCGCGCAGCTCGGCCGCGAGCGTCCCATCGTCGAGATCGGGCAGCGGGGATGCCTCCGTATGTCCGAGCCGACCATCGCCCGAATCGCGCAGACCGACCAATAGCCGTGCAGCCGGGGTCTCGACCGAACGGCACCAATCGTCGAACGCGTCTATCGTCTCGACACGCTCCATCCAGGCGTCCGGGGCCAGACCCAGGACTCGCTCGGCCATCAGATCCGCGAGTGTGGAGGCCGCCTCTTCCAAGACGGACCGAAACGAGGTCGGTTTTTCGCATCCGGGCGACAGCAACACGCCATTCGGATCCGCCGCGCCGAAGATCCGCTTGACCAGGGACTGCGCGCCGATCATGGCTTGACGGTCGGGCTCCTCGCCCGACAGCACCGGCCAATCGAGCAGGATCCGCCACAGATGCTCGCGCACCGTCTCGGCGGCCACCTGGACCTGACGCAGACGTCTCGCCTCGGGATCCGAATCCATGCCACAGGCGCGCTCCAACGCGCCGACACAGGCCGACGCCTGCGCCTTGGCGCAGATGGAATAGAGCAGCGGGAGCAGAGAGGCGGTCTCGGCCGGAGACCGACCGCAAAAGAGCCCGGATGCAGCGACCGGACGGGTCGAGCCGATGTCGCATGCGAACCCATGCGGGGTTCGCCTTAACTGGATGTTGAGCCTTCCGGCCGGATCGGACATGCTTGTCTAGCTAACGCTCGCTGGATCGAATTCAAGGCTTCGCGCCGCGACCAGGCCATGTCGACGTTTCAATCATCCCTTCCGATTCTCCAACCCCGAATAACCCATTCGCCGCCTCATCATGCTGACACCCGAACAACTCGACAGCCTGCGTCGAGACATCCATTTTTCCGCCGAACTCGGCGGACGCACCCTGAAATTCCAGAGCACCTGGGGCATCTTCTCTCCACGCGAGATCGACGAGGGAACCCGGCTCCTGCTCAGCTACATCGAGGTCGCGTCCGACGCCGACTGTCTGGACCTGGGGTGCGGATACGGTCCGGTCGGCCTGACCCTGGCGGCCATGGCCCCTCAGGGTCGAACCCTGATGGTCGACAAGGACTTCGTCGCGGTCGACTACGCCAACCGCAACGCACGACTCAACCGGCTCGACCATGCCGAGGCCCAGCTCAGCAACGGGTTCGATCAGATCGAACCCGGACGCACATTCGATCTGATCGCGAGCAACATCCCGGCCAAGGTCGGCAAGGAACTCCTGTCACTGCTGCTGCACGACGCCCATGCGCGCCTCAAGCCGGGCGGCCGGCTTTACCTGGTGACCGTCAACGGACTGCGGCAGTACATGAAGCGCAACCTGACCGAGGTCTTCGGCAACTACGACAAGCTCAAGCAGGGGCCGCACTACACGGTAGCCCTGGCGCTACGCTGAGAAGACGCGCGCAGTCCGGTTCAGGAGCCCTGCAGAACCCCGAGCAGGCGCTGCGCCTCCTTGCCGATGTCGCTGTCGGGATCCAGGTCGCGGGCCTGCTCAAGCGCCTTCTGGGCCTCGTCCCGATTGCCGGCCTGCAGATTGACGAACCCCAGGGTCAGCCAAGGGCGTTGAAGCTGTGGCCCCTTGGCGACGGCCGCCTTGAGATGGGCGATGGCTCCGGCCGTATCGCCGGTGTAGTGAAGCGCCAACCCAAGATCGTTGTGGGCCTCGGCGTCGTCCGGATTCAGTTCGAGGATCCGCTGGTAGACACGCGCCGCCTCGGCATAGTGCCGCTGCATGAAGAGCTCGTCGGCACGCTGATGCAGTAGCTCGGGATTGGTCTCGGTGATGCGCTCGGGAATGGCGCTGGTCTCGACCTTGGGCATGGAGCCAGACGTGGCGGTGACGCCTTGGGCCAGCGGCCGAGAGGGATGGCGCAGATAATAGTCGCGGGTCAGCGCAAAGACGGTGAAGCCGTAGAAGAAGAGGAAGACGACAAGCGCAATCCAGTGCAGCGGCGAAAGTCTGGGCATGATCGGATGTCACAAGAAGGCATGAGGATCGGGCGATCCTAGGAATCCGATCGACGCCTGTCAAACCATCGGTCGCTCGCGCAAAAAAAGGCCGCAACGGCAGGGTGTGCAACTGCCGTGACGACCCAACTGCTTGCTGCCAGACGGCTTGCTGCTCGGATTGCCGACTCCCGTCACGAACGGGATTCGACTGGACTCCCGTCTTTCGAATCGGACAAACGCTGGGCGGAGCGCGCACCGGAGTCGTTGCGGTTCACCAATGCGACCAGAAAACCACCGCAGAGGATGGCGGACAAGATTCCCAAGATGGTCAAGGCATCGAAGCTCATGCGTTCGTCTCCATAATCCGTGGGTGGAAAAAACAACTCCCTGACCCTCCGAACACGAACCTGTGCAGCAAATCAGGCCATCTGGGACGACCATGGTTTCATGGGTCTATGCCTATCATGGAGAAAGAGCATTAACAGAGTATTTCGGTATCTGCTAATGTTGTAACAAGTTGTATCCAAGACTCCCCCTCCCTCTCCGCCTCTCTGGAACGCACTCACGACATGTCCGACACGCCCCTGCGAATCCTCGTTGTCGACGACGACCCTGGCTTACGCGCCCTATTGAGCGATTACCTGGCGCAAGAAGGGTTCGCCGTCGCGTCCGCAGAGGACGGGCACGCTATGGACGCCTGGCTCGCCCTGCATGAGACCGACCTCATCATTCTAGACCTCATGCTTCCCGGCGAGGACGGACTGACCCTGACCCGGCGACTGCGCGCCAAGACCGACCTGCCGATCATCATGCTGTCGGCGCGCGGCGACGACGTCGACCGCATCGTCGGGCTCGAGGTCGGCGCCGACGACTATCTGCCCAAGCCATTCAATCCACGCGAACTGCTCGCCCGCATCCGTGCCGTCATGCGCCGCAACCGCCCGAGCGAGCGCGCCGAACGGACGCCGGACCACGAGATCATTCAATTCGGCCCCTATCGGCTCGACCCGGACCAATACGAACTGCGCCGCGACGACCAGCCGGTCGGACTGACCAGCGGCGAATTCGAGTTGCTGCGCGTACTCGCCGAACACCCCGACCGGGTCCTGGATCGCGATCGCCTACTCGACCTGCTCAAGGGCTACGAACGCTCGCCGTTCGACCGCAGCATCGACGTCCAGATCGCTCGGCTGCGGGCCAAGATCGAACCCGAGACCAAGCACCCTCGCTACATCCGCACCATCTGGGGCAAGGGTTATATGTTCACGCCCACGGGAGACGCATGAGCCGTCGCCGACGACTGGTTCCCGGCACCCTGTTCGGCCGCGCGCTGCTGACGCTCATTGTCACCTTCGGGCTCTACGCCATCATCACCTTCGGCGTCATCGCCACCTATGCCCTGGTCCCGGTGGCACAACGCTCGGCCACCGATCTGGCGAGCATCATGGTCCTGGCGGCACGCACACTACAGCAGCTCCCACCCCATCTGCGCGAGGACTATCGGGCCAAACTGGCTGGCGAATATCAGATCCGGCTCGCCGAAGAGCGACCCGTCGCGGATCTCCATCGCTATTTCTTCCCCTATCGGTCATTTGTGGAGGAGGCGCTCTCGGACCGACTCGGTCATCCGGCGAAGATGATCACCAGCCTGGCCAACGGCGACCGCTGGTTTTGGGTCGAGATCGACGTCGAGGGACAGATCCTCTGGACCGGTTTTCCGCGCGGCCGGCTCGAAACCCGGCCGCTTCAGGGCCTGATGGTCATCGTCGCGATCGCCGTGCTGCTGATTCTAGGCACGGCGATCGTTTTGGCCGGACGTCTTGCCTCACCGCTCAAGCGACTCTCCGAAGCGGCCGAGCAGGTCGCCCTGGGCCTATCGCCGCATCCGCTTCCGGAGACCGGTCCGGCCGAACTCGCCAACCTCGCCCGCCAGCTCAACGAGACCGGCCGTCAGATCCGCGAACTGCTCGCCAACCGAACCCTGTTGCTCACCGGGATCTCGCACGACCTTCGAACCCCTTTGACGCGTCTGCGACTTGCGGTCGCCATGCTTCCGGAGGACAGACCGCCCTCGCTGGCCGCGCGCATGGAACGCGACATCGAGGAGATGAACGCCCTCATCACCCACGCGATCGAGTTCGGCAAGAGCCTCGGCGCCGGACGCCGCGAAGAGGTCGATCTGAACGCCATCGTCGAGGACGTGACCGCCGGCCGCCCACGCGTCCTCTGGCGCAGAGGGAGCCCCTGTCCATGTCGGGTCGATACCCTGGCGATGCGACGCATTCTGGGCAATCTGGTCGAGAACGCACTGACCTACAGCTCGGGTCTGGTCGAGGTCAGACTCGACCGAGGACCGCCATCCCCCAGGGTATCGGTTCTGGATCGCGGCCCCGGTATCCCCCTGGCCGAGCGGGAGGCGATACGAAGCTCCTATTACCGGCTGGAGCTCTCGCGCAGCCGGCGCGCGGGCGGCAGCGGGCTGGGGCTCGCCGTCGCCTATCAGCTGGCCCTAGCCAATCAGATGGAGTTGCGGCTGGGACTGCGCCCCGGAGGCGGCACCATCGCAAGCATCCGGGTGCTTGGTGGAGGCGTCACCGATGGGTCGTCTGGCACAACAGTTGACGGCTAGCCAGGCGATGCCTACATTCCCGCTCGACATCCACCAATGACGGGAGCCCTCCTCGATGCTTCAACCAGGCGATCAAGCCCCCCTCTTTTCATTGCCCAACGCAGACATGGAGCGGGTGAGCCTGGAAGACCTCACGCATCGCCGCCATTGCGTCATTTACTTCTATCCGAAGGACGACACCCCCGGTTGCACCATGGAAGCGATCGAGTTCTCCGACCTGCAGGACGACTTCGAAGCCGCCGACACCGAGATCATCGGTATCAGCAAGGACTCCTGCGCCAGCCACGGCGCCTTCCGCGACAAGCACGGTCTGAGCGTGCAGCTGTTGGCCGACACCGACGGGGAGACCTGCGAGGCTTACGGCGTTTGGCGCGAAAAGGAGGCGCACGGCGAAAAACGCATGGGCATCATGCGCTCGACCTTCGTGGTGGATAAGAACGGACTGATCCGCCATGCCCTCTACGACGTCAAACCGAAGGGGCATGCAGCGCAGATCCTCGATCTGATCCGCACCCTGTGAGGACGCGGCGACGGCGCCCAGGTCTGGCGTGAAGCTGCGCGCCTACATCCTGGTCTTCCTGCTGGTCTTCGGCCTAACGCCGCTGATCCTGGCCGTCGTCATCAATCTGCCGCTGGTGCTGGAGCGCACGACGCTCTTCTACCAGCGGGCCTATCTGCAGAACCTGCGAGCCGACTTCCGCGACCTCGACCAGCACCTGGCCAGCCGTCACGAGATGATCCGCCTGCTGGCCAAGCTGCCCGAACCTGGACTCATCCTCGGTGCACAGGGCGAGTCGGACCAGATCGAGGCCGCGCGTCTGCGCTACACGACCTGGATCAATCAGATCCTGGCCGGCCAGCGCGACCTCATCCAGATCCTCTTCATCAGCGCGGACGGCAAGGAACGTTTCTGGCTGGAAAGCGACCCTCACACCGACCGGTGGCGCGCGACCGAGCACCTGGGCCATACGCCCAATCGCCAGTTCCTCGCCGCCGGCCTGGAGTTGCAGCCAGGCGCGGTCATCGTCAGCCCCATCCGCATCGACCCGGGCACGGAGGATCCGCGCCAACTGATGACGCTGAATCTGGTGAGCCCCATCGGTAACGAAAAGGCCCCCACGAACGCGCGCGGAACCGTCGCCCTCACCATCGATGTCGGCGGTCTGGCCCAGTTCTATCGCGACACGCTCTGGGTCGATCAGAGCGGAAGCTATCTGCGTCCCGGTCAACCGGCGAGCGGCGAACCCGAGGCGTTCGAGAACTTCCCCGGACTGGCCGAGATCTTCGCCGAGGGCAAGCTGGCGCTCTGGAAGGGTCCGCAGGGGCGCCAGATGCTCTGGGTGCCCATGTTCATGACCGAGGACGGTGTCCCGCTCTGGGTCGGACGCCCGGTGGATCCCTCGCCGATCGACGCCTTTCGCAACGCGCTCATGCTGCGCGTGCTCTCCATCATCTTCGTGCTGGTCGTGGTGGTGATGGTCCTGGCACGCTGGATCGCCACGCGGCTGGAGCACTTCGGACAGGAGCTCACCGGAGGCATCGGCCTCATTCTGCGCGAGGGCCGTCCACTGCATTTCAGCTGGCACGGACCGCGCGAGATCCGCGAGCTGGCCAGACAGCTCACCGCATTGGCCGAAACCCACGCCGAGCATCTCCAGGCCGCCCAGGCGCACACCCGCGAGCTGGAACGTTCCAACCGCTACAAGTCCCAGTTCCTGGCCAACGTCAGCCACGAGCTGCGCACGCCGCTCAACTCCATCCTGCTGCTCTCCAAGATGCTGGGCTCGGAGACGGGCGGACTGAATCCGACCCAGCGGCGCCAGGCGCAGGTGATCCACGAGGCCAGCCGGGATCTACGCACCATGATCGACAACATCCTCGACATCTCGCGCATCGAGGCCGGGCATGTCAGCATCAAGCGCGACTGGGTCGATGTCCGGCCCATGCTCGAAGAACTGATCGAGATGGTCGCCCCCCAGCTGACCGGCAAGCCCGTGGAACTGACGCTCGCCATCGACCCGAGCGCGCCGACCCGGCTCTACACCGATCGCGACAAACTGCGCCAAATCATCAAGAATTTCCTGTCCAACGCGGTCAAGTTCACCGACCGGGGCCAGGTCGGTGTCAGCGTCGAGGCCCGTGAGGACGCGACCCGACCGCTGGCGCTGTGCGTCACCGACACCGGCATCGGCATTCCCGCAGACAAACAGGAGATCATCTTCGAGGCCTTCCAGCAGGCAGACGGATCCACGCGCCGTCGCTATGGCGGCACCGGGCTGGGGCTCTCCATCAGTCGCGAGCTGGCAGGGCTCCTCGGCGGTGTCATCGAGGTCGAGAGCACCCAGGGGGCCGGCGCGCGCTTCACCCTGGCGATGCCGCTCTACCCCGAGACGACACCGGCCAAGTCGACCGAGGTCTGCAGCAGTCACCACACGATCCCCGCTTCAGCCAACGCCAACGACATGGGCACGGAGGACAGCCCGTCGATCGACACCCAAACCGCAACGGATCCGCGACAAGGCTGGGTCCTGGTCATCGAGCGCGACGTCAAGACGCTGGTGCAACTCACCTCCGAACTCACCCACCGAGGCTTGCGCGTCCTGACCGCCGTCGATCTGGACGAGGCACTGGAAACACTGCAGGAGGAGCCGGAAGGCTGCCGACTGGTGCTGCTGGCGGCCCAGATGTCCGCCGAGATGACCTGTGATACGATCCGCGCTTTGCTGGATCAGACCGAGGGGACTCCGCCTTCCTTGGCCGTCCTTCGCGATCCCGGATCGGATCTCCAGCTCGATGGCTGCCCGGACATCGGCGCGGTCGACCTCATCTCCAAACCCATCGATCCGGCCCAGCTTGCGGTCCTGCTGAACGACCTGACGAAGGCGTCCGAACCGGCCGAGGAGCCTGACCGGCCCACCGGGTAACGCGGACCGGAGGTATGGAATCGAGCGCTCACAAGAAGCGGAACAGGGGGACGAAATGAGTCGCTATGCCGGATTCAAGCTCCTGATCGTCGACGATCACGCCAACAACCTCTTCACCCTACGCACCCTGATCGAGACCCACATGGACGTTCAGGTGCTGGAGGCGATCTCGGGCCAGGATGCGATCGACCTGACCCATCAGCACCCGGACATCGACCTCATCATCCTCGACGTCCAGATGCCGGAGATGGACGGCTTCCAGACCGCCTCCCTGCTCAAGCTGCGTAAGCGCACCCGCGACATCCCCATCATCTTCCTCACGGCCGCCTTCAAGTCGGAGGAGTTCCAGCAGCGCGGATTCGCAGTGGGCGCAGCGGACTATCTGCTCAAGCCGATCGAAGACAATCAGCTGATCAACAAGATCAGCACCTACTTCAGACTGATCGCCAAGGAGCGCGACCTGAATCGCGTCCTGGAGCGCAAGGTCGAGGAGCGCACCCGGGAACTCGCCGAGGCGCGCCAGTATCTGGAGAACATCGTCTCCCACATGGGCGAGGCGCTGCTGGTCCTGGATCCAGCGGGCGTCATCACGCTGACCAACCCGGCGGCCTCACGCATGCTGGGCTACAGCGCGGAGGATCTGCGCGGTATGTCGATCGGCGACGTCTTCGAGGAGGAGGGCGACGAACAGGCCGGCGCCTTCATGGGGATCTGGCTGGAGGCGCTGATCCGCACCGGCGCGCTGAACAAGATCGAGGCGCGCTTCATCGCCCGCGATGGCCGGCGCGTACCGATCCTCTTCTCCCGAACCGCCATCAAGGACGCCGAGGGCAACATCAGCGATATCATTTGCATCGCAAAAGACATGACGGGTTACGTCAGAATCGAACGAGACGCGGACCCGACCCCTCAGCGGACCGCGCACGAAGCTTCACAGGAGAATGGATGATGACCGAGGAACGCCAACAGGACCTCTCGGACGAGGAAGACACGACACTGACCGCCAACGCCCTCAAGGCGATGGCGCATCCGCTGCGCTGGAAGATCCTCTGCTCGCTCGGCAAGAACGAATTGTCGGTCGGCGAAATCGTCGAGCGCACGGGGACCTCGCAGAGCAACATCTCTCAGCATCTGGAACAGCTGCGAAACAAGAACATCGTCGTCGCACGCAAGGAGGCGAATCGCATCTACTACCGAATCCGCAACCCCCAGTTGCTGGAGCTGATCGGCATCATGCGCGAGGTGCTCTGCCCCGCCAACCTCGACGACCGGATCTGAAACAGCCGATCCGTACTACCGGAAACGGCGAACCGCAAAGAACGCAAAGAACGCGCGTCACGCCATGACTCGCGAAGCCTGACGCTCCTTCGCGTCCTTTGCGCCTTTGCGGTTCCCATCAGGCGTCCAGCCTCAACGCACCCCGGTCACCGGGCGCATCTCCTTGTCGCAGGTCCCGCCAACCGAAACGCTGGTTTGCTTGCCGCCACCACGACAGGAGTCGCCCCGATCGGACAGTCGGCAGCTGATCTCGATCGGACGACCATCGTGCAGCCAGTTCGGGACCTTACGATAGCGTCCGACCGAGCCAAAGCGGCAACCCGGTGGAATGCCATAGGCCGGACAGGAACTGGGCGTTCGCAGCGACACCTTGCGGGCGTCCACGACGAATCCCGGATAGCGGTTCTCGACGTGCACCACATCGCGATCGGGCGTCTCGTCGAAGAAGAACTCCTTGAACAGATAGCCGCCGTCGCGCTTGGCGCCAACCTGGATCCGAGTGTTGGCGATGAGGGCGAAATCGCGACCCTTGCGCGCCACGGCGCCGGACATGTACTCGACGCGGTCGTGGTTCGGGAAGCACTTGCCCATGGCCGGGGCATGGTAGTAGTGCCGCATCTCCTTCAGGTCCGCGAGGCCGTTGCCCGGGAAGATCTCGCGCAGATCGGCGTCGTTCCCATAGAGAATCCGCTCGGCGTCCGGAACCGTCTGGGCATACATGGCCTGCATCTTGGCGTAAGAGTCCTTGTCGGCCAGGTCGGGGCGGAGGTAGCAGGATGTCAGGCCGGAGATCTGGGTCAGGTACTCGTCCCAGATGTTGTACTGCGAAGGCGCGGAGGAAACCCCCTGGAAATCGCCAGGGAAATCGCAACCCCGCCCCGAGTAGCACTGACCGACCGCGCGGTTGCGGATGGACAGAACGATGATGTTGCGCTCGCAGGCGCCGTAGGCACTGCATCCACGACCGATGTGCCCCTCGTAGAGCGCCGTGCGCATGGCGTAGTCCAAATGCTTGGCGCGCGCGAGGGTGGTCAGGGATCCAAGCTCCGAGTGCTTGCCGATGAAGGCGTTCCAGGCCCGTTCCAGCGCCTCGCGCCGATGAGTCAGACGGGTATTGACGTCCTCGCAGTCGCTGGAGGCATGAAAGGCGCGCACGATCCGGTCCAGCTCGCTGACTCCGCGCTCGCTACGCCCCTGCCCCGAACGCGGAGGATCGAAGAAGGGCGCCTTTTCCAGCGCATAGAGGCTGCGGACGCTGATGACGTTCTTGACCCGAGACGAACAATGATGGTTCTCGACCTTGAGCGATTGACGTTTTGCAACCGTCCGCTTGAAGAGGTCGGTCGCCGAGCGCGTGGCCCGACGCGGATCCACAACGACCTCGAAGCCGACATAGGGCGTGCCGCTCGTGTCGGTCAGGGGCTCGCCGTCGCGGATCATGAGACAGGGGATGACCGAGGTCCCTTGGAATAGGGTCCCTGCGGGCGTGGAGGTGCCAGAACGGGCGAAACGGTCGGCATCGTAATAGGGCAGCCCGTCCGGACCGTTGAACTGGTAGACCGTCATCACTGGAGTCGCGGGGATTGCGGCCTGGAGATTGGCGGACGCGAGGAGCGCGACCGCTCCCAATAGCTTACGCATGAGAGAAATCCTTGTTGGCTGGCGTTGCTCTAGCCGCGCTAGGCTAGGGCATGTCGGGAGAGGAATCCAGCGGCTGCCGAACCCGAAAATCAGAGCGCTCCGGAACGCTTGATGGCGAGATAGCGATTGACGAGCGCAATGGGCAACTGAGACGGAAGAAGATCCAGCGCCTGAACCCCGATGTGCCGCAGCCGCTCCTGATGGCGGCTGCGCTCACCGAGCCAATCCTGGACCGAATGGAATCGCAACGCGTCCTTCAGATCCCGAATCGGCCGCTCCAAGGAGCGATCCAGAACGGACTCGCGCAAATCGGCGACCACCACCAGATGACGTCGGCGCAACAATGCGGCCGCCTGCTCCAGTTCCCCCTGATCCTCGTCGCGACTGTTGGTGACGATGACGACCAGAGCGCGGCGCGGAACCGCCTGGAACAACTCGCGCGCGGCCGAATACGGATCGGACGCCTCCAGGGTCGGCTGCAGATCGTAGACCGCTTCGAGCAGACGGTTGACGGTAGAGGGTTCCTTGCGCGGCGCGAACCAGCGCCGCACGCCGCCGTAGGTCATGAGACCGACCGCGTCGCCCTGCCGCACCGCGACATAGGCCAACAGGAGCAGCGCATTCAGCGCCTCGTCGAGATGACCGCGTCCGGCGTCCTGGTGACGCATGCGACGACCGCAGTCGAGCAGGAAGACCAGCCGCTGATCGCGCGCGTCCTCATATTCGCGCGAGATCAGCTTGCGCATTCGCGAGGTCGCCTTCCAGTCGACCTGGCGCAAACCATCACCCTGGCGGTACTCGCGCAACTGATGGAACTCGGCGCCGACACCGCGCCGCTGTACCCGTCTCACCCCGAGCTGGGCCAGCTGGTCATGCGTGGCCAGCAGGGTGTAGCGGCTGATCTCGGAGAAGTTGGGGAAGACACGCAATCGATCCGGGAGCGCCAAAGTGCGTCGCTGACGCCAGAGTCCGAGCGGCGACCAGAGCGCCAGATCGCAACCCGGCATGGGGAAGTCGCCACGTCGATGCGGCCGCAACCGATATTCCAGAGTCGCCCGTGCGCTCGGTTGCAGACGCAGATTCCTAGGCAATCCCTGGACGGCGAACTCGGAGGGATGCAGATCGTGAAGCCGGAGCCGGAGAACCGCCTTTCCACCGTTCTCGACCTGGAGCCGAACCGGGCTCCAGACACCCTGCGGCAAGGCGCGCCCCACGCGACGCGACAGGCCGGGCGAGGGGATCGCCCGCAGCAGGAGCAGATCTCCCCCGGCAAGCACCAGCAGCGCCAGCCCGACGAACTGCCAAACGGTCTCCAGCACAGGCAGCCAGGCCACGGCGACGCCAAGCCCGGTCCAGATCGCAAGGACC
Source organism: Thiorhodococcus fuscus (assembly GCF_042682685.1). Lineage (NCBI taxonomy): Bacteria > Pseudomonadati > Pseudomonadota > Gammaproteobacteria > Chromatiales > Chromatiaceae > Thiorhodococcus > Thiorhodococcus fuscus. Next base: position 106,715 of record NZ_JBHUHX010000024.1, read on the forward strand.
GAGGCTGCACGGCCGGTCGGGCTCAATCCCTCGGCCCCCGTCCGCATCCAGGAAGGGATGGAGAAAGACGCCAGCAAGGCGGCGGGAATTCGAATCGCGGCATCGCGGTCACTCCGGAGGGGCGGAAAGGGATGTGGGACAGAACCGGGAACCGCGTGCGGGAATATCCCCTCAGCGTTCGGCGCCCAGATAGCGCATCCCGCTCGATACCTCGCTCCCCGGCCAGCCGGGTTGAGGCAGCTCGCCCTCGGTCATGATCGGGCGGATCGCGTGCAGGATGCTGGCGAAAAGATGCGAGTGACCGGCCTCCTCGCGCGCCAGCAGTGCCTTCATGTGCTCGCGGCGACTCGGCATGGTGAAGCAGGCGGGACAGGAGTCCGGCACCACGGGCAGACCCGCCTTGGTCGCGAAATCCGCCGTCTGGCGTTCGCGGCAATAGACCAGCGGGCGGATGATGCGCACGTCGCCTTCCTGGTTCAGGTAGTGCGCCTTCATGGTCCGCAGTTGACCGCCATGGAAGAGGGACATCAGCAGGCTCTCGGCGAGATCGTCCAGGTGTTGCCCGAGCGCGAGCACGTTATAGCCCTGCTCGCGACAGATGCGGTACATGATGCCGCGCTTCATGCGCGAGCAGTAGGCGCAGAACGAATCGCCATCCATGTGGACCTTGGCCTGCTCCATCAGCGGTTGCTGCTCATAATGCCAGGGCACGCCCAGGGCATCGTAATAGTCCTTGAGCGACTGGGGATCGAAGCCGGGCACCTCCGGATCCACGGTCAGGACGGCAAGGTCGAAACGGACCGGGGCATAGGTGCGCAGATGACTCAGAACCTGCAGCAGCGAGAGCGAATCCTTGCCGCCGGAGACACCGAGCAGGATGCGGTCGCCGTCTCCGATCATGCGGAAATCAGCGATCGCGCGTCCGACCTGGCGTAACAGCGACTTGGGCGGTTTGATTGGGGAGTGATTGAGCGTCGTCATGAGTGCCAGTGTATCTCAGGCCCCGCTTCGACACCGAGAGCGGAAAGCGATACGACTCGACCCGCCACTCGGCCGGAGTCGCGATCAACACCTGACAGGATGGTCCGCCATGGGTGCGCGAACGCCCTGCAGCGCCAGGATTCAGCACCCAGGGCTCGTGCTCGTCGTCGAACACCATATAGTGGCTATGGCCGTAAACGATGGCGCGGGCCTGAGGAAAACGCGCTCGCAGCACCCGATGACGATCGCGAGCGGCGGTCTGATGCCCGTGGATCAGAACGAGGGTGCCCCCTGGCAGGGGCTGCTCCAGCCACTCGGGCAGATGGACCAGCAGACGGCGATCCGCCTCGGGCCACTTGCGCGCGACATCGTTGTTGCCGAACACGGCCAACACCCGCCCGAGGCGCGGCTGGAGCTGGGCCAGCACCGAAGCCCCACCGATGTCGCCACCGTGAACGGCCAGATCGCAGGAGGCCACCACCTCCTGCACGCGGGCATCGATCGCCCCATGGGTGTCGGACAGAACGGCGATACGAACCAGATCCATGCTTGCAACTTCGTCCACGATAGCCTCGAGCCCGCGCACCGATCAGGCCGGTATCAGGGCCAGTTTCCCTGTTAAATGGCCCTGCTCAAGCAGGGTGTGCGCATCGGCGGCCTGTTCGAGCGGAAAGGTCTTGGAGACATGAATGCGCAGATCGCCACGATCGATGAGCTTGGCGCAACGGCGCAGGATCTCGCCCTGCTGCACCCTCGCCCGAGGCACGTCTCTGAGCATCGGCGTCAGCATCAGCTCCAGACTGATACGCAGATTGCGCATGCGGGCCTCCTTGAGGTCGAGCTCCGGTCCCGGGTCCAGGATAGTGACCAGATCGCCATAGTGGGCCATGGCCGGAATGGTCTGCCGGAAGACGGCGGGGCCCACCGTGTCGAACGCGATGTCGACACCCTGGCCACCGGTCCATTCCATCACCGCCCCGACCAGATCCTCTTCCTGATAGTTGATGCAGTATTCGGCACCGAGATCGTGAGCGAAGGCGGCCTTCTCCGGGCTGCTCACGGTGGTGCAGACGCGCGCGCCCGCCGCCTTGGCCAACTGAATGGCGACATGCCCCACCCCGCCAGCGCCTGCATGGATCAGAACCCGGTGCCCCTCGTGGAGACGGGCACGATCGTGCAAGGCCTCCCAAGCGGTGAGCAGCACCAGCGGCGCGGCGGCAGCCTCGACCATATCGATGGAGCGCGGCTTGGCCTGGGCCAGTTGATTGTCGAGCACCATGTACTCGGCATAGGTGCCAACCGGACCGCCGAGCCCGCCGAAGCAGAACCAAACCTCGTCGCCCGGCTTGAAGCGGGTGACGGCCTCGCCGACGGCCTCGACCACGCCGGCACCATCGCACCCCAGGACGGCCGGGAACCCGGCCGGCAGCATAGGCCCGTTCGACCGGATCTTGGTATCGATCGGATTCACTCCGGCCGCCGCGAGCTTGACCAGAATATCGTCCGGACCGGTCAGCTCCGGACAGGGGCGCTCAGCCAATTGGAGGACGGATGGACCTCCGGTCTCCCGTATTTCAATTGATTTCATCGGTTGCTCCGCATGTAATCGCCAGATGAGATGCCCGGCATGCGCCGGGCGATCGGACCGAACGAGTGGAAAGGGTTCGAGCGCAACGCCAATGCTTTAGCATGTGGGGGCATGGCCGCTAGCGACACAAGCCGCAAGTCTTCAGACTGTCCTTCAACCGCCCTTCCCCACAGGCCGCGCTCGACCGAACGCCGAATGCGACCGGCCAAACAGCAACCTCGAATCCCGGAGTTTTCCAGCATGGCTTCAGACCAAAAGATCACCCCCAGCAAACCGCATTTGCTGGTACGCAATGCACGCATCAAGGATATCCCCGCCATCCGTGCGCTGGTGTCGAAAGTCTACCTGCCAACAGGAATGGGTACCTATTCCCCTGCAATGCTACGGGGTCAGATCAACAACTTCTCCGAAGGCCAATTCGTCGCCGAATACCAGGGAAACATCGTCGGGTACTGCGCCACCTTTCTCATCGCCGGCCAGCATGCGCTCAAATCCCACACCTGGCGAGAGATCACAGGCGGCGGCTACGCCTCTCGGCACGACCCGGACGGCGACTATCTCTACGGCATGGAGGTCGTCGTCGATCCGGACTATCGCGGGCTGAGAATCGGCCAGCGGCTCTATGACGAGCGCAAGAAACTCGCGCGTTCCTGGGGCGCCAAGGGCATCGTCTTCGGTGGCCGTCTGCCGACGCTCGCCAAGCGCCTGCGCCGCTTCGACGGACCGGAGGAGTATCTTACAGAGGTCCGCGCCAACCGCCAGCGCGATCCGGTGTTGACCTTCCAGATGCGCAATGGTTTCGAGGTGTTGGGCCTTCTTGCGGATTATCTGCCCGAGGACAAGGAATCGCTCGGCTACGGCGTGCACCTTCTATGGCGCAACCCGAACGCACCGGACGAGCAGGAGGAGAAGCGCGCCAAGACCTATGGTGCCAGACTGCCCGACACCGTCCGAGTCGCGACCGTGCAATACATGCAGCGGCGCGTGAGCTCGTTCGAGGAGTTCATCGACCTGGTCCGCTATTTCGTCGACGTGACCGCCGACTACCGGGCCGACTTCGTCGTCTTTCCCGAACTCTTCTCGCTGCAGCTCCTGTCCATGGAGGGCGAGGAACTCTCGCCGGCCGAATCCATCGAGGCGCTCACCAAACACACCGAGCCGCTCAAGAAGGCGCTGAGCGACATGGCCGTGCGCTACAACATCAACATCATCGGCGGATCGCACCCCACGCGCATGCCCAACGGACGGGTCGAGAACATCTGCTACGTCTGTCTGCGCAGCGGCGAGGTCTACGAACAGGCCAAAATCCACCCGACGCCGAACGAGGTCTACTGGTGGAACATCGAGGGGGGGCAGTCGCTCAACGCCATCAACACCGACTGCGGCCCCATCGGCGTGCTCATCTGCTACGACTCCGAGTTCCCCGAGCTGGGCCGTCATCTGGTCGACCAGGGCGCCAACATCATCTTCGTCCCCTTTTGCACCGACGAGCGCCAGTCCTATCTACGCGTGCGTTACTGCAGCCAGGCCAGGGCGGTCGAAAATCAGTGCTATGTCGTCATGTCGGGCAACGTCGGCAACCTGCCGAACGTGCACAACATGGACATTCAGTATGCCCAGAGCTGCGTCCTGACGCCCTGCGACTTCCCATTCGCCCGCGACGGCATCGCCGCAGACACCACACCCAACGTCGAGACGGTCGCCTTCGCCGACCTGCGTCTGGAGGCGCTGCGCGCCGCCCGCAACGGCGGCACGGTACAGAACCTCAAGGACCGCCGACACGATCTCTACACCACCATCTGGCGCGAGAAATGAGGCGCGTTGAGGGCCGCCGTCAGTTGGGTCGAGCGGAGTCGACCAGCAATCTGCGCTCGGCGTTCATCGCCACCAACTGAGAGGGTGTTTACAAAATAGGGTAAGCTGTCGCCTTCCTGCCCCGAATAGGAGCCGGCCCGATGGCCA
>NZ_JBHUHX010000025.1:0-21408 GCF_042682685.1 Thiorhodococcus fuscus
TTCGAAGATAGTCCATGACTTCATCGGGGATCAATCGTGCATCGGATAACCAAGCTGGTTTCATCGCAGGCTCCTCAGATAAAGTGTCAATGCTCACTGATTTAAGTATAGATTACTTGGTACCTGAGCCCGTGAACTGAATGATACATGGAATAAGAAAACCGCCTATAGCGACATAGGCATACAGATTTTCTCCATCCCCCTCAAACCATCCCATTACACACAAGTCTGTAAGCGCTTGATTTCGCCTGGTCACCCCAAAAGCGCCTCTCTATATAAATCAGGAACTTATGAATGGATTGGCGGAGATGTGTGTAACGAGATGCCCTCAAACCCATCTCGTTACACACATCTCCGCTGACCTGGTCCTAAATCACTGATTTATACAGACAGACGTTTTTGGTGCGGTCACGCGACATCAAGCACTCACAGACTTGTGTGTAATGGGATGCCTCAAACCCAATCGGATCCTTCCCCGTCCACCTCCCCGTATAAGGATCATAGTCCCTGACCCCAAAGCGCACGAGCCCGATCTCCGGCTCATAGGGCCCGCCCGCAAACCCAAACGGCTGGAACCCCGGGTTGGTATCCCGCGTGACCACACCCCAGACATCGTAGTCCATCCGCTGAACGACGGCCCCAGTCTCGACGGCGACGACCAGCCGTGGACTACCGAGGTGGTCGGAGAGGATCCGGTAGGTGGTCTCCTCCTGCGTCTCGGGATCGATCTTGATCAGGTAGGCTGGGACATTGGCCTTCTCGCCATAGACGAAGACCGAGACCAGGTTGCCCTCGCCATCCAGCTCGGCGATGGGGTTGAGCTGATCCTTGTAGAGGAACCCCTGGATCAGCTCGCCGTCGCGGGTCTTGCCGATGCGCCGGTCCTGGCCGTCTATGACGTAGCCGATGGTGCCGCTCGGGCGCGGGCGGGCCGGGGCGTCGTACTGGAGCAGGCGGTCCTGCTCGTCATAGGTGCCGTTGGCCGTGCCGTCGACGCCGATGCGGTTGCCGTTGGCGTCGTAGTCCCAGGAGCCGGTGACGGTGCCGTTCTCGCGGACGGCGGTCAGGCGTCCGGCGCGGTCGTAGACGTAGGCATAGACCTTGGTCGCGCCTTGCAGGGTCTCGGTCTTCTCGGTGATGCGCCCGAGACGGTCGCGGCTGTAGCTGACCGCGTAAAGCGCGCTGCCGTCGTGCGCCGCCTGTTGGGTGGCGAGTTCGCCGAAGGCGTTGTAGTCCTGGGTGGTGGTGAGGACGCCGAGGGTAGTGCCGGTCAGCAGCCCATGGCCGACATGGCGGGTGAGCCGCAGCTCACCGGCCTGGGTCAGCAGCCCGTCGGCGTCGTAGCCGTAGGGGATACGCTGCGTGGCGTTGACGACATGGGCGGCGATGGCGAGGTCGCTGTTCCAATCGGTCTCGACCTGGCCATTGAATACCTTTTCCCCGAGAAGCGCTCTTCATTGACCTGCAACAAGGCGAGACCTGACCTCTGACCCCGAACGCACTCCTCTCCGCGCATCCACTCTACCTCGCCCTTGGCGACGACGAGGAGCAGCGGCACGCCGCCTATCGTGGCCTCTTCGCAGGCGCGCTCAACGACAAGCCCCTCAGCGACCTGCGACTGGCACTCAACCAGAGCCAGCCCATCGGCAACGACCGCTTCTATCGCGAGATCGAGGCCATGACGGGCCAGCGCCGTGAGCTCCGAAAGCGTGGTAGGCCACGCAAGAAGGACAGGTAACCATCCCCCGGCAGAGCCGGGGGCTTTGAATTTGTGAGCCGCTCGAAGCCCGCTATCGGTCGCCGTCCCGCTGGCAATCCGTAACAGAGCATATTTCAAGAAGAAACGCGCCGAGCGTTTGAAGGGGCCTCAGGTTACAGCCATAAATTGCACGTGAGCGGGTGGTCTGGATCCTGTGTTTGGTTGCCGGTGGCGTTCGGCTGCGCGCCTCGGCGGTGGGAAGCCATGGCCACGCATCCGGATGCCTGCCGTCATTCCCTATACTCCTGCATCTCTGTTTCCCAGCCGTTAGGATCGTACTGGTAGTACTGGCCGTATTGGTCCTGGGTCATCTGGGAACCGTCGTTTGCCTCGTAGACGTTGCCCGGGGCGTAGTAGGGCATCTCATAGACATCGTTGCCGTTGGTGTACAGGGAGCGTTCGTGGATGCCTTCGCGAATGTACTGCTGATGGCCCTGATACTGCTGTTGCGATCGATCCATGTAGTTGTTGAACATGCCGTCGAGGACCGCGTTGCTGTTGTTGACATAGCCCTGTTGCTGCGCCTGAAACGCTTGCTCTCGATTCTGGAGGTCCGCGTAGAATCCCGGATTCTGCTGACGCGACAGGGCGGTCAGGTAGTCGAATACCTGTTGATCCGGCGTCGACCAGTCGCCGGTCTGTTGTCGATAGGCCGATATCGCGTTCTGCGCATGCATCTGGGCCTGTTGCCCCGCCTGGGCGGCGAGCTGCTCGACGTAACCGATGTAGTCCTGGCTGTTTGCCGGCAGAGCGGCAAGGGCGCCGAGTGCTCCGGCGAGGATGGCGAGGCTGCTTGAATTCATCGAATCTTTGCTCCCGTTTGGCTTGAACTCGGACTCAAAATTGACCGACTGCGGGCCCGGCATTTTCGCAAACCCGTATGCACCTGAACGTCCGAGTCATCGAAATCAGCATTGCGACAATTCGATACGAAACAACCTGTAAACGCGCATGGTTTCGAAGCTCAAGAGCCTGTGGATACGGCCCGAATTATGCCTAAAGCGTGTATGGAATCTTCAGGGACTTGACAAGCACGTCGTCTCCGACCCTCGCGACAATTCACCGCAGGTCTGTTTTCATACAGCGAACATCGCCACGAAATATCCGCCATGCCTCCAGACAGCCCCTCCGGCATTCAGGTCATCGATCGCGCGGCTGCACTGCTCGACGCCATCGCCCGCTATCCAGACCCGGTCAGTCTCAAGATCCTCGCTGCCGAGACCGGGCTGAACGTCTCGACGGCTCACCGTATCCTCGCCTCGCTGATCCACAACCGCTTCGTCGAGAAGGATTCGGCCGGACGCTACCGGCTCGGTCTGCGGCTGCTGCAGCTCGGCGTGCGGCTGCACGGCAATGTCGACGTGCGCGCCATCGCCCTACCGATCATGGAGGATCTGCGCGACCGCTTCGGCGAAACGGTGAACCTCACCATCCGCGAGGGCGACGCCGTGGTCTACATCGAGAAGGCGACCCCGAACCGCATGATCCATGTCCAACAGTTGATCGGCTCGCGCGCGCCGCTGCATGTCACCGCCGTCGGAAAGCTGATGCTGGGCGCCGCGGGCGAGGACGCCATCCGCGCCTATGCCAGCCGTACCAACCTGCCGGCCTATACCCGCAACAGCATCACCGACCTCCCGCGCCTGATCGCCGCATGCGCCCAGTCGCTCGCACGCGGCTACGCCCTGGACGACGAGGAAGCCGAGATGGACGTCGGCTGCATCGGGGTTCTGATCTATGACGGCACCGGGAATGTCAGCGCGGGACTCTCGGTCTCGGCGCCGATCCTGCGGCGACGGACGGAATGGATCGAGGATCTGATGGAGGCCGGAAAGCGGCTTTCGCTCGATCTGGGGTACCGACCCCACCCCGAACCGAGCGCGAGCTGACGCCGATTTCGGGACGGGGCGCGAACATCGGAGACGCGGTTAGAGACGACTCAGCAACTCGGCCTTTTTCTGGGAGAACTCGTCGTCGGAGAGGATGCCCCTGGAGCGCAGATCGGCCAGCCGCTCGATCGCGGAAAAGATGTCCGACTCGGCGCCGGAGGCCCCCGCAGCCGGTGCCGAGGAGCCAACCGGCGCGGCCTGGGGCGGCGCGGCGGGGCGTCCGTCGATGGATACGACCGGCAGGCTGGCCAGATTCACGGTGCCGTACTGGCTGGAGAAGAGGATCGAGCCGCCCATACCCTGCTGCTGGGAAAAACCGCCGATCTGATGATCGAGGGTGTCATAGACCCAAACCTGCCCACCGGATTGAACCGCGAGCCTGCGCGCGTTGGCGAAATAGGCATAACGCATCTCGTTCTGCGAGCCGGTCGCGTTGGGCGCGCCGAGTTCGCTCGGCCACCAATTGGCCGATGGATCGGGCACGAACAGGCTGGACTCGCCCATGGGCGCCCCCGCTCCCTGATACTGCTGACCGCTACCACTCTGGCTCTGGGACTGGAAGCTGCCGCTACGCAAGAGACCGGGCTGATTGGCCAGAATCCCCGAGAGTTCGCCGCACAAGGCATCGACGCGCCCCTTGAGCGAATGGTTGAACATATCGCCCAGCATCAGCATGCCGCCCTGCATCCACTGGCCGGAGCCGCCGAACTCGGGATGGCTGAACTGCGCCATGGATCCGTTGCCGTTGACTACGGCGAACAGCATGTGGGTGACCGCATCGGGGCTGAAACCGTAGCGCTGAGACAGACCGTCGACGATCCCCTGACCTTCCGAAGTGAGTTGTTGCATGAAAATAGCGCTCTAAATGAGAGGGTGTGCCGCACATAAGGAACTGGCGGATCGAATGCCCGCAACCGGGGCGGGGCAACGAGGGATCCCCGGCGACCCGTGGTTGGGATGGATGAAGAAACAAGGAGATCGCATCGCCCGGAGCGCGTCTCGCCATCGTCCGCGCATCGGTGCCCAACGTGGCCCTAGGCCGATTAACTTAGTCCCAAATCGGACGCTGGACAACGACAAACCGAAGTTTCGACAACACGACCGAAACCAGGGCATCGCTACACCGAGCGGGCAAAAATTAGTAATCGGTGAATTACTGACAAATGCCGTGTGTCTCGTCGCGAGACCAGCGTAAACTCAAAGACTCAAGTATTCCGTTCGAAGCTCACACCGGGGGGATCCGATGCTGCTCCGCCATTCACACACCTCACCCTACGTCCGCAAGGTGATGGTTCTGTTACAGGAAACGGGACTGATCGATCAGGTTACGATCGAAACGATCGACGGCTGGTCCGAGCCCGACGCACTGACTGCCGAGAACCCGCTGTCGATGATTCCGACGCTGGTCCTATACGACGGCCAAACGCTGTTCGACAGCCCGGTGATCTGCGAATACCTGGACCGCCAGCATGTGGGCCGCCCCATGATTCCGCCGACCGGCGAGATGCACTGGCAGGTGCTGCGCGAACAGGCCCTGGCCGACGGCGTCCTGGACGCGGCCATCCTCATCTTCATGGAACTGGGCAAACGTCCCGAGGAAAAACGCTGGGACTGGTGGCTGGACCTTAAGCGACGCGCAATCGAGCGCACGCTCGATCGACTCGAAACCGACCTGGACACGCTTGGCGAACGGGTCGACTTGGGCGTTATCTCAATCGCAGTGGCACTCGGCTATCTGGATCTGCGTGGCGCCGTCGGGAACTGGCGGACCGCCCGCCCCGGACTCGCGAATTGGTTCGATGCCTTCGAGCAGCGGCCCTCCATGATCGCAACTCGACCACCCGTCTGAACGCAGATTCGCACGCGCGGCACAGGCGCAGGCCAGGCTCCGCTCAAAACGCCTGATCTCGGTCAAAATGGCCGCCATGCGCATCGTGTAATCCCAGATGACCGCCATGTTAAGGTTGCGCCGCTCTCCAATAACGACAAAAAAGGCGTAACCATGCGAATCTCCAACTCGTACGTCTTGGCCGCAGCATTGGGACTGGCGTCGACGGGATTGACCACGACCCAATCGGCGCTCGCCTATGACCTTCCAGCCGTCAATCTGGGTTTCACCAGTTTTCTCGACGGGGCCCCGCCGGCCGGCCCCGGTTGGTACTTTCAGCAATACGTCCAGATCTACCGCGACGGTCGGCTCAAGGATGTGGACGGCGACGACATGCGGGTCCCCACGCCGCGCGGACTGGAGAAGGCGGAGGTCGACGCCAACATCGGCCTCACCCAGATCGCCTACCAGTCGGACCAGGAGCTGTTGTGGGGCGGCAAATGGGGCATGAACCTGATGCAGCCGATCGTCGGCTTCGACCTGAACCCCGAAGACAATTTCGCCCTCTCCGCCAACAGTGCCAACCTCGGCGACCTGTTGATCGGTCCCTTCCTGCAGTGGGATCCCATCATGGGTCCCAACGGTCCGCGCTTCATGCACCGCGTCGAGTTCCAGATGATCTTCCCGACCGGTGCCTACGACGCAGACCATGCGCTCAACCCAGGCAGCAACACCTTCTCGTTCAACCCCTACTGGGCCGCGACCGCCTTCATCAGACCCAAGTGGACGATTTCATGGCGTCTGCACTATCTCTGGAATGCCGAGAACGCGGATCCCCACACCTGGCTCGGCGCGGATGACAGCCAGGCCGGACAGGCGATCCATCTGAACTTCGCGAGCGCCTACGAGGTGCTGCCGAACCGGCTGCGCATCGGCATCAACGGCTACTATCTCAAGCAGATCACCGAGAACAAACTCGACGGGCACGATCTCTCCGACACCAAGGAGCAGGTGCTCGGCATCGGTCCGGGCATGGTCTACCACGTCTCCCAGCACGACCATGTCTTCGTCAACGCCTATTGGGAAACTGCGGCGGAGAACCGCACCGAAGGGTCGCGACTGAACCTGCGCTACGTCCACCATTTCCAGTAGCTGAACCCAATCGCTCAAACGCCCTCATGGATGAGCCGCACGCGCCGACCGATCCCGGTGAAGAGTTCGTAGGCGATGGTCCCGGCGGCCTGGGCAACCTCGGCTGCCGAGATCCGATCGCCCCAAAGCTGCACCGGCGTCCCCAATCCCACATCCTCCATCCCCGTCAGATCCAGCGTGATCATGTCCATGGAGACACGGCCGATGAGACGGGTCGGACGTCCCGCAACCGCGAGCGGTGTGCCGTCCGGGGCGTGGCGCGGATAGCCGTCGGCATAGCCGACCGCCACGACCCCGACCCGGGTCGGTCGATCGCAGACGAAGCGACCGCCGTAGCCCAGCGGCTCCCCCGGCGCGAGATCGCGCACCGCGATGATGGCGGATTCCAGCGTCATGGCGGGCCGCAGCTCCGCCGCCGGATGGGGCACTGCGAATGGCGAAATGCCGTAGAGCATGATGCCGGGTCGCGTCCAGTCCCGGTGCGCGCTGGGCAGCGACAGCACCGCCGCCGAATTGGACAGGCTCGACATGACCGCCCTACCGCCGAGCGCCCGGTCGAAATCGGCGAGCTGGCGCTGGATGAAGGGATGGCCTGGCTCATCGGCGCGGGCGAAATGGGTGATGGCGCCCAACTCGCCGACGTGGGCGCAGGCGCCAAGCTCGGCATGGATCGCGCCGAAGTCCTCCGGCGCGAAACCGACCCGGTGCATCCCCGAGTCCACCTTGATCCAGCAGCGCAGCGGACGCTCGGGACGGGCCGCGAGCACCCAGTCCAACTGCGCGCGGCAATGCACCACCATGGTCAGTCCGGCCGCGTCGACCTGGGCGATCTCATCCGGTGCGAAGACGCCCTCCAGCAGCAGGATGCGATCGCGGATGCCGGAGTCGCGAAGCTCCAGGGCCTCCTCCAGACAGGCCACCGCGAAACCGTCCGCCTCAGCAGCCAGGGCGCGCGCCACCGCGATCGCCCCATGACCATAGGCGTTCGCCTTCACCACGGCGAGCGCGCGGCTCGACGGCGCGAACGCTTTGGCAATGCGATAGTTGTGACGGATCGCACCCAGATGGATGCGTGCATGCAAGGGACGGGATGAGGCGTTCATACGCGCAACTTTGCCACGCCGCCCGTATTTTGTCGCGCCCGCACTTCAGCCTTTCCCGCATGGCAGAGGGGCTCCAGACCCAGCGATTTCAGAATTTAATTCAATGATTAAGTTGAACTTTTGCCCACGAAACTTGCTCGAAACCGTTCTTTCCTGTTTATATTGCGGTGCATCATCCGACGATGGCCGAATCGCCGAGCGAGAATGGCCATCGACATCCGGTCCGAATCGACGCTCGACCATCGGATCCGATCAGAGAGTCCTCGCGCACGCCCCGAGAAACAACCGCATCCCATCGCATTGGTAGCCTTCGCATGTCACGGATCAAAATCGAATTCCCGAACGCCGAAGGGCACACGCTCGTCGGTCTCCTGGAGATGCCGCCGGATCGTACCCCCGTCGCCCGCTACGCACTCTTCGCCCACTGCTTCACCTGCAGCAAGGACGTCGCGGCGGCCAGCCGCATCAGTCGCGCCCTGGCGACGCGCGGAATCGCCGCGCTACGGTTCGACTTCACCGGATTGGGCAACAGCGACGGGGACTTCGCCAACACCAACTTCTCATCGAACGTCCAGGATCTGCTCGCGGCGGCACGCAAGTTGGAGCAGGATTTCGAGGCGCCGGCCCTACTGATCGGACACAGCCTGGGCGGTGCAGCGGTGCTCGCGGCCGCCCCCCAGTTGCCCTCGGTCGAGGCCGTGGTCACCATCGGTGCCCCGGCAACCGCGTCCCACGTCCAGCATCTCTTCAGCGGCGCACGCGGTCAGTTGGAGGAAGAAGGCGAGGCGGAGGTCAAGATCGGTCTACGCCGATTCCGCATCCGCAAGCAGTTGCTCAACGACCTGGAGCAATACGGCTCGGCCGAGCACATCCGGCACCTGGATCGACCCTTGCTGGTCTTCCATTCGCCACTCGACACCATCGTCGACATCAAGGAGGCGGCCAAGATCTACCAAGCGGCACTGCATCCCAAGAGCTTCATCTCACTCGACAATGCCGACCATATGCTCAGCAACCGCGAGGATGCCGAGTATGTCGCCGAGACGCTGGTCGCCTGGGCCAGCCGCTATTTGGGGATCGGTCGACACAGCTTCGAGCCCAGCACCGGAACCGCGCCCAAGGTCGAGCCGAAAGAGGTGCTGGTCACCGAGATCGACACCAACTTCCTGCGCGGTCTCTACACCGCGCACCATCAATGGCTGGCGGACGCACCCAAGCCGAACGGCGGATCGGATCTCGGCCCGGAGCCCTACGACCTGCTGCTGATGGCGCTCGGCGCCTGCACCTCCATGACCCTGCGGATGTACGCCAAGCGTCACGGCATCCCGCTCGACGACATCGAGGTCAGCCTCCGGCACGAGCGCGTCTATGCAGAGGACCGCGAGAGCTGCGAGGTCAAGAACGGCCGCCTCGACCGCATCGTCCAGCGCCTCAACATCCACGGCGCGCTCGATGCCACCCAGCGCAGACGCCTACTGGAAATCGCCGAGCGCGCACCCATCCACCGCACCCTCGACGCCAGTCCAGTCATCGAAACCCGCTACGCCGAGGACGACCGAACATGATCGCTACACCACGGACCCAATAGCCCCCAGCCCAGTAGCCTGGGTGAAGCGCAGCGAAACCCAGGAGCCGCCCACTCCACCCTCGCGTCCTGCCACACCCCGGATTCCGCAAGCGCCATCCGGGCTACGGGCTCGGTCGATACCGGTAGAGATGCCAGGTATGCAGCGGCCGCTGACAGGGCTTGGCTTCGGCCTCCCGAAGCGGCTCGCCGGCACAATCGTAGAATGTGCGGCCACGCTCGACGCCGAATCCCTCGATCGCTGGGGGCGCCCCGAAACGGGTGACCAGCCAGAAGGGACCGGTTCGCGCCTGGGGCTCATCCATCCGTCGACGCACGAACTCGGACGGCCGGGTCAATCCCGGCCACTGATCGGCCCCCACATCCGGGCGATAGAAGCGCAGCATGGCCGTGGTCTGGTAGCGATCCACATAGACGGGCGCGTCCAGCTCGGCCGCCTGCTGGGCCAGCTCGGCGAACCCATGGGTTTCGCGCAGGATGCGATTCTGACTGTCCGGCAACGGCAGAGCGGCCGTTGCCGAGTGGTAGGCATAGAGCGTTACCAACAGCAGATTGACGCCGGCCGCTGCGTAGGCCCAGCCCCTTACCCGGCGCAGCCAGATGGCCGCAAGCGGTGCGGCCCCGAGCAGATACATCAGCGGCCAGTTCGCCTGCACCTGACTGAAGGTCGCGATCGCCGCAAAGAAACCGAGCGGAAAGAGCGTCGCGGCGACCAGCAGCGCGCGCCCATGCACGGAAAGGACCGTCGCCGCGTCCGCCGGACCGAACGACCTGCGCGACCAGCCCGCCCACAGCAACGGCACCGCGATCAGCCCCCAGAATCCGAGCTGCATCCCGAGATAGCCGAACAGGCTTCCCAACCGCTCACCGAGCGACTGGAACCCGGTGCGCTCGATCACCTCGGCGGGTACAGCGGCCAATGCCCCGACCTCCGTCGAGAAGCCATGACCGAACTGAAAGCGCATGGTCACCCAGTCGTGATGAGCATTCCAGAGGATATTGGGCATGAAAACCAGCAGCGCGACGAGTCCGCCCAGATAGGGCCAGGGCGTGCGCAGCGCCCGCCAGTCCGCGCGTAGAATGGCCCAGAGCAGGACGGGCCCGATGAGGACCATGGTGTACTTGCCAAGCAACCCGAACCCGACCGCCAATCCCGCCGTGATCCAGCGCCGCCGATCCACGGCCAGCGCCCGCTCCGCCTCGTGCAGCGCCAAGGCCCAGGCTAGGGCCAGCGGTGTATCGGGCGTGGTGAGCACGCCGCCGGCGAGTCCCGGCAGGGTGCCTCCCACGAGCACCAGCGCCAGCGCCAGATCGACCGGATTCGCAAGCCCGCAACGACGATAGAAAGCGGCCAGCACGACCAGAGTCGCTGCCCCGGCTAACAGTCCGCCGAACCGCGCCGCGAACGCCGACCCAGGCTCGAACAGGGCCCCGAGCCCGAGCAGTGCGACGCCGGGCGGATGGTCGAAATAGCCCCAGGCGAGGTGACGCGCCCAATCGAAGTAATAGGCCTCGTCGAGCGTCACCGGCATGAGCGCCGCGATCGCGAAGCGCCATGCGATGAGACCGGCGATCACGATCGCCAGCAGGACCCAGGAACCTGTCGGCGCGAATGGCGCCCGATGATGATGCATGCCGTCTTCCACTCCGACTCGACCTGGGCCGACGCCCGAGATGTGCGCGCCAGCCGCCAACAGAAGGGATGCTCCAAGGGCTTCGGCCCCGAAGACATCGCTCGCCCTATCCGGGTTAGAATGCGCGCCCCGATCGAACCGAAACCCGCGCCCGGAACGCTACAGGCGGCGGCATTCTAGCCGATCGACCCTTCATTGCCGCGAATCCAGGCCGAGCGCCGATCCCCAGGTTGAATCCATGTCACAACAGACGCCCGCCCGACCGCCTTGCGCCCCCCCCATGCTGACCGTCGTCGTGCCCACCTACAAGGAGGCCGAATCGGTCGCCGAACTGGCACGCCGGGTCAGCCTGGCCCTGGAGGGCATCGACTGGGAACTCATCTTCGTCGACGACGACTCGCCGGATGGAACGCCCGAGCGGGTGCGCGAACTCTCGCGCCAGGATCCACGCATCCGCCTGATCCAGCGCATCGGACGCCGAGGGCTCTCCTCGGCCTGTATCGAGGGCATGCTCGCCACCAGCGCGCCCTTCCTCGCCGTCATGGACGGCGATCTGCAGCACGACGAGACGCTGCTTCCGCGCATGCTTAAGACCATCGAGACAGAGAATCTCGACATCGTCGTCGGCAGCCGCTACGTCGAGGGCGGCGGCGTCGGCGAATGGAGCGCCAAACGTCATTCGATGAGCCGACTGGCAACCCGCATCGGCCAATATCTCATCCATGCCGAACTCCAAGACCCCATGAGCGGCTTCTTCATGGTGCGCGCCGAGGTGCTCCGATCCTGCGTGCGCCGACTGAGCGGCGTCGGCTTCAAGATCCTGCTCGACATCTTCTCCGCCGCCGAACCGCCGCTGCGCTTCCGCGAGCTGCCGTTTACCTTCCGCCAGCGCGAAACGGGCAGCAGCAAGCTCGAACAGGCGGTGCTTTGGGAGTATCTGCTGATGCTGGCGCAGAAGGTCATCGGACCGGTGATTCCGGTCCGTTTCATCGCCTTCTCGCTGATCGGAGGACTGGGCGTCTTCGTGCACATGGCGGTGCTCTGGCCGGTCCTGCATCTGTTCGGAACCGGCGCCTTCCTGCTCGGCCAGAGCGCGGCGACCCTGGTCGCCATGACCAGCAATTTCTTCCTCAACAACCTGCTGACCTACCGCGACATGCGCCTGCACGGCAGACAACTGCTGTGGGGCTGGTTCACCTTCGTCATGGCCTGCAGCGTCGGCGCGCTGGCCAACGTCGGAATCGCCGACTACCTGTTCCACCAAAGCCACTCAGGTTGGTTCTTCTCGGCACTGGCCGGCATCCTGGTTGGAGCCGTATGGAATTACGCAGTCACGGCGGTCTATACCTGGAAGCGTCCAAGGCCGACTTGATCCGGAGGGTGCCCCGGATTTCGCTCTGCTCCATCCGGGCTACGGGTGTGGCGCGCGGGACCTCAGGGCAAAACCGATTCGATGCGGTTGCGCCCATGGCGCTTGGCATCGTAGAGCGCGCGGTCGGCGGCACGTACCAGTTGGAGGGGGTCGTGAATGCGGTGCTCGCCATCCATGTGCGAGGCGATCCCGATCGAGGCGGTGATGAAAAAGGACTCGCCAGTCTCGCTCATGTGGCGCGTCGCTTCGACCGCCGTGCGCAGTCGCTCGAAGACGGTGAGCGCGCCCTCCATACCGTGGCCAGGCAGCAGCACGACGAACTCCTCACCGCCGTAGCGCATGATGTAGTCCCGCTCGCGCAGATTGCGCTTGAGCACGGCGGCGATCTTGACCAGCACCGCGTCACCGACCGAGTGTCCCTGGGTGTCGTTGACCTGCTTGAAATGATCCAGGTCGATGAATCCCAGAGTCAACGGCCAACCGTTGTCGGTCGCTTGGGTGAACTCGCTTTCGAGGACCTCATCGAAATAGCGGCGATTGTGCAGCCCGGTCAGGGCATCATGAATTGCGGCCTTTTGCAAAACCTCGGCCGCCTCCTCCATCTCAACCACCTTCTGGGGGTGCTCGGTAGCCTGATGGATGAGACGTAGATTGCGGGTAGCGAGGATGTCGCGCGCCTGATCGACCAGCCCCTGCGCCATACCCGGCGAGATGATCTCGATCTCGAACAGGCTGCCCAGCTCGGGCAGCCCCTCGACCACCTCCTCGATCAACACCTGTAGGACTTGCTCGTCCAATCCCAGTAGCGTCGCGGCGTCCGTCGCCGCAGCATCCAGGGCCGGCTGAGGCTGCTCGTCCAACAGACCGTCGGCGATATGTCCAGCCACGGCCACACAATAGACGAATGGCCGCGCATCCTCGGGGATCTCGGCCCGATTGGGATCGTGCGCCGAGGCGGCGGTGACGGCGAGCCGCTCCGACAACCCCCAATGACGCATCAGCCAGGTCCCGACCTCGCCATGATCGAACCCCAGGGCCTCGCGCTCGCGCTCGACGAAAGGGTCATGCGACTGGTAGGTGGTCAAGAGTTTCAGATAGCGATCCGGAACCGCAGCGCTCAGGGCGAGAATTCCCAGATCCTGGAGCAACCCGGCCAGATAGAACTCATCCAGCGCATTCTGCTTGAGCGTTTCGCCAAGCATCCGACTCGCCAGCCCCGAGATGAGCGCGCGCCGCCAGACCCGATCCACTGCCGCACGGTCGACATCGCTGGAGCGGTAGAGCTCGGAGAGCGAAAAGCTCAACGCCAGGTTCATGGTCGAGTTGACCCCCAGCAACATCACCGCCTGATGGAGATTGGTGGTGCTGCGGCGCTTGGCGTAAAGCGGCGAGTTGCACACCCGCAGAAGACGGCTTGCGAGCGCGGGATCCTTGGACAGCAGGCCGGCGAGCGCACCGATGTTGATGTCGGGATCGCGGCCCATTTCGATGACCCGGATGGCCACGCCCGGCAGAGTCGGTAGGTTGGGACAGAATTCGAGGGCTTCGCGAATCGCAGGGGGCATCGATTTCTTCAAGGCTCCTGGAGCCGGGTCTGTTCGAAACGAGGAGAACCGGAGTTCGCCAGTGCCGCCTTCCTGGCGCATCCACCGCAGACATCCATTAACCCAATGAGTTGAATAGATGATACCCGCTACGGTCACGCCTCGACAGCACTTTACCTCTCGTACACCGAAGCCCGAGGAGCCGCCAACCAGAACCGTTCGGTGCATGCGCCGACCTCACCGGATCGGCGCACGGTCACGGGCATGAGATCACTTGGCCGCTGTCGGCGCGGTCACGAAGGTCATCACGAAGGTCACTGGCACCGCCTCGCTGATGCTCTCCAGACCGGCGATCTCGCGCAGCTTCTCGACGCCATCGCCGAGCCCGAACTTGGCGGCGTCCACGATCAAGGGCTTGAGACTGGCCACCATCACCGTGCCAGCATCCACCTTCACCGCCTGCATGCTCAGGGTCATCGGCTGGGTCTTACCGTGCAGGGAAAGATTGCCCTCGGCCGAGAGCTGTTTGATCTCGCCCACCGCCATGCCGGAGACCAGCTCGGGATCCACCTTGGCCTTGAGCACGGCCTCCTTGTAGTCGGTGGTATCGAACAGGAACGTGCGCATCCGCTCGTTACGAATCGGAACCAGGGTGTCCACGCTGTCGAGCATCAGCGTCACGACCACCTGCCCCTGATCGTCGATGACGCCATGAATCTCGTCGAATGTGTTGACCTCCGCCACATCCTTGGCCTTGATGGTGACGAAGGAGAGATGCGAGCGGCCTGAATCCAGATTCCAGTCGGCCAGCGCCGGAGTCGCGACCAGAATTCCAGAGAGCATGAAGGGCAGGATGAGCTGACGCATGATGATTCCTCCTGATGCGTTTCGAGAGTCGATCGATTGACAAACGGTCGGTCCCACAAGACACACTCACCGGCGCGTTGGACAACCGGAGCGGAACCTTGACCGACTCAACGAACTTGGACACGAATCTCAGAGAAACAACCGCACCCCAACCGGGGGCGATCCGCATCGACCTTCCTGAGTGGGTCCCAGGCTTTCTCGCCAGCGTGCCGAGGCCGCTCGCCGACGACCGCGCGCGCATGGCATGGGTGTTGGAGCTGACCCGCGAGAACATCCGAGCCGGCACTGGCGGTCCGTTCGGTGCCGCGCTCTTCGCGGCGGACAGCGGACGACTCATCGCCGTCGGGGTGAATCGGGTGGTGCCGGCATATTGCTCGATCGCCCACGCCGAAATGGTCGCCATCGCCACGGCACAGCAACACCTCGGACACTACGACCTGCGCCAGGCGCTGCCCGGCGGCAGCATCCTCTACAGCAGCGCCGAGCCCTGCGCCATGTGCTTGGGCGCCCTACCCTGGTCTGGCATCGACCGCCTGGTCTACGCCGCGCGCGACGCCGATGTGCGGGCCATCGGATTCGACGAGGGAGACAAACCGAACGATTGGATCTCGGGCTATGCCCGACGAGGCATCCGGGTCACCGCCGAGCTACTGCGCGAGGAGGCGGCCGAGCTGCTGCGCCGCTATGCCGCAAACGGCGGCGAGATCTACGATCCGACGGCGACCGGCCATGGGGATTCTTAAAGCTGCCAGCGGTCAGCCATCAGCGTCCAGCCAGAAATGACCTTAATCCCCGGACGATGCGGGCAAGATGATCATCCGCTCGACATCGGCGAGACGAATCTCGCGTCCGTCGAGCGTGGTGAGACGGCGACCCTGGATATCGCCCCGATGGGCCTGATAGCGCGCGATCGCGCCGGTATTGGCGTTGACCACCTGGACCTCGACCCGTTGGTGATCATGGAGCCAATCCTGCACCAGATAGACGGCGCTGCCGAGCAGCATGACCGCGATCAGGCCCCAGGCAACCCGGCGCATCAGCCCCGGCGGCACCAGAGGCGGCCCAACCTCCTGCCCGTGCGCAATCAACTCGGCACGGCGACGCGAGCGCAAAGAGCCGTAAACTGCGGCAATGACGCCGAGCGTGAGCAGGAGTTTCCAAAACATCGGAGTGAATCGCCTCGCAACTGAGTGAGGACACATGGTATCCCAAGGCATGCGGCGAGTTGCGATGGCCGGAGCGCTCGCCGTACCATCGCCACGTTCGACGCGGCCTGGAAACCCGAGCCACCATCAACGCAACCCCGTCACCGAGGCCCATGCATCCACTGCTGATCCTGTCGCTCACGACCGCACTGACGCTCGTTGCCTGCAGTGAACCGGCGCAACCGACGGAGAGTCTCTATCGCGCGGTTCACACCGGCGATCTGGATCAGGTCAAGCGCAATCTCTACTGGCACGCCGACGTCAATCAACCGGATGTCGATGGCGACACCCCACTGCATGTGGCCGCGAGCACCGGCAGGGTCGCGATCGCCGAACAACTGCTGTCGCACGGCGCGAATCCAGAGGCGCTGGACGCATCCGGCCGCACGCCCTTGAAGGTCGCGCTGCTGTTCGGCAAGACCCAGGTCGCGCGGTCGCTGATCGAACAGGGCGCCGCGCTGGATGCCCAGGCGATGCTGGTCGATCTGGTCAAACAGGGGGTCTCGGATCGCGACACCTTCGCCTTCCTGACGCGGGCTGGCGCGGACGTCGATCGCGCCGACGCGCAGAGCCGCACACCGCTGGGAATCGCGGTCGAGGGCGGATACCTCGAAACCGTCGCCCGGTTGCTGGACCTGGGCGCGGATGTCAACCGACCCGACGGACGGGGTCGCATGCCGCTGGCCATCGCATTGGCCCGAGCCAACGGCAGAGACGCGGATCGCCAGACCATCGTCGAGATACTGAAACGCAACGGTGCGCGCCGCAAGCTCGAACCCGCAGCGACACCGAACACCGAAAACCCGGAGAAACAACAATGACCGAAAAGGTCGAGGATCTGACCGTCACCTACACAGAGGACGGCATCGACACCACGCGCGAACTCGACAAGGTGATCCTGTCGAAGGGAAGCTGGACGACCATCATCTTCCGCTACCAGGAATGGGACCGCACCAAAGGCGAATACGGCGCGGACAAATACACCATCCGCCGCTACCAGAAGCGCAACGGCGAATACCGCCAGCAGTCCAAGTTCAATATCTCCAGTCGCGCCCAGGCACAGGGGCTAATCGACGCGCTCCAGGGGTGGATTGCGGAGGAATGATCGGTCAGCTTCCAGCCGCCAGCTATCAGCGTCCAGCAAAAACGACGCGGACATTTGGCCAGCCCGCCGCTCACCGAATCGGTGAACGGAACAGGTCCAGGCAGCACGGTTTCAAGCTGGCCGCCGGCGGCTGACGGCTCCGCACTGAAATGACGCACCTCTTCATCTCCGACCTGCATCTGTCGCCGGACCGTCCGGCGACGCTCGACCTTCTGCTCGACTTCCTGGCCGGCCCTGCCCGTGAGGCCGAGCGTCTCTACATCCTCGGCGATCTCTTCGACAGCTGGATCGGCGACGATGACGACACGCCCTTCAACCGCCGGGCGATCGCCGGACTGCGCGCACTCACCGATGCGGGCGTCGCCTGCGACCTGATGCATGGCAACCGCGATTTTCTGCTCGGACGGCGCTTCCGCCGCGAGACCGGCTGCCGCCTGCTACGCGATCCGACCCTCATCTCGCTCGCCGGCGAACCGACGCTACTGATGCACGGCGACCTGCTCTGCACCGACGACCTGGCCTATCAACGCTTCCGTCGCCGTGTCCGCAACCCGCTGGTGCAACGGCTGTTTCTGTTCAAATCGCTCGACAGCCGACGCGCCCTGGCCGCCAACTACCGCAACCGCAGCCGAGCGGCCATGGCGGAGAAGTCCGCCGAGATCATGGATGTCAACCAAGATACGGTCGCCGGCTATCTGCGCCGCTTCGGCGCCCTCCACCTGATCCACGGCCATACCCACCGCCCGTGCGACCACGAGATCGCGCTCGGCGACCGCCAAGCGCGCCGCTCGGTACTCGCCGAATGGGCGGACACTGGAGGAGAGGTCCTGGCACACCGCAACGGCATCTGGCAGCGCGAACCCATCACGCCGACCTAACGCCCATCCGTCGCCCGGATAAAGCACCAACGTAATCCCCATGCACCGACTCGGACCAAACAGATCCTGTGTAGGGCGCAATAGCCCCAGCGTATTGCGCCGCATGACCGACAACGGCCGCTCCGACTCGGACCAAACAGCCCTAATCCTGTGAAAGCCCCGCAGGGCGATGCTGCTCGGGACGCAGATTCGGCGTGAAATAGACATCGGCATCGTCGAGATCGACCGCATTCCCCTGCCCGTCGACCAGCGGCTGCTCGTAGTCCTTCCAACCGCGCAGACCGGTTTTGAGCGAGGCAACGTTGCGGTAGCCCAGCACCGTCATGGAATGGGCGGCCAAAACGCTGCGATACCCCGAGCGACAGACCACCACCACCTCGCGATCGCGCGCCTGGACCAACTCGGGCAGGGTCTCCTCGTAGTCCCATTCGCAGGCCGATTCGAGGATGCCGCGCGGAACATGGATGGAGTCGGGGATGTGCATGGCAGCGAACTCGTTCGGCTCGCGCACGTCGACGATCAACAGGTCTGGATTCGCCTCCAGCCGCTCGGCCAGATCCCAAGGCATGATCTCGCGGATATCGGTGAGGCAATTCTTGATGAGTTCCAGGAAATTCTTCATCGGTTGAGCAGTCTCCATGAAGCAATCTATCGCCCCGAACGCGGTGATCCCGGCAACCGGAACCGGGGCGACCAACAGGCTCCATAGGACCGCGCGCAGAGGACGAAGTGCCGATATGGCCACCGCCCGTTACGCCTTCAACACCTGATGCCGCCGCCCCCGGAGCAGCGTCGATCAGTCTTCAGAGATCGCGCACCGGCGCACGCTCGCACAGACCGCGTTCCACCGCGATCACCGCCGCCTCGACCCGCGAATGGACATCGAGCTTGCGCAGGATCGCCTTGACGTGCAGCTTCACCGTACCGTCCGAGATCCCCAGCCGCCGGGCGATGGCCTTGTTGCTTTGCCCCTCGGCGAGGTGACAGAGGATCTGCTGCTCGCGCGGGGTCAGATCGGCGACGCCGTTCTGCGCCGATGCGCCCTTGGGATCGCCGCCTTGCACCGCCCTGGCCAACACGATCGCCAGCTCGGGCGCCACTACCGTGCGTCCGCGCACGATCTCGCCCAGGGCGGCGATGAGCGCCTCCGGCTCCATATCCTTGAGCAGATACCCCTGCGCCCCGCTCTGCAACGAGTCGATCACGTCGCGCTCCTCGGCGCTGGTGGTCAGCATGGCGATCGGCATGGTCTGATGCGCGGCGCGCAATTGGCGCAGCAACTCCAGGCCCGAGAGCTGCGGCATACGCATGTCGAGCAGCACCACGTCCGGCGACGTCTCGCCGACCCGGCGCAGTCCAGTGGAGGCATCACCGACCGCGACCACCTCGATACCGCGGCGCTCCAGTAACTCCTGGAGACCGAAACGAAACAGGGCATGATCATCGATCAATAGGACACGCATCAGGCAACCCCCAGCGCATGGCGCGCGCCGCGCCGGTTGACTTCAAAGACGACCTCGACCCGGGTCCCCTCGCCCGGTTCGCTCTCGATCCGCATCTCGGCGCCGATACGCCGGGCGCGCTCCTCCATGATCGAGAGCCCGATCCGTTCGCCTGGATTGGAACCGTCGGCCGGTGCGCTGAAGCCGACGCCGTCGTCCTCGACCAGCAGCACGTAGCGGTCGCCCGCGTCGCGGGTCAACAGCACCCGAACCGTGTGGGCCTGGGCATGTTTGCGGATATTGGCCAGAGATTCCTGGACGATCCGCAGCAGTTGCAGATCCTCGCTCGCCGACAGCTCGAACGGCCGGCAATCGTTCTGGAACAGGACGTGAGCCCCCGTCTCCTGACCGAAACGCTGAGTCAGCTTGGCCAGCGCCGGGACCAGACCACGCCGATCGAGCGGAGCACGGAAACTGGCCAGCAGCTCGCGCAGCTCGGTATGCGCCTCGTCGAGCCCGTTGCGCAGACGGGCCAGGTCGTTGCGCGCCTCCTCCGAGATGGGCGTGGCGCCCAACGAATCGTCGAGCATACGACACTGAAACCGCAGGCTGGCTAGCGTCTGGGCGAGCGAATCGTGCAGCTCATGAGCCAGCGAATTGCGCTCCTCGACAATGGACAACCGGCGGGCCTCGGCGTCCGAACGCTGCTTGGCGATCGCCACCCCCAGATGGTGACCGACGGTGAACAGCAGATCCATGATGTCCTCGCGCGCCTTCACACCCGGGCGGTCAACGAAGATGCTGTAGACGCCCAGCAGTTGGTCGCGATGCTCCAGGGGAACGGTCACCACCTCCATCTCGGAGCTGTTGAACATACGCCGGCCATAGATACGCGAGCAATAGCGCGCGTCGTTGTCGCAGACGATATCGCCCGGAGCGAGCACGCTACCGCACAGACATAGATCGACCGGTGCCATGTCCTGCTCGCGCACCAGATCGTCGTCCAGGCCGATGGAACCCACCAGGCGCCGGCTGCCGTCCGGCATCACCAGGCGCACCGTGGCCGCTCGACCGTTGATCATCTCCTTGAGCACGCGCAGGAAGCGCAACAACAGCTCCTCGACGCTCTCGGTCTGGTGGATGCCGGCCGCCACGTCGTAGAGAATCTTGAGCGAAGCCGTCTTCTGCGCCAGGCGACGGGTCTGACGCGCCACCCGGTTGTCCATGTCCTCGTAGAGATCGGTCAGCTCCTCGTTGAGACTGCGGATGTCCTGGGCGATCCCGCGCAGCACTCCCGTCTCCTTGAGCGCATCGCTGGCGCCCGGCTCGCCCTGACAGACCTGAGTCAGCGAGCACTCCAAACGCACCAGCGGCAGCAGCAACTGATCGCGCAGCCGAATCCAGACGACCACCGCCGCCGCTGTACCAACCGACAGCACCCCAAGACACCACCAGCGCAACCAGGCGTACCCAGGCGACAGACCGTGCAGCACGGCCAAGACCAAGGCCGCGCCCATCGCGACCACCAGCGTCCACAGAGGCCACGTCAAACGCGCCGCGCGCAGAATGGCCCGCATCCGCGCGACCTGATTGGCGGGAATGCACTCGAATCCGAACCGTTTGAGGGTCATGAGCAGCCCAGATGTCTCGATGCCAGATGACTCGATGATGCAATCGTCCCCTCGACGATCACGACCGAACCGATGGGGACGAGGAAAGATCCGCCCCGGAGGCGGCTTCGAGCCATTCTAACCCGAGCGACACCCATTGCAGCCTGCAGCCCGGATGCAGCGATGCGGAATCCGGGAGCCGACCTCCCAGAATGCAGCGATGAGCCATCAATAGAGACGGACTCGACGCATCCATGATGCGCCGCGTCCGGGTCGTCTATGCGATCAGGTTCGCCACTAGTTGTGCAGATCTTCGACCATTGCTGTGTAGGCGCCGATCTGGGCCTCGGTCAGCAGCCCCAGGCCTGGGCCGCCCTGCCAGCCGTCGGGTTGGCCGTAGGTGGCGTCGATGCGTGGCATGATCGCGAGGTCGTT
>NZ_JBHUHX010000026.1:0-39389 GCF_042682685.1 Thiorhodococcus fuscus
GGGTTTGGCTCGCCGAAGCGCGAATCCTGGCTCGGCGGTTAACGACATGATTTTGTAAACACCCTCTGAACAGCTGCCAAAATAGCCAACGTCGAGACTATGCATTGACTCGCGAAGCAGAGCTTCGAGGAGCAGGTGACGAAGCGGAAGCTTCGTCACCAGGGAACGATGATCGGCATCGATTGAGCGCTGAACACCGCTGAACCCACCTTATTCTGCCGATTTTCCAGATCACCAGCGCACACAACCGGCTGGCGGCTGGCGGCTGGCCGCCGTCACAAAGCCAACAGAAACGGACCGCGTTTGTCGCGGTTCCTGCAATCCATCCGATTGTAGGGAAAGCGACACCCGTTTCTTGAACGTTTTCCCTTCCAAAACAAGCCGCAAGCTATTGGCACGAGCTCTGCATGATCGCATCCATAGCAAACGCCTTGGAGCCTTGCATGAAGCAGAAAGACATCTCCGCCCTGCTCGACGAGCCGGCCTGCGCCCACAACAAGAAGGAAAAGTCCGGTTGCGCCAAGCCCAAACCGGGAGCTACGGCGGGCGGCTGTACTTTCGACGGGGCACAGATCGCGCTGCTGCCGATCGCAGATGTCGCCCATATCGTGCATGGATCCATCGCCTGCGCCGGCAATTCCTGGGACAACCGAGGCACCCGCTCCACCGGCCCCACGCTGTTCAAGATCGGCATGACGACCGACCTGACCGAGCAGGACATCATCATGGGGCGCGGCGAGAAGCGGCTCTTCCACTCCATCAAACAGGTGATCGACAGCTATCATCCGGCGGCCGTCTTCGTCTACAACACCTGCGTCCCGGCCCTGATCGGCGACGACGTGGATTCGGTCTGCAAAGAGGCCGAGAAGCGTTGGGGCACGCCGGTGGTTCCGGTCGATGCGGCCGGCTTCTACGGCACCAAGAATCTGGGCAATCGCATCGCGGGCGAATCCATGGTGCGTTACGTCTGCGGCAGACGCGAACCGGATCCGGTTCCTGAAGGGATCGAAAGGGAAGGATTCAAGGTCCACGACATCTGTCTGATCGGGGAATACAACATCGCTGGCGAGCTCTGGCACGTCATGCCGCTGTTCGACGAGCTCGGTCTGCGCGTGCTCTGCACCCTGTCCGGCGACGCCCGCTTCCGTGAGGTGCAGACCATGCACCGCTCCGAGGCGAACATGATGGTCTGCTCCAAGGCCATGGTGAATGTCGCCCGCAAGCTCAAAGATGCTTTCGGCACGCCCTGGTTCGAGGGCAGCTTCTACGGGGTGCAAGACGTCTCGCAGTCGCTGCGCGACTTCGCCCGTCTGATCGATGACCCCGACCTGACCGATCGCACCGAGGCGCTGATCGCCCGCGAAGAGGCCCGCATCCACGAGGCGCTCGAACCCTGGCGCGCCCGACTCAAAGGCCGCAAAGTGCTGCTCTATACCGGCGGCGTGAAGTCCTGGTCGGTGATCTCGGCGCTTCAGGATCTCGGCATGACCGTAGTCGCCACCGGCACCCGCAAGTCGACCGAAGAAGACAAGGCGCGCATCCGCGAACTCATGGGCGAGGATGCGGTGATGATCGACGAGGGCAACCCGCGCAAGCTCATCGACATGGTGCGCGACAATGACGTCGACATCCTGATCGCCGGCGGACGCAACCTCTACACGGCGCTCAAGGCGCGTATCCCCTTCCTCGACATCAACCAGGAGCGCGAATTCGGCTATGCCGGGTACGTGGGCATGCTCGAACTGGCCAAACAGCTCTGCCTGACCGTCGAGAGTCCGATCTGGGAGGCGGTGCGTCGCCCCGCGCCCTGGGCGCAGACGCAGCCTACGGCGGCTCCGGGCGCCGCGAACACGTCGATCACGGACGACACCCCAGCGGTCGAGCCCATCGCCGTGGAGGCCAACAGCCATGCCTGAGATCGTCAAACGCAAAAAGGCCCTTTCGGTCAACCCGCTCAAGGCCAGCTCGACCGTCGGTGCCGCGCTCGCCTTCCTCGGCTTCCGTCGCACCATCCCCATGCTGCACGGCTCGCAGGGCTGCACCGCCTTCGGCAAGATCTTGTTCGTGCGTCATTTCCGCGAGCCCATCCCCCTGCAGACGACCGCCATCGATCAGGTCAGCGCCGTCATGGGCAGCCAGGATCTGGTGATCGAGGGGCTCAAGACCCTGTGCGAGAAGAACACCCCCGACATGATCGGGCTTCCGACCACAGGTCTGGTCGAGACCCAGGGCGCCGACATCCACATGGCGGTGCGCGCCTTCCGCAAGGTCCACCCCGAGTTCGACCGGATTCCGGTCGTGCCGGTCTCGACGCCCGATTTCGTCGGATCCATGGAGTCCGGTTACGCCGATGCGACCAAGGCGATCATCGAGTCCCTAGTCCCGACCGCCGCCGAGGCGGGTACTCAGCCGGGACAGCGCCGCCGCCAGATCAACGTGCTGGCCGGATCCCATCTGACTCCGGGCGACCTGGAGCATCTCAAGGATCTGATCGAGGCGTTCGATCTGCGTCCAGTGGTGCTGCCCGACCTGTCCGACTCGCTCGACGGACATCTGCCGGAGACCGACTTCAGTCCGCTCACCATCGGCGGCGCGCTCGTCAGCGAGCTGGCCACGGTGGGCGACGCCTTGGCGACACTGGTGATCGGCGCGTCCATGGATGCGCCGGCCGACGCGCTCAAGGCGCGTACCGGGGTCCCGGATCATCGATTCGCCCATCTCATGGGGATCGACGCCGTCGATGCGCTGATCTCGACCCTGGCCGAGCTGGCCGCCGTGCCGGTTCCGGCCAAGATCGAGCGCCAGCGCGCCCAGCTTCAGGACGCCATGCTCGACAGCCATTTCATGCTCGGCATGTCCCGCTTCGCCATCGCTGCGGATCCGGACCTTCTGGTCGGACTGACCCAGATGCTCGCCGGCGTCGGCGCCGAGACGGTGGTCGCAGTCGCTCCGACCAACGCACCGGCACTGGAAAGGGCCGTCTGCGATCAGGTCAAGATCGGCGATCTGGAGGATCTGGAGATCGCCGCGCGCGCACGTGGCGCCGAGGTGCTCATCACCAATTCGCACGGCGTCCATACCTCCGCGCGGCTGGGCATCCCGCTGCTGCGGGCCGGTTTTCCGCAGTACGACCAGCTCGGCGGCTATACCCGCACCTGGATCGGCTACCAGGGGACGCGAGCCACACTCTTCGAGCTGGCCAACATCCTGCTGACCCTGGAGAAGGGCGAGATCCATCCCTATCGCTCTCGGCTCAAACAATGGCCGGACGACGAACGCCATGCCGACGTGAAACACGCCGCGTAGGATGGGTAGAGCGCGGCGAAATCCATCGGCCCGATGCGCTCGCGCCGCGCCACTCATAGGAGGACTGGAGCCCCAAACCAAATGGAACGACGACTGAGAATTCTGAATTGCTGTAGCGAGGCAAAACCCATGGGTACAGTGGTCAAGGTGGCCTTTGCGACCTCCGACATGAAGCACATCGACCAGCACTTCGGCGCAGCGGAGGCGTTCGCCATCTACTCGGTGGACGAAGAGGCGGCCGATCTGGTCGAGGTGGTGCAGTTCGGCCAACTGAGCATGGATGGCAACGAGGACAAGCTGGCCTCCAAGATCGACGCGCTCGAAGGGTGCATCGCCATCTATTGCCAGGCGATCGGCGCCTCGGCGGTCAACCAGTTGCGCCCCAAGGGCATCCAACCGGTCAAGGTCACGCCCGGCACGCCGCTGAGCCATGCCATCTGCTCGCTCCAGACCGAGATGCGCGATGGGCCGCGCGCCTGGCTCGCCCGCGCCATCGAGAACCAGAACCCCGATCGCGCCAACCGTTTCGACGCGATGGAGTCGGAGGGGTGGAGCGAATGATCGAGGAGCGCGCCACCGTAGTCGAGGTCGGCGACGGCTTCGCCTGGGTCGAGACCCAGCGCCGCTCGTCCTGCACCCAGTGCGCAAGCTCGGCGAGCTGCGGCACGTCGGTCCTGGCCCGATTGTTCCGCCAGACCCGCAACCGGCTCAAGATCATCGACCCTATCGGGCTGCAGACCGGCGAGCAGGTGGTCATCGGCATCGCCGACGCGACCCTGAACCGCGCGGCCCTGATCGCCTACATGCTCCCGCTGATCGCGCTGATCGGCGCCTCCGCCGTGGCGACGCACGTCCAGCTCAGCGAAGGCATGGTCGCGCTGTCCGGCATCGCCGGACTGGCGCTGGGTCTGTTGCTGGCTCGCCTGCTCACCGGCGGGGCGACGGGACAGGCGCGCTACCGACCCGAGCTGGTCCGACGCGACGGCCCTGGCAGCCAGGTCTCGCTCGCGAGCCTGACCCGAGGCAGCACCTTGCACGATCACAAGCATTTCACCGCTTGACCGCGAACGATACGGCTTCAACATCCATTTCGAGGCATCCATCATGACCGAGACCGCTACGGCGAGCGCCGAAAACGAAGGACTCCTAGAGTCCGCATTCGTCGTTGAAATGGTGCGCCAGATGCGCGCCATCGACCCCTATGGGCACTACGACTCGATGTCCACCATGGAGATCCTCGAGCCCTTCATCCTGACCAAGGAGAAGAAGCGCGAGATCCCCATCATCGGCGACCCGGACGAGCTCGTGGTCGCGCGCGTCAAGGTTTTCTACAACGCCATCTCGGCCATGATCGAGTCCGAATGCGGCCTGATGGCCGTGCCTCTGGTCAACCTCACCCACGAGGGATTCGGCCGCGCGCTCATCACCGTCGGCAAGCTGGTGGTCATGGACCGCACGGTGCGCGACGTGCACCGCTTCGGTTTCCCCAGCCTGTCCAAGATGAAAGACGAGGCCGACAAGATCCTCTCGGTCGCGCTGGAGCTCATCGGCAACCACTCCAAGGTCGCCGGACTCTGAGCAGCGCCTCCAGATCGAGCCGCGAGCCCGCTCGGTCGAGCAGATCGGGCGCGCTCCGCATCCCGACCCTCGCTCTACATTCGCCTAGGGAACGCCAACCATGACACCCGAAGAACTCAAAGACCTCGAAAAGTCCGTCAAAAAGGCCAAACGCATCGCCTCCGAAAAGGCCGGCGAGCTGCACGACCTGGTCGAGGACCGCTTGCCGGGCGCCTATGAGGAAATCCCGGTCATCGCGCAGACGACCTACGACGCGTGCAAGGCATGGGCCGAGGCGGCCGCTCAACTCGCCGCCGCTCAGGCTGCGGCATCCAACTGACCCCTTTCCATCAACCCTCTCAGGCGGCGCCGGGGCGTCGCATTCGGAGTACAGACATGTCCGTCATCACAGGTATCACCCGGGGCGGCGTCGAGTGGACGCCCTCATTCGTCATCGCACTCAACCAGGGCAAATGCATCGGCTGCGGCCGGTGCTACAAGGTCTGCCCGCGCAACGTCTTCGAGCTGATCGACCGCGAAGATCTCGACGACGACGATTTCGAGGACATGGACGACGATTTCGATGACGAGGCCCCGGGCATGGTCATGAACCTGAAAGACACGCT
This sequence comes from Thiorhodococcus fuscus, assembly GCF_042682685.1. Classification (NCBI taxonomy): domain Bacteria; kingdom Pseudomonadati; phylum Pseudomonadota; class Gammaproteobacteria; order Chromatiales; family Chromatiaceae; genus Thiorhodococcus; species Thiorhodococcus fuscus. The sequence continues at coordinate 5,490 of NZ_JBHUHX010000026.1, forward strand.
CGACTGCATCGGCTGCGAGGCCTGTTCGCGCGTCTGTCCGAAGGGCTGCCTGACCCACGAGCCCTCGGCCGCAGCCGCCTGATCCCGGCGTTGTCCGCACCCGAGTCCCGCCCCGCCAGGGCGGCTCGGGCCAGCGGCCAGCCGCTGACGGCTGATCGCTGGAAGCTGGAAGCTAAGTTGACCCACACGCCCAAGGCTGCTAGAAACGCCCCCGCTTCCACACAAGCCTCGGTCGACAGACTCCATGCCCTCCCTATTTCAGCGTTTCGGCCATCTATGGCCCGCCTCGATCGCGCTGGCGAGCGGTGCGCTCACGGTCCTGGGATTCGCACCCTTCAACTGGTTCCCCATCGCCGTCCTGAGCCTGGCGCTCTTCTACGACCAACTGATCGAGTGCTCGCCACGACAGGGCTTCTGGCGCGGCTGGCTGTTCGGGGTCGGACTCTTCGGGTTCGGGGTCTTCTGGATCCGCATCAGCCTGAACGAATTCGGCAACATGGACGCCTGGATCGCGCAACTGCTTACCGCGCTCTTCATCGCGTTGATGGCGCTCTATTACGGTCTGGCCGGCTGGCTGATTCGACGACTGGACCTCACCCGGAACTGGACCGCCCCTGTCCTGCTCTTCCCCTCCATCTACCTCCTGACCGAGTGGCTGCGGGGCTGGCTCTTCACCGGCTTCCCCTGGCTCAACCTCGGCTACACACAAATCGACGGACCGCTCGCCGGCTATGCCCCGATCATGGGAGTCTATGGACTCACCTTGCTCGCCGCACTGTCGAGCGGGCTGCTCTGGGCTCTGGTGCGCTGGTCCGGTCGGGCGCGCGCCCTGGCCGGCGCAGCGCTCGCCGCCATCTGGTTCGGCGGCGCCGGGCTGCAACAGGTGGAGTGGACCCGCCCGAACGGACCGCCGCTCAAGGTCAGCGTCCTGCAGGCCAATATTCCGCAGTCCATGAAATGGACGCCCGAAGGCGGCGTGGCGATCGCCCAGGCCTATCTGGAACTCACCCGCGATCACCTGGACTCGGATCTCATCGTCTGGCCAGAGACCGCGCTCCCGGATTTCCTGCATCAGCTCCGCGCCCCCCTCATCGATCCACTGGCCAAGCGCGCCCGCGACGAGGGCGCCGAGATCGTGCTCGGCATCCCGGTTCTGAATGTGGAGACGAGGCGTTACTACAACGGACTCATCAGCATCGGCAGCCATGAGGATCTCTACGCCAAGCGCCATCTGGTTCCCTTCGGGGAGTTCATGCCCTTCAAGGGCTGGCTCGGCCCGCTGGTCGAACTCTTCGAGGTCCCCATGTCGGACTTCAGCCCCGGCGACGCGGAGCGCCCCTTGCTCACCGTGGGCCGGTATCAGGTCGGGGTCTCGATCTGCTACGAAGACGCCTTCCCCAGCGAGGTGGTCGAGGCATTGCCCGAGGCCGAGTACCTGATCAACGTCAGCAACGACGCCTGGTTCGGCGACTCGCTCGCACCCCACCAACACCTGGAGATGGCGCGTATGCGCGCCTTGGAGAACGGACGCGATCTGGTACGCGCCACCAACACCGGCGTCTCGGCCATCATCGACCACCGTGGACGACTCACCGCGACCCTGCCCTCGTTCATCCGTGGCGCCACGAGCGCCGAGATCCAGCCACGCCAAGGCATGACGCCCTTCGCGCAGCTGCACAACCAGCTCGCGCTCGGACTCGCCCTGGCGATGCTCGGCATCGCCGTCGCGCGATCCCGCCGCGCCAGCCCGAAAGCCGAATGAGCGACCGCCGAACCGTGAAACGCAACGCGGATTGTCCCTTTCCGGGCGTGGGCGGTTATCATTGCCCCTCCTTTCGCCGGTGTAGGATCTATTCGTGCAGGCCCTGATCACGTTCTTCATCGAACTCTGCTTGCTCCGCCGCCCGCCGCAGGACCTTCCAGCCTCCGAGGTGCTCTTCGCCATGGTGCTCGGCACCGACCTCATCGTCGGGGTCTTGGTCGGCATGACCGCCGGACTGAGCTGGATAGAGGGCTTCCTCCAGAGCCTGGTCGAGGTGGTGCTGATGCTGACGGCGCTCTATCTGGCCCTCAAACAGCTTCGGCTCGCCCAGCGCTTCGTCCAATCCGGCACCGCCCTGCTCGGCAGCGGCACACTGCTGGGACTGATCGCACTCATCCCGCTCAGCCTCAACCCCACCGGAAGCGAGACGACCGACCTGGCCACCCTCGGCGCCTTCCTGCTTCTGGGCCTGGTCATCTGGGGGATCGTGGTCACCGGACATATCCTGCGCCACAGCTTCAGCATCACACTCGGCCAGGGCGCAGCCATCGCCATCGCCTTCGAAATCTTCGCCGTCACCCTCGTGACCAGCCTCTTCGGCGGCGCCTGAGGTTCTCGGCCCGTTCCGCCCAGACACGAATCCCACTGGTTCTCGTAAAGGTCCAGACATGCATCTTCATATCCTCGGAATCTGCGGCACCTTCATGGGCGGAATCGCTCTGCTGGCGCGTGAGCAAGGCCATCAGGTCACGGGCTCGGATGCCAACGTCTATCCACCGATGAGCACCCAACTGGAGGCCGCCGGCATCCGGCTCATGGAGGGCTACGACGCCTCCCATCTGGATCCGGCTCCGGACGTGGTGGTGGTCGGCAACGCCATGAAGCGCGGCATCCCGGCCATTGAGGCCATGCTCGACCGCGACCTGCGCTACTGCTCCGGCCCACAATGGCTGCGCGACAACCTGCTGCGCGACCGCTGGGTACTCGCCGTCGCCGGGACCCACGGCAAGACCACCACCTCCAGCATGCTGGCCTGGGTGCTGGAGGATGCGGGGCTACAGCCCGGCTTCCTGATCGGTGGCGTCCCGCTCGATTTCGGTCTCTCGGCCCGACTCGGGTCCGAACCCTTCTTCGTGGTCGAGGCGGACGAGTACGACACCGCCTTCTTCGACAAGCGATCCAAGTTCGTCCATTACGGCCCCCGGACCCTGATCCTCAACAATCTGGAGTTCGATCACGCCGACATCTTCGACGATCTGTCGCAGATCCAGCGTCAGTTCCATCATCTGGTGCGCACGGTTCCGGGCAGCGGGCTGATTCTGCATCCGGGCCGCTCGGCTCCACTGGATCAGGTGCTGAGCATGGGCTGCTGGACGCCGCGCGAATCATTCGGACCGGACGGCGACTGGAGCGCCGAACTCACCCAGGCCGACGGATCCGAGTTCCAGGTGCTGTTCAAGGGCGAGGAGATCGGAACCCTCGCCTGGCAACAAACGGGTCTGCACAACGTCCAGAACGCGCTCGCGGTCATCGCGGCCGCGCGGCATGCCGGCGTCCCGCCCGAAACGGCGATCGATGCGCTGGGACGCTTCCAAGGGGTCAAGCGCCGCATGGAACTGTGCGGCGAGGTCAGGGGCATTCGAATCTTCGACGACTTCGCGCATCACCCGACCGCCATCGCCACCACGCTCGACGGTCTGCGCCGTCAGGTTGGCGAGCAGCGCATCCTGGCCGTGCTCGAACCGCGCTCGAACACCATGCGGCTGGGAATCCACAACAAGGAGCTTGCAGCCTCGCTCGCCGAGGCCGATCAGGTCTTTCTCTATGCGCCGCCGGATCTGGGCTGGGACGCGGCCGCTGTCTTCGCCGAGCAGCAGGCACGCGTAACCGTGTTGGATTCGATCGAGGCAACGGTCGAACGCATCGCCGCCGAGAGCCGTCCGGGCGACCAGATCCTGGTGATGAGCAACGGGGGATTCGGCGGCATCCACCAGCGACTCCTGGATGCCCTGCAGGGCCAACCGGCCAACACCTAAGCGCTACCATCGATGAGAGATCCGCGCCAGCCCAACAGGGTCACGGTCGCCATCACCGGCGCCTCAGGCGCTCAATACGGTTTGCGCCTGATCCAATGTCTGGCGGCCTCGGGCGTCCAGGTCGATCTGCTGATCTCCCAGGCCGCACAGGTCGTGCTCAAGATGGAGGCCGACCTGGAAATCCCCTCGCGCCCGAGCGAGGCCGAGGCTTTCTTCCTCGACCATTTCGGCCCCCAACCCGGCTCCATCCGGGTCTTCGGACGCCAGGAATGGACCGCCCCGGTCGCGAGCGGCAGCAATCCACCCGACGCCATGGTCATCTGTCCCTGTACCTCGGGCACGCTGGGACGCGTCGCCGCCGGGCTCTCCTCCTCACTGATCGAGCGCGCCGCCGACGTCGCACTCAAGGAACGCCGGCCGCTGCTGCTGGTGGTCCGGGAGACCCCCTTCAGCAGCATCCATCTCGAAAACATGCTTCGACTCACCCAGGCTGGCGCGATCATCATGCCGGCCAGTCCAGGCTTCTATCACAAGCCGACCAGTATCGAGGCCATCGTGGATTTCATGGTGGCCCGCGTTCTGGATCATCTGAGGGTGCCGCACCAACTCATGCGGCCTTGGGGGAGTGAGACGCCACCTGGGGACGCCTAGACTGAGTCATCAGGCCGCTTCGCGATCCTCACCGATCAGGATGGTGGTATCGCTCAGAAAGGCGTACTTCGGGATGACCAGATTGGTCGGGGCCGGGACGCCCTTGAAGACACGCGCGGCCAGGTCGAAGCGCGACCCGTGACAGGGGCAGAAAAAGCCCCCCTTCCAGTCGGCGCCCAGATCGTCGGGGGCGACCTCGGGTCGATAGGTCGGCGAACACCCCAAATGGGTGCAGATACCGATCGCCACCAGATACTCCGGCTTGATCGACCGGGTCGGATTCTGACAGTAGCTCGGCTGCTGCGGCACGCTGGACTCCGGGTCCACCAGTCTGGGATCGTTGCTCGGCAGCGCCGCCAGCATCGCGGGCGTGCGGTGGACGACCCACACCGGCTTGCCTCGCCATTTGACGCGCAGCAGCGCACCCGGCTCCAGCTTGCCGATATCGGCCTCGACCGGAGCACCGGCAGCCCTAGCCCGTGCGCTCGGATTCATGGATTGGACGAACGGCACCAAGGCGTAACCGGCTCCGACGGCACCGATCAGACTGGTTGCGGCGACCAACAGACGTCGCCTTCCCCTGTTCTCAACCTCTGTGTTCATGGATTCACTCCTGACCGAAGCAGATACGCCAACCGAGCGACTGCTTCGGCCGCTTGGGTCATGGTTGAATCTGCGACCTTGCGTCGCTGTTGAGAGGCATTCTCCGCCAGAAACCAACCAAAATACCCAGACATTTATCAATCGGAGTGAATCGTAATAATGCGCGAAACCATGCCCGAGATCCGATGCCCGATCGGCCGCGATCGATCAGATTCGATTTGCCCATCACAGCAGGAAGCGCATTCTTCGATTATAACAATGTCAATCTCGAAGACCTTCAGGGTCCAGGCTAGCAACGGGAGAACCCATGGCAAATCTGGTGTGGATGCAAACCGGTGCCTGTAGCGGCGATTCGATGACGCTGCTGTGCGCGGAACGACCCAGTCTCGAAAGCCTGCTGGAGCATGCCGGAGCGCGGTTGCTCTGGCACCCGTCGCTGACCGCCGAAACCCGTTTCGGGTCCGTGCTGGATGCCGTGACCAGCGGACGGGAAGCGCTCGATATCCTCTGCATTGAGGGCAGCCTCATGACCGGCCCCGCCGGCAGCGGTCTCTACGATACCTGGCGATCGCGTCCCAAGATCGAGATCGTGCGCGAATTGGCCGGGATCGCCGGCGCTGTCGTCGCCATGGGCACCTGCGCGGCTTTCGGTGGCGTGCATGCCGCACCACCGAACCCGACAGACTGCACCGGAATCCAGTTCATGCAAGCGACCCCTGGCGGTCTGCTAGGCGCGGATTGGCGCAGCCGAAGCGGACAACCCGTCATCAATGTCGCGGGCTGCCCAGCCCATCCGAACACCATGACCAAGGTGCTCGCGATGCTGCTCGAAGGAACGCCAATTCCGTTGGACGAGCTGAATCGCCCCGCCCCCTTCTTCTCCAGCCTGGTGCATCAGGGCTGCACCCGCAACGAGTATCACGAATACGACGCCGAGGACGATGTGCTCGGCGGACGCGGCTGCATGTTCTTCAGCCTCGGCTGCCGCGGGCCATTGACCCCAGCGCCCTGCAATCTGGATCTATGGAACGGACGCAGCAGCAAGACGCGCGCGGGCGTCCCCTGCTTCGGCTGCGTCTCCCCCGCCTTTCCACCGAATCGCGATCTCTTCGAAACGCCCAAGATCGGCACCATTCCGAAGATGCTCCCGCTCGGCGTCTCGCGCGCCAAGTACATGGCATACAAGAATCTGGCCAAGGCGGCCGCGCCGGAGCGCATCGTCAACCGCGAAATGGAGCCTTGAAACGATGGCGCGAGTGACTGTTGACATCGATCTGAACCGGGTTGAGGGCGACCTAGAACTCCAGGTGGACCTGGAAGATGACATCATCGCGGACGCACGCTGCATCGGCACCCTCTACCGGGGATTCGAGCAGATCCTGATCGGCCGCGCGCCACGCGACCCGCTCGTCATCACTCCGCGCGTCTGCGGCATCTGCGGAACCGCCCATCTCTATGCCGCCGTCCGCGCGCTCGAACAGCTCGGCGGCATCCAACCCTCCACGCATGCCGCGCATATCCGCAACCTCTGCCTGATGGCGGAGAACCTCCAGAGCGATCTGCGCCAGAGCTTTCTCTTCTTCACACCCGATTTCTGCCATCCCAGATACGCCAGTCACCCACTCGCGGACGCGATCACCGCATCATTCACGCCCTTCAAGGGGCGCGTGGCACGTGAATGTCTGCAGGTCACGCGACGCGTGCTGGAGGTCGTTGCAATCTTCGGCGGACAATGGCCGCATTCGAGCTTCATGATCCCGGGCGGCGTCACCCTGCCGGCCAATGGCACCCGGCTGATCGAGGCCCAGGACCTGGTGTCGAGGACGCGCGACTGGATGGAAACCTGCGTCCTGGGGGACGACCTCGACCGCTGGCTGGCCATCGAACGGGCTGAGGACTTCTTCCTGTGGCTGGAGGCATCGCCGACCGTCGCAAACGCCGCACTCGGGCTATTCTGCCGCTTTGCGCGCTCGGTCGGACTGCACCAGCTCGGGTGCGGCACCGGGCATCTGATCAGCTACGGCGTGAATCCACTACCCGACGGTCGCCACGGCGGTTTTCGGTCCGGCTTCTATGACGGCGACACGAGCCTGGTCGAATCGCTCGATCAATTGCGCATCAATGAGCACGTCCGACACAGCTGGTTCCAGCACTATCCCGGCGGTCGCCACCCCTGGCAGGGAGAAACCATTCCCGACTACATGCCGGGGGCCGAACGTTACACCTGGTCCAAAGCACCGCGCTACGATGACAAGGTGGTGCAGACCGGCCCGCTCGCCGAACTGCGCATCGGCGGAGACCCGCTGATCGCGGATCTATTGGCGCTGGAGGGCGACAACACCTGGCTGCGCCAATTCGCGCGACTGCGCCGCGCGGCCTGGAGCATCCGCGCCATGAGAGAAACGCTCACCACGCTCAAGGAGGTACTGGACGAACCGCACTTCGTCGATCCGAACATCCGCGACTGGCCGGACGGCGAGAGCTACGGCCTGGTCGAGGCTGCACGGGGCGCCCTTGGACACTGGATGCGGATCGAGAACGGCGTCATCGACAGATACCAGATCGTCACGCCAACCGCATGGAATGCCTCGCCACGCGACAGCGTCGGTCAGCCGGGACACTGGGAGCGATCGCTCATCGGGGTTCGTGTCGAGGATCCGGAGGACCCGGTCGAGGTGGGCCATATCGTGCGATCGCACGATCCCTGCCTGGTCTGTACCGTCCACTTCGTCGGACGCGGCAGAAGACGCTACCCCTGTGCCTGACCGACTCCGCATCCTCTGCTTCGGCAATTCGCTGCACGGCGACGACGGGTTCGGACCTGCGGTCGCCCAGAGTCTGCGGCGCCAGCAATTGCCGGACGGGGTGCGCCTCATCGACTGCGGAACCCGTGGGCTCGACGCGCTGGATCTCTTCGAGGGCTGCCCCGAACTGCTCCTGATCGACGCGCTCGAAGGAGACCGACCAGGTCGGCTCCAAATCCTTTCGGCCTCGGACATTCCGCTCGAATCCGCACACCCCGGCAGCCACGATGCCGGGCTTGGACACCTGATCGCCGCCGCCCGCGCAACCTACGGCGAGCTGCCGCCCATCCACTGCATCGCGGCCGAAATCGACCACTGCGCGCCCTTCTCGCCGGGTCTCTCGCTCGATGTCGCCGCCGCCGTCGGCGAAGCCGTCCATCTCATTCACAATCGCTGGCTGCAGCCGATCCATCACCCGACACCGATCGGCGACCGGGAACTCACCGACGAACTGGAGGTGCTACGTCAAGCCAACCAGGCGCTGGAAACAGAGCTGATCCATAGCGCCGAGACGCTGGATCTCATGATCGAACAGCAAGAGACCCAACAGGACGAGCTTCGGCAACGCTCGGTGGAACTCGCCCAGCTCAACAGCGCCATGGAACGGGCGATCGACACCATGGCCGAAATCTTCGTCCTGCTCGACCAGAACGGTCGCATCCTCAAGGTCAATGGCGTGCTGGAGCGGGAGCTGGGCCATTCCAGAACCGAGGTGCTCGGCACACCCTTGGAGTCCTATCTGGCCGAGAACGGCACACGACTTCTGGACGACCTCCCTCCCGACCTGCCGGGCGGGCCGTCGCTGATCGACGCCATTCGCTTTCGGGGCGGTCATCTCAGCGTCGAGGTCGGATTCCGCCACAGAGGCGGGGGACAGGATATCCCCTACCTGGTCAACGCCACCCTCCTCCACAGCTCCTCAGGCAAGCTTGAGGGCGCTCTTCTGGTCGCCACCAACATCTCCGCGCTCCAGGCCCGCGAATTCGATCTGCGCGAGAACCAACGCCAATTACGACAGACGGCGAAAGAGCTAACCCAGCACCGAGACAATCTCGCCAGTCTGGTCGCCGCCCAAACCCAGGATCTGCGTATTGCCAAAGAGTCTGCGGAGATGGCGAACCGAGCTAAAAGCACATTTCTGGCGAACATGTCGCACGAGATCCGCACCCCCATGAACGCGATCCTGGGCTTCGCCCACGTCCTTCAGCGGGAGACGGAAGACCCCACGCAGCAGGAAAAGATCGGCCGCATCTTGAGCGCAGCGAAACATCTTCTCGCTATTCTCAACGACATACTCGACTTCTCCAAGATCGAGGCCGAGCAGATCCAGATCGAACAAACGGCGGTCGACATCCCGACCATCCTCGATCAGATCGACAACATGATGGCCGAACGCGTGCGCTCCGATAAGGTCCGATTCGAGCAGGAGATCGACCCCGAACTGATCGACCTGCCGCTGCTGGGCGATACATTGAGAATCAGCCAGATTCTGATCAACTTCGTCAGCAATGCGCTGCGCTTCACCGAGCACGGCCACGTCAGAGTGAGCGCCAGGCTGGAGGGCAGGAACGCGGAGCAGGCCCGCGTCTACTTCGAGGTCGAGGACTCGGGAATAGGCATCGCCGAGGATGCCTTGGAACGCATCTTCGACGCCTTCGAACAGGCCGAGACCCAAACCACCCGCAAATACGGAGGCACCGGCCTGGGGTTGGCAATCAGCAAGCGACTCGCCGTGCTGATGAGCGGAACGATCGGGGCCGAAAGCCGGCTTGGGGTTGGCAGCCGTTTTTGGTTCAGGCTACCGCTGAAGCACGGCACGAGACAGGTCGTCGAACGCACGAACCACGAACAGCATCGGATCCGCGCCGGGACTCGACTGCTTCTGGTCGAGGACAATGAGATCAACCAGCTCGTCTCATTGGAGCTACTGGGCCATCTCGACCTGGAGGTCACGCTCGCCAACCAGGGGGCGGAGGCCCTTTCGGCGCTCGAGCGGCAGGATTTCGATCTGATCCTGATGGACATACAGATGCCGGTCATGGATGGCTTGGAGGCAACGCGGCGCATCCGCGCCCTAGGCCACCGCATGCCGATCATCGCCACGACGGCCAACGCCTTCGACGACGACCGCAGACTGTGCGAGCAAGCGGGCATGGACGATTTCATCTCCAAGCCGCTCGACCCCTCGGCGTTCTATGCCAAGCTGGCCACATGGCTAGCGCCGCCCCCGATTGACAGCCAACCTGTCAGACGCACCACGACCGGCTGAACGCGATCAGTCGCGGGTCGCCCGAGAACATCGCACGACGCACTCCGGATCTCGGAGCAGGCTTGCCCTTCGATCGAGGCCGGAGTCAAATTGATCGACCTCCCAAAGATTCGCCCCCGCAACGAACACTATGACCAAACCAGACCACGTGCTCTTTTTCGGCACCTGCCTGATCGATCTCGTTCTCCCCTCGGCCGGACTCGCGGGCATGCGGCTGATCGAGCGGGAAGGCGTACGGGTGCGTTTCCCGCAGGATCAAACCTGCTGCGGCCAACCGGCCTATAACGCCGGAGAGCGCGAAGAGGCACGACACGTGGCGAGACATCAGTTGGACGTCCTGTCCGGCGAGGAACCGATCGTCATACCCTCGGCCTCCTGCGCGGGCATGTTCAAGGTCCATTACCCGCGCCTGCTCGCCGACACCCCGGATGCCGATCGCGCGCGCCGACTGGCCGATCGGGTGGTCGAACTCTGCGACTTCCTCGATCGGGTTCTCGCCGTTCGGCTCACCGATCGCGGGCCACCGGTGAAGGTTGCGCTGCATCAATCCTGTTCGGCGCGACGCGAGATGAAGGTCGCACCGGCCGCCGCGCGTCTGCTCGAACAGCTCTCCGGAGTCGACATCGTCGAACCGGACCATGCCGAGGAATGCTGCGGCTTCGGCGGCACATTCGCCGTCAAGGAACCCGAAATCTCGGCTGCGATGGCCAGCGACAAGGCGCGGTCCGTCGCGGCCACCGGCGCACCGCTGCTCCTGAGCCAAGAGTGCGGATGTCTGACCAATCTGAGCGGCACGGCCGGACATCTGAAGCTCGGCTATGAGACGCGACATATCGCGGAATTTCTCTGGGAGCGCACTCAACATGACTAGCCCATTCCGACAAGGCGTCGTCGCCTCCCTATCGCGCGGGCGGGCACGCGCCAACATCCGCCGCGCCATGGACGGGCTCATGCTCAAGCGCCGCACGGCCTTTCCCGATTTGGATGAGCTGGAACGGCTGCGCGATCAGGGACAGGCGATTCGCGATCACGCGCTGGACAACCTCCCCGAGCTGCTGGAACGGCTGGAGGAACGCTGCACCGCCAACGGGATCCAGGTCCATTGGGCGGAGGATGCCGACACGGCCAACGCCACCGTCCTCGACATCATGCGCCGGCACGATGGACGGGCCATCCTCAAAGGCAAGTCGATGGTCTCGGAGGAGATGGGACTGAACGCCTTCCTGCTCGATCAGGGTATCGAGCCGATCGAGACGGACCTCGGCGAACTCATCATCCAGCTCGCCCAGGAACCGCCCTCGCACATCGTGGCCCCCGCCGTGCACAAGGACCGAAAAGAGATCGCCGAACTCTTTCGTCGGCACTTTCCCGACGAGCCCTACAGCGAGGACATCGAGCGCCTGACCGCCCTCGCCCGTCGGGTGATGCGCGAGCGCTTCCGCGACACCCGGATCGGACTCTCCGGGGTCAACTTCGCCGTCGCCGAGACCGGAACGCTCTGTCTGATCGAGAACGAGGGCAACGGACGCATGAGCACCACAGCGCCGGATGTCCACATCGCCGTCACCGGCATCGAGAAGGTCATCGCCCGACTGGAACATCTAGCGCCCTTGCTGACGCTCCTGCCGCGCAGCGCCACCGGGCAGTCGATCACCACCTACGTCAATCTCATCAGCGGACCGCGCAAAGCGGACGCGCTGGACGGCCCGCGCGAGGTGCATCTGATCCTGCTCGACAACGGACGCTCGCGCATCCATGCCGATCCCGAACTGCGCGCCACGCTGCGCTGCATCCGCTGCGGGGCCTGCATGAATCATTGTCCCGTCTATACACGCATCGGCGGGCAGGGCTACGGAACCGTCTATCCAGGACCGATCGGCGCCATCCTGGAACCGCAGCTTCATGGTCTCGACCGTTTGGGCGAACTCGCCCAGGCATCGACCCTGTGCGGCGCCTGCGCTCAGGTCTGCCCGGTGCGCATCCCCATCCCGCAACTGCTCAACCGCTTGCGTCATGAACAGGTTCAGGAGTCCGAATCGACAGGCTCGATCGGGGCAAGGCTGGAACATCGCATCTGGCGTCTCTGGGGCAAGACGAACGCCAGCCCCTGGCTCTTTCGGCGTCTCACCGGCATCACAATCGCATTACGCGCGATCCTGAGCGGTCGGCTCGGGGCATGGAACCGCAGCCGCACCGGCCCACGCCTGGCGCCGGTCTCGCTGCACAAACTGGCCCGCCGGGAGGGGTTCTCCGATGACTGAATCACGCACACGCATTCTCGACCGACTACGCCAGTCAGGCCGCGCGAAAAAGACTGGACCGGAGATCGGGGTGAGGACATTCGACTGGGACCGGACCGAGTGCGTCGACCGCTTCGAGCGCCAGCTCCAGGCCGTGCGCGCCGAGGTGCTGCGTGTCGATCAGCGCTGGCCGGAGCAACTCGCCGACCATCTCGGCGAGAGCGGCGTCAAGAATCTGCGCTTCGGCCCCGAGGGTCGTCTTGCCAAGGAACTCGTCGCCGGATGGCCTGCCAATGGGCCCGAACTCGTTCGGCACAGCCAACCGATCGAGGACTGCCGCAAGACGCTATTCGCCGAGACCGATGCGGCCTTTACCAGCGCCCGCGCCGGGATCGCCGAGACCGGATCGCTGGTGCTCTGGCCGGATTCGGCCGAGCCGAGACTGCTCTCGTTGGTCCCGCCCATCCATTGCGTCCTGATCGAGGCCGACCGCATCCGCTCGACCCTGCACGGACTCATGGCGGACGAAGGCTGGTCGAATGGACTGCCGGCCAACGTCCTGCTCATCTCGGGTCCGTCCAAATCGGCCGACATCGAGCAAACCCTCGCCTACGGGGTGCATGGACCGGCGAGGCTCGTGGTGATGATCAGATCATGAGGACACGGCTGTCGGCTCGAATCAGCGCCGAAAGAATCCGCGCCGCCGCATGAAGTCCAGCAGCCATTCGCGTTTCTTGCCCTGAAGGGCTCCGGCGGTGGTGCTGGACCAGTCGCCCGATCGGCGGTTGGTCGAGCGCGCGGCATAGTAATCGGCCATCCGCGCGTCGTAGTCGGCCAGCGTTTGAGGGGATGGGTCGCGGTAGACGTCCTGGTGAAGCACCATGTCGGACGGCAGACGCGGCTTGACCTGAGGGTCGTCCGCCGGCCAGCCGAGACAGAGACCGAACAGCGGCGTGACCAGCTCGGGAAGCTCGAGCAATTCGGAGACCTGCACTGGATCGTTGCGGATGGCCCCGATGAAGACGCCGCCCAACCCCAGGGATTCGGCGGCGAGCAGAAGATTCTGAGCCATGAGCGCGGTATCGATGACCGCCGTCAGACCATGCTCGGAATAGCCCTCGATTTCACCCAATCCATGGGCTCGACAGGCGGCGTCCGCGCGTCTGAGATCGGCGCAGAAGACCAGGAACTCGGCCGCCCGCTCGATCCAATGCTGTCCACCGGCGAGCGTCGCCACGGCCGAGCGCGTCTCCGGTCGGGTCACCCGAATCACAGAATAGGCCTGAATGAAATTGGACGAGGCCGCCGACTGACCGGCCTGGATCAGAAGATCGAGCGTTCTGGACGGGATGGACTCCGGCGTGAAGGCCCGAATCGAGCGGTGCATCAACTGCTGGGCGATAACCGGCGAGAATTCGGAGGAGAGCGGCATTCGCGGTGGAACTCCGTGTGGGTTGGAGGACTTCCTCACGCGGCTGAGGATAGGGAGCCGTGCCCGACCGACACGGCTCCGCAGGGAATCAGCGCATTCGAGGCTGCAGCAGAGTCAGAATGCGGCTCGCAACCTCGGAGCTGGCCGGAGCGCCCTTGGCGTCGAGCACAGTCACGCGCGACTCGCTATCATTGCCCGCGACCTTGATCTGATATTGACGCACCTCGTCGAGACCCTTGTCCTTTTTGCGCCAGAAGGCCATACGAGAGAAGAAACCTGGCTTGTCCTCCTCCCCGACCATCGGTGCAGCGGCATCTTCTCCACCGTAGCGGACGTAATAGAGGCCGCCCGTCTGATCGCGATCTTCGACCGCGAAGCCGGCTCGATCGAGCGCCGTTCCGGTTATACGCCAGGCACGACGGAATTCTTGAGAAACGACGAGGACGGGCCGCCCCTCCTCGGTGGCCAGACGGGCCAGAGACGGCTGGGACGCCGGTCCCGATGAGGACCCCGATGAGGACACCTTGGACGCCGCGCTCTGGGGCGCGCCCAGGAAGACCATCAGACGCCGCAGCATCTCGGCCTCCTTCTCGGTGTTGGTTCCGCTCGGTTCCCAAATGGTGCGGCTGCCATCGCCGATGGCGTTGGTCACCAGCTTCTCGGTCATTCCGCGATGCGAGAGATGGATGTCGGTGGTTCCCGGTTTGGTGCCTTCCTCGATGCGCAGGCTGTACTGGTCGCGGGTCGAGGTCGAATAGACCCCCTCGACCACCTTGCTCATCATACGGGTGACGAAATCCTTGCGGATCTCGGCGCGGTTATCGAGCCAGTCGGTACGCATGATGCCGACCGTCGGATCCTGCTCGACCAGCAGAATGCCCTGTTGGCGCCAGAAAGCGACCACCTGCGGCCAGACCTGTCCAGGCGACCCCTGAACCTGGAGCCAGCGCTCGTTGCCGCTGCGCTCCAACTGGACATTTTGCGTCGTCGGCAATACATCGCCGCGAGAGGCTACCTGCTGGCGACGCTCGCGACCGCCGGCATATTCCGAGAAGGTGGTCGGCTCGCCCGCGCTACCGGGGATATCCAGCGCATCATCGAAGGTACCGGACGTAAGGTCTGGCGGAACTTCAAGATTCTCCGTGGCCTCGCGCTGTTTCTTATAAACGAGACGCTGGTCGGGAACCGCATCCTTGAGGTCGGTCGAGCACCCCTGGAACAGCGACACCAAAAAGAGAATGGCCAGCGCACCAACGAATCTGGAATCGGGCCTCACGGCAAGGGACCTCTCATTCGAATCGATCATTCTGGAAAGCTCCCGATCGCAGGGCGGCCTCAACAGAGGCCCGCCCGCTCCATCGCATCGCGGACACGGGCATGGTATTCCTCGGAAAGCCAGGTCAAGGGCAGACGAATGCCGCTCGGACAGAGCCCCATCTCGGCGGCGGCCCATTTGACGGGAATGGGGTTGGATTGTACGAAAAGTTCATGATGCAGCGGATCCAGATCCCGATTGACCCGCTCGGCCCCAGCGCGATCGCCAGCAAGTGCCGCCTCGCACATCGCCTGCATCTTGCGTGGCGCGATATTCGCGGTCACCGAGATAACCCCGTCGCCGCCCTGCAAGATGAACTCGCAGCCGGTCGCATCGTCGCCACTGTAGAGCGCGAAACCATCGCCGCACCCCTCGCGCAAATGCGCCACACGAGCCAGATCGCCCGAGGCCTCCTTGACTCCGACGATGTTGTCGATCCGAGCCAGCCGAATGACCGTTTCGGGCTGCATATCGCAGGCGGTACGGCCTGGGACATTGTAGAGGATCTGCGGAATGTCCACGGCTTCGGCCACAGCCTTGTGATGCAGATAGAGTCCTTCCTGCGTGGGCTTGTTGTAATAGGGGGTGACCAAGAGCGCTGCGTCGGCCCCGGCCTCCTTGGCGCAGCGCGTCAGGGTGATGGCCTCGGTGGTCGAATTGGCCCCGGTTCCGGCGATGACCGGAACGCGACCGGCGGCGAACGCGACCGTACGGGCGATGACGGAGCAATGCTCCGCTTCGTCCAAGGTCGCCGACTCGCCGGTCGTGCCGACGGCGACGATCGCGGCCGTCCCTTCCGCAATGTGGAAATCGACGAGACGTTTCAGGCACGCGTCATCGACACCTCCATCCGGGTGCATAGGCGTTATAAGCGCAACGATGCTGCCGCGAAACATGCTCGAACTCCACTAACGAACGCAAAAGGGGATAAGCCGCCATGGTAGCTTGCGCGACCATCTGGACACAACCAAGGGGACGACCGGGACCCGCGACGGCCCCGAGGAGAGGCATATTGGAATGAGGCGGATCGGCGCCGATGCGGCCATCCGATCTACCCCAACCCTATCGACCGAATCAGACGAAGGCGGACTGGCAAAGCGTCAGAAGTGCCGCCGGGAAGAGCCCCAGCGCCAGCAACGCGAGACCGTTGAGGCTCATGGCCACGCGCACGCCACTGGTCGTCACGAGTGCCGGCGCATTCTCGGCGGGTTTGTCGAAGTAGATGAACTTCACGACGCGCAGATAGTAGAAGGCGCCGATGATGGAGAAGAAGACCGCGACCAGGGCCAGCCAGACCATATCGATCCTCACCACGGCCTCCAGCACCAGCAGCTTGGCCATGAATCCGACCGTTGGCGGCACGCCGGCCATGGAGAACATGATGAGAGCCATCATGGCCGCGTACCAGGAATCCCGGTCGTTCAGTCCCTTGAGATCCTCCAGACGCTCGGCGTCGAAACCGGCCCGGCTCAGGATGATCAGAATGCCGAAGGCGCCAGCCGACATGACCGCGTAGACGATGGAGTAGAACATGGCGGCGGCGTTGCCCTGATCCGAGCCCGCCAGCAGGCCCAAAAAGATGAAGCCCACATGCGAGATGGTCGAGTAGGCGAGCATGCGCTTGATGTTGGACTGGGCGATGGCGACCAGGTTGCCGAGTCCGAGCGACAGCACCGAGAGGATGACCAGCATGTCCTGCCAGTCCGAGTGCAGACCCTGCATAGCGTCGACCAGCATGCGCACCGCCAGTGCGAAGGCCGCAATCTTGGGCGCGCTCCCCAGGATCAGCACGGCCGGTGTCGGCGCGCCTTCGTAGATGTCCGGCACCCACATATGAAAAGGCACGGCGCCGAACTTGAAGCCGATACCGATCACCAGAAAGACGACACCGAACACGAGCACCGTGTTCGACATGCCCTGCTCGGCGATGGCCTGGGCGACCGGACCCAGTTCGATCGTGCCGGTCGCGCCATAGATCATGGAGACGCCGTAGAGCAGCATGCCCGAGCCCAGGGCACCGAGCACAAAATACTTCATCGCCGCCTCGGCCCCGCGCTGCGAGTCGCGCTCGAAGGCGACCAGGGCATAGAGGGCCAGGGCCTGAAGCTCAAGGCCCAGATAGAGCGTGAGGAAGCTGTTGGCGGACACCATGACCAGCATGCCGACAATGGCGAGCAACCCGAGCGCATAGAACTCGCTGGACAGCAGGCCGCGATCTTTGAGCCAGGGACGCGCATAGACGAAGGCCAGCATGCTGACGATGAGGATCGCACCCTTGAGCAGATCGCTCATGGCATCGCGGACCAGATTGCCGTCGAACAGACGCTCGGGCTCGCCGCCACCGACGGCGCCGGTCAGGAGCAAGGCGACCACAAGCCCCAGGAGCGACAGACTGTGATTCAGCCCCTTGTCCCGCTCCTTGAGAAAGAGGTCCAGAACCAACACCAGACACGCGGTCACGAGGACGGCGATCTCGGGCAGGACGGGCAGTAGATTGGCGGCGTCGAATGGCATAGTCGATTCCAAGCTCTCGATGCGGCTTCGGCAGCTCCGGCCGAATCCTTGACTTGTTGTAAATAAACGGGATTAACAGGATACGCCAGAACCCGAAGGATGCGCGTTCGGGAAACACGCAGCCCCCGAATTCCCCGCTAACGACCTGGCGAGCGACATCAGCCTAGACATCGCCTCGCGCATCCTTCCATCGATCCCGAGACATCCGGTTCACCGTGTCTATTCCGCCCCTCAGGGAGCGACTGCGGCGACCGCCTCGGGCCGCGTCAGCAGGCACTCGCCGCGCTCGGCCTCGGGCAGTTTACAAACACTGACCTGGGCCACCAGGTTCTCGACCGTGGCATGCATGACGTTCATCAGCGGCGCGGGCCACAGGCCCAATGCCAGCACGGCGGCGGCCAGCACGCCCAGATTGATGCGCTCGCGGACGTCCAGATCCGCCAGTGCGGCGACCTTTTCGTTCTTGACCTCGCCGAAGACCACGCGCTTGACCATCCAGAGCGTGAAGGCGGCGGCCAGAATCAGGGTCGTGGCGGCCAGGAAGGACCACCAGAAATCCGCCCGGAAGGTCGCCAGGATGACCATGAACTCGCCGACGAAGCCGGAGGTCCCGGGCAGACCGGCGTTGGCCATGGCGAAGAAGACCATGAAGGCGCCGAACCAGGGCATGGTGTTGATGACGCCGCCGTAGTCGGCGATCTCGCGCGAATGGACGCGGTCGTAAAGCACGCCGACGCAGAGGAAGAGCGCGCCCGAGATGAATCCGTGCGAGATCATCTGCACCATGCCGCCCTCGATGCCCATGACCGAACCGCTGGAGACGGCGGGATTGGCGAGAATCGTGAAGACGATGAAGAAGCCCAGGGTCACGAAGCCCATATGGGCGATGGACGAATAGGCGATCAGCTTCTTCATGTCCTGCTGGACCAGCGCCACGAAGCCGATGTAGACGATGGCGATCAGGGACAGGGCGATGATGAGCCAGTCGAGCGAGGCGCTGGCGTCCGGCGTGATCGGCAGCGAGAAGCGCAGGAAGCCGTAGCCGCCGATCTTCAGCATGATGGCCGCCAGGATCACCGACCCCCCGGTCGGCGCCTCGACGTGCGCGTCGGGCAGCCAGGTGTGCACCGGGAACATGGGCACCTTGACCGCGAAGGCCAGCAGGAAGGCGATGAAGATCAGGATCTGCGCCGTCATGCCGAGCTGCAACGAGTGGAAGTCCAGGATGCTGAAGCTGCCCGACTGGAAGTACATGTAGATCAGCGCGATCAGCATGAAGACCGAGCCGAAGAAGGTATAGAGGAAGAACTTGATGGTCGCATAGACCCGGTTCGGACCGCCCCAGACCCCGATGATGATGAACATCGGGATCAACATCGCCTCCCAGAAGACGTAGAAGAGCACCGCGTCCAGGGCCGAGAAGACGCCGACCATGACGCCCTCCATGATGAGGAAGGCGGCCAGATACTGGTTCTGCTTGTAGGCGATGACCTCCCAACCCGCGATCACCACGAAGATGGTGATGAAGGTGGTCAGCACGATCAGTGGCATGGAGATGCCGTCGACGCCCAGGAAATATTCGACGTTGAAGGTCGGGATCCAGGGCGTGCGCTCGACGAACTGCATCTGTGCCGTCGATGCGTCGAATCCGGTCCAGAGACCGAGACTCACCAGAAAGGTGACACAGGCGAAGGCCAAGGCCGTCCAGCGGGCGATGTCCCTGGATTTCTCACCATTCGCCAGAACTACCAGACCGCCGATGATGGGCAGCCAGATGATCAGCGTCAGCAGGGGGAATTCGTTCATGCGGGGTCTTCTCCCTTCGACGTCAGAAGGTTACGAAGATCGTCATCAGGCCGACCAGCCCGACGATCATCGCAATCGCATAGTGATAGAGATAGCCGGTCTGCAGATGCCGCGCCCGCAGCGCAAGCCGACCGACCGTGCGCGCCGACCCATTGACGATGGCACCGTCGATCAGAGTCCGATCGCCCTTTTGCCAGAGCGCGCGCCCCAGAGTGCGTCCGCCACTGGCGAAGACCCGCTGATTGAAGTCATCGAAGCCGTATTTGTCCTGCAGGATGCGGGTGACCGGACCGCCAGCGGCCTGAATCTGCGCGTCGAGCTTGGGATTGCGGGCGAACAGCAGCCACCAGACGAAGGCCGCCAGCGCCAGCCCGGCCATGGACAGATAGAAGGGCAGACCTGTCAGACCATGCTGCACGAAGGACGCCTGGCCATGCCAGTGCTCGCGCAGGTGGTGCAGGGTATCGTGGGCGTGCGCGACCTGGATCGGATTCCAGTCGCCCGAGGCGAACCAGTCGCTCACCAGCAACGGCTCGATGGTGAACCAGCCGATGAAGACCGAGGGAATGGCCAGCAACATCAACGGCAAGGTGACGACCCAAGGCGTCTCGTGCAGATGATGCTTGGTGTGCTCGTCCATCCGCTCCTTGCCGTGGAAGACGAGGAAATACATGCGGAAGCTGTAGAGCGCGGTGACGAAGACGCCGAGCGTCAGCAGCACCCAGGCATATCCGGAGCCGAACAGGTGCGAGGCACCGACCGCCTCGATGATGGCGTCCTTGGAGAAGAAGCCCGAGAAGCCT
This sequence comes from Thiorhodococcus fuscus, assembly GCF_042682685.1. Classification (NCBI taxonomy): domain Bacteria; kingdom Pseudomonadati; phylum Pseudomonadota; class Gammaproteobacteria; order Chromatiales; family Chromatiaceae; genus Thiorhodococcus; species Thiorhodococcus fuscus. The sequence continues at coordinate 25,725 of NZ_JBHUHX010000026.1, forward strand.
GGGAAGCCGATCAGCGCCAGCGAACCCAGCAAGGCCGTAACCCAGGTGATGGGCATATATTTGCGCAGCCCGCCCATCTGACCGATGTCCTGCTTGTGATGCATGGCGATGATCACCGAGCCGGCGGCCAGGAACAGCAGCGCCTTGAAGAAGGCGTGGGTCATCAGATGGAAGATACCGGCCGCATAGGCCGAGGCACCGAGCGCGGTGACCATGTAGCCGAGCTGGGACAGGGTCGAATAGGCGACGACACGCTTGATGTCGTTCTGCACCAGACCGATCAACCCCATGAAGAAGGCGGTCGTGGCGCCGATGATGAGCACGAAGCTCAGTGCGGCCTCGGACAGTTCGTAGAGCGGCGACATGCGCGCCACCATGAAGACACCGGCGGTGACCATGGTCGCGGCATGGATCAGGGCCGAGATGGGCGTCGGACCCTCCATCGAGTCCGGCAGCCAGACATGCAGCGGAACCTGCGCCGACTTACCCATGGCGCCGATGAACAGCAGAATGCAGATGAGCGTCATCAGCGAGACGCCGCCGAAGACGTCGATCTGGGTCTCGGCATGCTCGGGCGCCTTGGCGAAGACCTCGACATAGTCCATGGAGCCGAAATACATGCCGACGGCGGCAATGCCGAGGATGAAGCCGAAGTCGCCGACACGATTGACCAGGAACGCCTTGAGGTTGGCGAAGATGGCGCTTTCGCGGGTCGACCAGAAACCGATCAGCAGGTAGGAGACCAGACCGACCGCCTCCCAGCCGAAGAACAGCTGCATGAAGTTGTTCGACATCACCAGCATCAGCATGGAGAAGGTGAACAGCGAGATGTAGCTGAAGAAACGCTGATAGCTGTTCTTGCCGGACAGCGAACCGTGCGGCCAGTTGTGCTCGTCGTCGGCCATGTAGCCGATGGTGTAGATGTGCACCATGAGCGAGACGAACGTCACCGTCGCCATCATGAGCGCGGTCAGCTTGTCGATCAGGAAGCCGACCTCGAAGTGCATCCCGTCCGAAACCATCCAGGTGTAGACGGGGCCATTGAAGACCGCCAGCTCTCCCCAGATGAAGCGCGCCAGCACCCACAGCGAGAGTGCCGCCGAGACCGCCACACCGGCGATGGTCACCGTATGCGCGCCACGACGGCCGATCCTGCCGCCGAAGAAGCCGGCGACAATGGCGCCGAGAAGCGGCGCGAGCACAATGGTCAGGTAGACGTTTTCCATTCGTTCGCTCTATTCGCTCGTGTTACGACGTTCGTGACCCTAGCCCTTGAGGGCATCGAGATCCTCGACGTTGATGGTCCGACGGTTGCGGAACAAAACCACCAGGATGGCCAGGCCGATCGCGGCCTCGGCGGCGGCGACCGTCAGGATGAAGAAGACGAATACCTGTCCGGTCATGTCGCCGAGGTAATGAGAGAAGGCGACGAAGTTCATGTTGACCGCAAGCAGCATCAGCTCGATGCACATGAGCAGCAGAATGACGTTCTTGCGGTTCAGAAAGATCCCCGCGACCGAGATCGAGAACAGCAGACCGCCGAGGATGAGATAGTCGGACAGCGCGATCATGGGTTCTCCCTCTTTTCGGTAGTAGCGACCGCGACGAAGGATTCCCGAGCCTCCGGGGCCATCTTGATCAAACGCACCCGGTTCTGCCCCTTCTTCACCCGTACCTGGCGCGCCGGATCGACCGACTTGTTGTCGGGGCGATGACGCAGCGTCAGATGAATGGCCGCGATGATCGCAACCAGCAGGATCACGGCGGCGATCTCGACCGGATAGACGTAGACGGTGTAGAGCAGCAGTCCCAGATCCCGCGCGTTGGAGGCGTCGGCCGCAGCCGCCTCGGGCAGCGGAAAGGCCGAGAGACCGAAGTTCGCCGGTCCCACCACCAGGAAGATTTCGACCGCCATCACGCCCGCGACGATCAACCCCAGCGGCAATGCGCGGATGAATCCGGCGCGCAGTGCGGCGATGTCGATATCGAGCATCATGACGACGAACAGGAAGAGCACCATCACGGCGCCGACATAGACCAGCACCAGCACGATGCCGAGGAACTCGGCCTCCAGCAACAGCCAGAGCGCCGCGCTGCTGAAGAACGCCAGGACCAGGAACAGCACGGCATGCACCGGATTGCGCCGGGTGATGACCATCCCCGCCGCCCAGAGTGTGACGAGCGCGAAGACGTAGAAGAGAAATGTTTCAAAGCCCATGATTCGTCCCGGTTAGCGATAGGGCGCGTCGGCCGCGCGGGCTGCGGCGATCTCGGCCTCGTACTTGTCGCCGATCGCCAGGAGCTTGTCCTTGGTCATGATGTTCTCGCCGCGATTCTCGAAGTGATATTCGTAGATCCCCGTCTCGACGATCGAATCGACCGGGCAGGATTCCTCGCAGAATCCGCAGTAGATGCATTTGAAGAGGTCGATGTCATAGCGCGTCGTGCGGCGCGATCCGTCCGCGCGCGGCTCGGCCTCGATGGTGATCGCCAACGCCGGACAGACGGCCTCGCAGAGCTTGCAGGCAATGCAGCGCTCCTCTCCGTTCGGATAGCGGCGCAAGGCGTGCAGACCGCGAAAGCGCGGCGAGATAGGCGCCTTTTCTTCCGGGTACTGAACGGTGAACTTGCGACTGAAGAAATAGCCGCCGGTCAGACGCAGCCCCTTGAACAGCTCCAGCAGCAGCAGGCTTTGGAGATAATCGCGTGCGGTTTTCAGCATCCTGTTTCTCCCGATCAAACCGACCACCAGGGCGGCAGTCGGTAGACCACCGCGAGCGCCACGACCAGAATCCAGACGATCGTGATCGGGATGAAGACCTTCCAGCCCAGGCGCATGATCTGGTCATAGCGGTAGCGGGGAAAGGTCGCCCGCAGCCAGAGAAAGAGGAACATGAAGAAGAAGGTCTTCAGCAGCAACCAGTGGAAACCGTCGTCGAGCAACCAGTTGCCCTCGACCCAGGCGTGCGGTAGCGGCGAGAGCCAGCCACCCATGAACAGCAAAGCCGTCAGGGCCGAAATGAGGATCATGTTGGCGTATTCGGCCAGGAAGAAGACCGCGAAGCCCATCCCCGAATACTCCACATGGAAGCCCGCCACGATCTCGGACTCGCCTTCCGCGACGTCGAAGGGTGCGCGGTTGGTCTCGGCCACGCCCGAGATCAGATAGACCCCGAACAGCGGGAGCAGCGGCAGCCAGAACCAGGTGAGCGCGCTACCGCGCTGGGCGTCGACGATGTCACCGAGATTGAGACTGCCGGCAGCCACCAGCACCCCGACCAAGGCGAAGCCCATGGCGATCTCGTAGGAGACGATCTGGGCCGCCGAGCGCATGGAGCCCAACAGGGCGTAGCGTGAGTTCGAGGCCCAGCCGGCGATGATGATGCCGTAGACCCCGAGCGAGCTCAGCGCCAGGACATACAGAAGCCCGGCATTGATGTCGGACAGGACCAGTCCCTCGTCGAAGGGAAAGACGGCCCAGGCGGCCATGGCCGGCGCGATGGCGATCATGGGCGCCATGAGAAAGAGCGTCTTGTCCGCCTTGGTGGGGATGACGATCTCCTTCATCATCAGCTTCACCGCGTCGGCGATGGGCTGCAGCAGCCCACGCCAGCCGACGCGGTTTGGTCCGATGCGGATCTGCATGTAGCCGATCACCTTGCGTTCGGCATAGGTGTAATAGGCCACCAACGTCAGCAGGGGCAGCAGGATGGCGGTGATCTTCAGCAAGATCTGGATCACCACCGGCAGCGCATTCCAAAGTTCGATCATCAATGCCTCATCCTCGCCAGTGGCCTAGAGCATGCGTTCGAGGCTGACTGGACCCATTTGAGCCCCCAGTTCCTCGCTGCCGGCGACGGCCGCCGGAACCCGCGCGCATCCCATGGGGATGTGGTCGTCCAGCACCAGATGCGCCTCGATACCCGCACCGGACTGAGACACCCGTACCCGATCTCCGGCCGCGAGCCCTTCGGCCGCCGCCTGATCGGGATGCAGATAGACGGCGAACTCGGCGCCCGGCATCGGCATCTGGCGCAGAGCAGGCGCTCGGCGCACCAAGGGATCCAGTGCATAGATGGGAACCGTGCCGATGCGGGTCAGGGCGCTCGGCTCGGACGGGGTGCCGACCTCGAACGCGCCTTGGAGACGGTTGTCCAGCGGCGACGCGTCGCACAGTGCGGCCAACTCGTCGCGGACCTGGGCGCCGTCGCGATAGTCGTAGCCCTTGAGGTCGAGCAGGTTGCCAAGCACGCGCAGCACCTTCCAGCCGGGACGTGCCTCGCCGGGAGGCGGGACCGCACCCTGAAAGCGCTGCCAGGTCCCGTTGGCGTTCACGAAGCTGCCCGAGGTCTCTGCAAAGGCGCCGATGGGCAGCAGGACGTCGGCCACGGACTCCAACGACGCACTCCGGAAGGCGGAGCAGGCCACCAGGAAATCCGTCGACGCGAATGCGGCGCTGGCCGCCGCCGGATCGATGAGATCGAGACCCGGCTCGAATCCCCAGAGGACCAGCGTATTGGGCGGATTGGCCAGCATCCCGTCCAGCGCGAGACCGGAGGTCTCGGCCGGCTTGGCACCAGCCAATCGCGCCGGATGGGCACCGGCCAGATAGGCACCGACGCTATTGGCCGCCGCCGGCAGATAGCCGACACGACACGTGGCGGCCTCGGCAATCGCATGAGCCAGCGCCTTGAGGATGCTGTAATCCGGATGTGCCGTCGCCAAGGCGCCCAGCAAAACCACAGCGTCCTGTTCACCGGCCTGGCGCAATGCGGCCGCCGCATCGGCATGCGCATCGGTGGGCTCGGCCGCGCCGATCAGGTCGTTCAGACCGGAGGCGCCTCGGGCGCCGAGCGACTTCGCGATCGCAGCCAGATCGGTCAACATTGCCGCCGGCGTGCCGACGATCTGCGTAGCCGCATGGTTCAGGTCCAGTTTGAGCGGATTGACGCAGAAGATCCGGCCACCGGCCAAGGCGGCCTTGCGCAGACGGTGGGCCAATAGCGGCTGCTCCTGACGCAGGTCGCTGCCGATGAGCAACACGGCCTGCTGGGTCTCCAGCTCCGAGACCGGCAGCCCCAGCGTCGGCACCAGCGGATCGGCGGCGTCGCTGCGGAAATCCTGCTGACGCAGACGGTGATCGATGTTCGCGCAGCCCAGATCGCGCGCGATGCGCTGGGCGAGATACAGCTCCTCCAGCGTCGCGTTCGGCGCGACCAGCCAGCCCATCTTCTTGGGGTCGGCGGCCTTGAGCCGCTTGGCCACCAGTTCCAGGGCATCGCTCCAGCCAATCTCGCGCCAGACACCGTCTTCCTTGACCATAGGCGTGGTTAGGCGATCGTCGGAGGCGAGCCCGGCATAGCTGAAACGATCGCGGTCGGAGATCCAGGTCTCGTTGACGGCCTCGTTGTCGCGCGGATGCACGCGCATCACCTGACCGCGTCGCACATGGAGACGAAGATTGGAGCCCAGACCGTCGTGCGGGGCGATGCCGTCGACGCCGGTCAATTCCCAGGCACGCGCGCTAAAGAGGTAGGGCTTGGAGGTCAACGCCCCCACCGGGCAGAGGTCGATGACGTTGCCCGAGAGTTCGTGGGTCACCGTATGGGCGATGAAGGTGCCGATGCGCATCTCTTCGCCACGTCCGGTCGCGCCGAGTTCGCGCGCGCCGGCGACCTCTGCGGCGAAGCGCACGCAGCGGGTGCACTGGATGCAGCGGGTCATCTCGGTAGCGATGAGCGGTCCGAAGTCCTCGTCGACCACCACGCGCTTGCGCTCGCTGTAGCGCGAGACGTCGTCCCCATAGCCCATGGCGACGTCCTGCAGCTCGCATTCACCGCCCTGGTCGCAGATGGGGCAATCCAAAGGATGATTGATGAGCAGGAACTCCATCGTGCCCTGCTGGGCCTCGATGGCCTTAGGCGAGCGCGTCCAAACCTTCATGCCATTGCCGACGGGCGTCGCGCAAGCCGGCATCGGCTTGGGGAAGGGCCGACCGCCCTGCTCCGCCTCGACCAGGCACATCCGGCAGTTGGCCGCAATGGACAGCTTCTTGTGATAGCAGAACCGGGGGATCGAGATGCCCTCGCGGTCCGCAACCGCGATGATCATCTCTCCCGGCACCGCTTCACACTCGCGGCCGTCGATCTCGATGGTGATCTTGTCCGTCATTTAGGTCTCTCGATCGGCACCAGTTACGCCGCCCATGAAATCCGACCGGCGGTCACGAATCATCGGCAGGCGCATACGCGGTCTGCTGCATCCGCCACGGCGAATACCGCCTGATTTCAAATTAAGCCAGTCGGGCGCCACGCCTTCACGCGCCCGGCTGCGGAAAGAACGATCGGGCCGAATCAGGCCGCCATGGGGCGACCATGCTCGATCAGATAGGCAAACTCGTGCCGGTAATGCTTCAAGAAGCTCTGCACCGGCATGGCCGCAGCATCGCCCAAGGCGCAGATGGTGCGACCACCGATCCGCCCGGCAACGCTCTCCAGCAACTCCAGATCCTCGGGGCGCCCCTTTCCGTCCAGCATGCGGCGCAGTACCCGCGCCAACCAGCCGGTGCCTTCACGGCAGGGCGTGCACTGACCACAGGATTCGTGCATGTAGAAGTGCGACAGGTTGTGCAACACCTTGACCATACAGGTTCCCTCTGCGATCACGATGATGGCGCCCGACCCCAGCATGGAGCCTGCCTTGGCGATGGCGTCGTAGTCCATGTCAACGTTCATCATGATGTCGCCCGGCACCACCGGCACCGAGGAGCCGCCGGGGATGACGGCCTTGAGCTCGCGGCCGTCCTTGACGCCCCCGCACATATCGAGAAGCGTGCGGAACGGCGTGCCCATGGGCACCTCGAAGTTGTTCGGCGCATTCACATGCCCGGACACCGAGAACAGTTTGAGCCCACCGTTGTTGGGACGGCCCAGCTCCAGGAACCACTGCCCCCCCTTCTCCAGGATGACCGGAACGGAGGCCAGCGACTCGGTATTGTTGATGGTCGTCGGACAACCGTAGAGCCCGTACTGGGCCGGGAAGGGCGGCTTGAATCTCGGTTGTCCCTTCTTGCCCTCGATGGACTCGAGCAGCGCCGTCTCCTCACCACAGATGTAGGCACCGGCGCCCATGTGGGCATAGCAGTCGAAATCGAGCCCGCTGCCCTGGACATCGCGGCCCAGCAGACCGGCCGCATAGGCCTCGCGCAACGCACCCTCGAAACGGGCGATGGGCTCGTAGAACTCGCCACGGATGTAGTTGTAGCCGACGGTCGCCCCGATGCAGTAGCCAGCGATCGCCATACCCTCGATCAACTGGTGGGGGTTGTAGCGCAGGATGTCCCGATCCTTGCAGGTACCCGGCTCGCCCTCGTCGGAATTGCAGACGATGTATTTCTGTCCGGGCGCCGTGCGCGGCATGAAGCTCCACTTGAGCCCGGTCGGAAAGCCTGCACCACCGCGTCCGCGCAGATTGGAGAGCTTGACCTCCTCGATCAGATCGTTGGGGTCTGGCCGCTCGCGCAGGATGCGCTCCCACTGCGTATAGCCGCCGACGCTCCGATAGGCCTCCAGCGTATGGCGGACGTCCTCGTCCAAATGCATGGTGCGGAAGCAAACAGTGTTCTGATTCGGTACCACGATCTCACTCCAACTCGTCGATCAGCTTGTCCAGCGACTCGGGGGACAGATTCTCGTGGTAAGTCTTGTCGAGCAGCACGGCCGGTGCGTGACGACAGGCCCCGAGACACTCCACCTCCTTGAAGGTGAAACGTCCGTCCTCGGTCGTCTCTCCGGAACGCACACCGTACTTGTGCTCGACGTGCTCGATCAACTCCTCCGATCCCTGAAGCAGGCATGAAATGCTATTGCAGACGCAGACCTTGTGCCGGCCCTGGGGCTCCAGGTCGTACATGCCGTAGAAGCTCGCCACCTCATAGACCGAGACCGCCGGCATGTCGAGATAGGCCGCGACATCATCCATCAGCTCGGTCGTGAGCCAGCCACCATTGGCGTCCTGAACGACGGTGAGCGCGGGCATCACGGCGGACTGCTTCCAGGCCGGCGGATATTTGGCGATATGGGCATCGATCTCGGCGCGGATCTCCGCCGTGAACAGGGTCGACTTGTCGCGTTCGTGATCGACGGCGAGTGGTACGTTACGGAAGCTCATCAGCGGTCGATCTCCCCGAACACGATATCCAGCGTCCCGATGATCGCGACGACATCGGCCAGCATGTGCCCTCTGGACATTTCATCAAGCGCGGCCAGATGCGGGAATCCAGGCGCGCGAACCTTCAGACGATACGGCTTGTTGGCGCCGTCCGAAACGATGAAGCAGCCGAACTCGCCTTTGGGTGCCTCGACTGCGGCATAGACCTCACCGGCAGGCGGGCAGTAACCCTCGGTGAAGAGTTTGAAATGATGGATCAGGGCTTCCATGTCGTCCTTCATGTCCACGCGCTTCGGCGGAACGATCTTGTGATCCTCGATCGACACGGGGCCTGGGTTCGCCCGCAACCAGTCCACGCACTGCTTGATGATGCGGTTGGACTGGCGCATCTCCTCGATGCGTACCAGATAGCGATCGTAGCAGTCGCCGTTCACGCCCACCGGAATATCGAAATCGACCTTGTCGTAAGCGGCATAGGGCTGCTTCTTGCGCAGATCCCAGGCAATGCCCGAGCCGCGCAGCATGGGGCCGGTGAAGCCGAGCTGGGTCGCACGCTCGGGAGACACCACCCCGATATCCACGGTCCGCTGCTTCCAGATCCGATTGTCGGTCAGCAGGGTCTCGTATTCATCGACATGGGTCGGAAAGCGCTCGGTGAAATCCTCGATGAAGTCGAGCAAGGATCCCTGGCGCGCCCCATTGCGCTTGGCGATGGTGCGCTCGCTGTGCCACTTGGAGCCGCCCTGATACTGCGGCATGCGATCCGGAAGATCACGATGCACGCCGCCGGGCCGGTAATAGGTCGCGTGCATGCGCGCGCCCGAAACCGCCTCGTAGCAGTCCATCAGATCTTCGCGTTCGCGGAAACAGTAGAGAAAGACGCTCATGGCGCCGATGTCGAGCGCGTGCGCGGCGAGCCACATGAGGTGGTTCAGAATGCGCGTGATCTCGTCGAACATTGTGCGGATGTACTGTGCCCGCACGGGAGGCTCGACCCCCAGCAGCTTCTCGATCGCCCGCACATAGCCATGTTCGTTACACATCATGGACACGTAATCCAACCGGTCCATGTAGCCGATGCTCTGGTTGTAGGGCTTGTACTCGGCCAGCTTCTCGGTTGCCCGATGCAGCAGACCGACATGCGGATCGGCACGCTCGATCACCTCGCCATCGAGTTCGAGCACCAGACGCAGAACGCCGTGGGCCGAGGGATGCTGAGGACCGAAATTCAGCGTGTAGTTACGAATCTCAGGCATCGCGCGACTCCGCACCGACTCCGTTCTTGAGATACCGGCTGTCCTCGCGAATCACGCGCGGCACCAGAACACGCGGCTCGATGGAGACCGGCTCGTAGATCACCCGAGCCTGCTCGGGGTCGTAACGCATCTCGACTTGGCCGATCAATGGGAAATCCTTGCGGAAGGGATGACCGACGAAGCCATAGTCGGTCAGAATGCGGCGCAAATCTGGATGCCCCTTGAAGAGGATTCCGTAGAGATCGAAGGCCTCGCGCTCGAACCAATTGGCCGCCGCCCAGACCGAGATCAGAGAATCCACCATCGGCTGGCTCCCGCCCGCATAGACGCGCAGACGCAACCGACGGTTGTGCTCCAAAGACAGCAGATGGGAAACGACGGCGAACCGCTTTGGATCATCTTGCTCGACCTCCAGATCGCGGTCGACGCCACGACCGAAACCGGTGAAGGACGCGTCCTCCGTCGTCCATTCCGACTGACCGTAAGCGGCATAATCGACGCCGCAGAGGTCGATCAATTGCTCGAAACGGAAATCGGCGTGATCGCGCAGGGTCAGAGCGACGGCCAGCAGGCGCTCGGCCGGAACGATCAGGGTCAACTCACCGGGGGCTTCGACCAACTCGCAGCCCTGATCCGCGAAATGTTCGCGGATGGCGGCGGCAAGCGCGTCCAGCCTGGCGTTGCGGGTCAGGGATTCTGTTGCCATGTGATTCTGGTACGAGTCAACGAGCGATGGTATTGGTGCGACGAATCTTGCTCTGAAGCTGCAAAATACCGTAGAGCAAGGCCTCCGCCGTCGGCGGACAGCCCGGGACATAGACATCGACCGGCACAATGCGATCGCAGCCACGCACGACAGAGTAGGAATAGTGGTAGTAGCCACCACCGTTGGCGCAAGAACCCATGGAGATGACCCAGCGCGGCTCGGCCATTTGGTCGTACACCTTACGCAGCGCCGGGGCCATTTTATTGACCAGCGTGCCAGCGACGATCATCACGTCCGACTGACGGGGACTCGGCCGGAAGAGGATTCCGAAACGATCCAGATCGTAACGCGCGGCGCCGGCGTGCATCATCTCGATCGCGCAGCAGGCGAGCCCGAAGGTCATCGGCCACAGCGAGCCGGTTCGCGCCCAGTTGATCAGCTTGTCGGCCGTCGTGGTCACGACGCCCTCTTCAAGCAGGCCTTCTATTCCCATTCGAGAGCCCCTTTCTTCCACTCGTAAATGAAGCCAACAACCAGGATACCGAGGAAGACAACCATGGCCCAGAAGGCGAAGATTCCGAGTTCGTCGAGCGCGACGGCCCAGGGAAACAGAAAAGCTATCTCCAGGTCGAAAACGATAAACAGTATTGCAACTAGATAGAAGCGGACGTCGAACTTCAAACGGGCGGTCTCGAATGCCTCGAAGCCACACTCGTATGGGGAGTCCTTCTCCGCGTCCGGTCGACGAGGACCGAGTAGGTAACCAATCGCAAGTGGCCCAACCCCCACCAATGCCCCGACAAGGATGAAGATCAGGATTGGTAGATAGTTGTCGAGCACTGTCCCCTCTCTAGCATTTTTCTAATATACGCAGCAGGAACTGGAGTCTAGTGCAGCATTCGCTGTAGTGTCAACCCAGCCGTCAATTCAAATTATTAATTAACTCAAAGCTTTAGGTTTTTCTGGACGCACAAAAAAACGGCATGCCGCTAAGGCGGCATGCCGTTTGCTATTGGTGCCGACGGCCAGACTCGAACTGGCACGGCTTGCGCCACTACCCCCTCAAGATAGCGTGTCTACCAATTTCACCACGTCGGCTAAATCAAACATTTTAACGTCTTACTCGCTTTTGGCATCCGGCGCGGCAACCGCAGCATCGGAGGCGGAATCATTATTCTGTCCATCGCTCGGCACAGAAACTGCCGGAAGATCCGACGCCTGCGGAGACGCGGCATCGCTACCCGGTACGAGCGGAACATCCGCCGTCGAAGTCGGCGACGCTTGAGGCGCCTGAGGCACGACTAACGTGTCATCCAACTTTCCCATGAGCCCTTCAGGTTCGGACGTTTGGGCCGCATAGTATGCAAGAGCCATGCTAGTCAGGAAAAACAAGGTCGCCATGATAGCAGTGACGCGGGTTAAAAACGACCCCGAACCTTGAGCCCCAAACACCGTCGACGACGCACCGCTACCGAAGGCAGCACCCGCATCCGCTCCCTTGCCATGCTGAATCAGCACGAGACCGATCAGACCCAGCGACAGGAAGACTTGAAAAACCGTCAAAATCGTTTGCATGCATTACTCACGGATCGAGGACGTCAGCCCGCCGCCAAGTCTCCAGCCTGGCAAATGACCAGGAAATCGTCGGCGACTAGCGAAGCACCACCAATCAGGCCGCCATCGATATCAGCCTGCGACAGCAATTCACGCGCATTGGCGGCCTTCATGCTACCGCCATATAAAATTCGGATCTTCTCCGCAATGGCCGCGCTTTCGTCAGCAACCTTATTACGGATGAAGACATGTACATCCTGCGCCTGCTCAGGAGACGCCGTCTTGCCGGTACCAATGGCCCAGACTGGTTCATAGGCGATTTCAAGCCGGTCGAACGCATCGATTCCAATCCGACTCATAACGCCGTTGATCTGCGCACCAATCACCTGCTCGGTCAGGCCATCTTCCCGCTGCTGGAGCGTCTCGCCAACACAGAGGATTGGCTTCATCCCCGCAGCAATAGAGACGGAGACCTTCTTGGCGATAATCTCATCGGTTTCGCCGTAATATTCTCTGCGCTCGGAATGACCGCAGATAACATATCGACAACCGAAATCCACGAGCATCGCCGCAGAAACCTCACCCGTATAGGCACCGCCGGGCTCCGTGCAAACATTCTGCGCACCCAACTGGATACCGCTATCCGCGAGCAACCGCTCACCGAGATAGAGCAGCGGAAAAGGCACGCAAACCGCGATCTCCGCTTTGGCGACGCTTGCCGCACCGGAAACGACCCCACTCAACAACGCTTCCGCGCTGGACTTGGTGCCGTTCATTTTCCAGTTTCCCGCAATCAGAGGTCGGCGCATGTCAGAACTCCATTGAGGCGAGCGGGGTATGATAGCCAAATCCAGACGGATTTCAAGCATGAATTTCAAAAAACGCATACCGGAACCAGAGACCCACTCTCCCCTCTGACCCCAACGTAACCACTTAATCGAAACTCACCTTTCCTATACACTTGCCAGATGACGAAAGCCAAGAAAAAACTGGACGGAAGCTCGACCATCGCCTTGAACAAGAAGGCGGGGCACGATTTTTTTATCGAGCAACGCATTGAGGCCGGCATCGCCCTCGAAGGCTGGGAGGTCAAGAGCCTCCGGGCCGGACGCGTCCAGCTCAAAGAGAGCTACGTTAAGATCCTCCATGCCGAAGCGTTCCTCATCGGCGCCCATGTTTCTGCGCTCGCAACCGCTTCGACCCACATCAACCCCGACCCCACACGCAGCCGCAAACTGCTTCTGAAGCGCAACGAGCTGAATCGGCTGATCGGCCTCACCGAGCGCGCCGGCTACACCCTCGTCCCGACAGCCCTCTATTGGAAGCGAGGCCGAGCCAAGCTGGAAATCGGGCTCGCCAAGGGCAAGAAGCTGCACGATAAGCGCGACACCGAGCGCGACCGCGACTGGCAGCGCGAGAAGGAACGCATCTTCAAGACAAGGTGAATTTAAGAACAGACCGCGCTTGCCCCGGAACCAAACTCACCCTATATTGACCAACTCGTTACCAAAGGGGGCGACATGGCTTTCGACGTGGGTCGCAAAACCCGAGGTGCATGCCGAGGTGCGGGTTACCTCGTAAATCCATCCGCAAATTTATAGTTGCCAACGACGACAACTACGCTCTCGCTGCTTAACCCAGCGGGCCTCTGACCGTCTCTTGCCTATGGGCGGCGGATTCCAGGGGTAAAATCACATGGGATCGCGGTGACGGGAGTCCGGACCTAATCCGCTAAAACCTAACGGAATCGCCGACTGATCGCCCTGCCCTTCGGGCGGCGGAAGGTTAAAAATAATTGAGTGGGCTAAGCATGTAGTATCCAACGGCAGAGGGCTTGCGGACGCGGGTTCGATTCCCGCCGCCTCCACCAAATACCCTTACAGCAACATCCAAGAACGACAAGGAACCCGCCTAAGTGCGGGTTTTTTATTGCCCAAAGACGAAAACGAAAAAGGGGGCAGTGCGGCCTTGCAAGGCCGC
>NZ_JBHUHX010000026.1:39396-42469 GCF_042682685.1 Thiorhodococcus fuscus
CCACTGCCCCCTTTTCTCGACGCCGAGATCATCACTCGAAATTGGGATACTGCTGCAGCTTCTCGCCTTTCTCGTCGAGAAGGCGCGGATACTCGTCACCCGGTTCCGCCTCGAAGGGTTTCTTACGACTGCGGCTGACCTGGAAGATCCAGTTGTCACCGAAGTCGACCAGGTAGAAGAGCTTGCGGTGTTTGGGGAGCGGGAACAGGCTTTCGAGCCGCCTCTCCCATGGCGGCGCTACGAGCTTGATGTTCAGCGTCCAGATCATGCGGCAATCCACCTCGGATACGTTCGCGACCGCAGCCCAGGGTGTCAGCTCGGCACTGCCAAATCCGCACCGGACCGGGTGCATGGAAACCATGAGTCGGGATACTTCAATCCGCCTCGGCGACGATAGGGTCGGCCTCCGACGAACGAACTCATCGCTGACCGGCGTCGTGGGAAGGCGCGACGCGCACTGAAGCGCAGCACGCCATACTGTTCGTGTCCAAACGCCCACTCACAGAACCCCGTGGAGGCCATCGCATGAACGCTCTCCCACCCCACGCCACCTCCGACGAGCCACCGAAACCAATCCGCTTCGGCCGAGAGATCTGCGGCCAGCTCGATCAGGCCGAACGCCGCGAGTGGTGGCTGACCAACAGGCGTGGCGCCTATGCCGCCGGAACCCTGGCCGGCTCGCTGACCCGCCGCTACCACGGGCTGCTGGTCGCGCCCGTCTCGCCGCCGCTCGGACGCGTCCTGGTCTTCGCCAAGGCCGACGCCACGCTGATCGACGGCGGGCGCGAGTGGCCGCTCTTCACAAACCGCTGGTCCGAGGGAGCGATCGACCCAGCCGGGCTGATGCAGATCGAGTCCTTCCGACTCGACGGCCGCATCCCAACCTGGCGCTATGCGATCGGGGACATGCGGATCGAGCAGCGGATCTGGCTGGAGCAGGATGCCGATCGGGTCTGGATCGGCTGGCGCCTGCTCACCAGACACCATGATCGCAACCTGCAACTGCGCATCGATTTATTGGTGGACGCCCGCAACCATCACTGCGTCACCCAAACCGGGCAGATCCAGCCCGAGCTGAGCCTGGACGACGGACGGCTGCGTGTCCTGCACCCCGATCGGTTCGAACTCGGCATCCAGGCGATCGGCGGCACACTCTGCATCGATTCTGTCTGGATCGAGCGTTTCGACCTACCGATCGAGCGCGAACGCGGGCTCGAGAATCGCGACGACCATCTGCGGATCGGGCACGCCGAGCTGAGGCTCGAAACCGGTACATGGGTCGGTGTCACAGCGGCCGTCGGAAGCCAGCGCGCATCGAGCCTGGACCTAGAGGCGTCATTGCAGCGCCAACTCGGGTGGGACGCGAACCTGATCGCCCGCGCCTGCTCGGCCGATCCAGTCTTCGACCAGGCGCCGGACTGGATCCGCCAATTGCTGCTTGCTGCCGACGCCTTCCTCTTCGCCCGCCCACTGGAAGGGATACCCGACGGCGAGTCGGTCATCGCCGGCTATCCCTGGTTCGGCGACTGGGGTCGCGACACCATGATTGCGCTTCCCGGTCTGACCCTGGCGACCGGACGCCCCGAAAGCGCCCGACGAATCCTGGAGACCTTCGCCCGCTTCGTCGACGGCGGCATGCTGCCCAACGTCTTCCCTGGGAGCGGAGAAATTCCGGAATACAACACGGTGGACGCCGCCCTTTGGTATCTGGAGGCCTGGCGCGCCTATCTGCAAGCGACCGGGGACCTGAGCGCCCTGGAACGGGTCTTCCCAACCCTCGACGACATCGTTCGGGCCTATCGCGACGGCACCCGCTACGGGATCGGCATGGACCCGATCGATGGCCTGATCCGGGCAGGAGAACCCGGAGTCCAACTCACCTGGATGGACGCCAAGGCCGACGACTGGGTGGTGACCCCAAGGATCGGCAAACCGGTGGAAATCAACGCGCTCTGGTACAACGGGCTGGTCGCCATGCAAGACCTGGCTGTGCGGCTCGGGCGTGATCCCGCCCACTATGCAGAACTCGCCGTGCGAACCGCAGCCGGGTTCCGACGCTACCTGAAAGCGGATGGAAACGGCCTCATCGACCTGTTGGACGGACCCGATGGCAACGATCCCAGTCTACGCCCCAACCAGATCTTCGCCGTCAGCCTATCGGCATCGCCGCTGTCGCCCGAGCAGCAGGCCAGCGTGGTCGCGGTCTGCGGACGCGAGCTGCTGACCTCTTACGGACTGCGCTCAGTCGCCCCTTCGCACCCGGACTACCGAGGATCTTATCTCGGCGATCGCCGGGAGCGTGACGGCGCCTACCATCAGGGCACGGTCTGGGGCTGGCTGCTCGGCCATTACGCACTGGCCGAATACCGCGTGACGGGCGATGCGGAACTCGCCCTCTCGCGCCTTGAGCCCATGGCCGACCACCTGCATGACGCGGGACTCGGCAGCATCAGCGAGATCTTCGACGGCGACCCACCGCATACCCCGCGCGGCACCCCGCTGCAGGCATGGTCTGTGGCCTGCACACTGGAGGCCTGGTGGCGTTTGCGCCGGACGCCCTTGTCGTGATCAGGTGCGAATCGAGGTCCTCAATCCTCAAGCGACAGAAACACAGCTTGCCGCACTCATTGAACCCACGATGCGCCTGCTGCTATTGCCACCACACATCAAAAAGAATCCCGTTGGCGATATCGCCGGCGATCAAATCTTGATATTCAGGTGACCGAGAGAAAGCGATCAGGACATCGGAACGGTCCAGTAAGCCGGCATCCAAAGCACCCACCCACGCGTCATAGCCTGACGCTTCGGCAGATCGGTTTAAGAAGTTTTCATAGAGTTGTTCCACATAGCTTCCATTGGTAAGCGGTGACCCATAGTGCGCCTTGAACTCAGGGCTGGCGAGAAAGCTATCGGCAACAGACTGCAAGCTGAAGCCATTATCCAGAGCGCTGACCCAATCGCCCAGCCCAGGCGCATCGGGGGCGCGACCAAAAACGCCATAAAGGCATCCCATTACACAGAACTTTGAGTGTACGATGGTGCGTTGTTTTTCCTGAGATATTTTGGAGCAGAC
>NZ_JBHUHX010000027.1:0-64616 GCF_042682685.1 Thiorhodococcus fuscus
GGGTTTGGCTCGCCGAAGCGCGAATCCTGGCTCGGCGGTTAACGACATGATTTTGTAAACACCCTCTGAGCGGAATGCCACGGATGGCGCACGAGCTGGCCGTCGACCCCGACGTCAACGCGCGCGATCGCGATTGCGCCGATCCACGAAACGCAGCTGACGCGCAATGGTCTCGACGGCCGGCAGCCGCACGCCCCGCTTGGCCACCTCGCGCAGCGGTCGTTCGTACATGAACTCGATCTCCAGCTCGCGCTTGGCGAGATAGTCCAGGCGCATGCTGGGGGCATAGGGCGTCATCGCCTCGGTGATCTGCATCAGCTTGGGCATGAAGCCCTCCTCGAAGGGAACGCCACAGGTCTCGGCCCCCAGGGCGACCTCGGCCATGAGCTGCTCGGCGAGCGCGCGACCGTCCGGGTCCCCCATGATGACGTTCGTATCCACGTCGAGCAGGACGGACAGACCGTTGAATGGGATGTTCCAGGCCAGCTTGCGCCAGCGTGCCTGGGGCAGCGAGGGCTGCGACTCCACCTTCACGCCGCCGGCCGAGAAGGCCGCCATCAGCGCCGGGATCCGCTCGCGTCCGCGCTCATCGAAGGGGGCAAAGCTGACCAGGCCATAGTCGAGATGGGCGATATGTCCCGGCCCCACCTTGTTCGAGCATAGAAAGCACAGCCCCGCCACCACGACGGCCTGGGGGAATGCCTCGGCCAGCTCCTCCTCCATGGTCAGCCCATTCTGCAGATTGAGGATGAGCGTCCCCTCCCCGATCAAGGGTTCGAGCAATTCCACCAGACGATGGTTCTGGGTGCTTTTGAGACCGACACAGACGACATCGCTGCGCGGAATGGCGTCCGAATCGGCATAGACCTCGACGGGTTGGTGATGCTGGTCGCCCAGGGGCGAGTCGACGCGCAGCCCCTCGCGGCGGATGAAATCGACATCGCTGTGGGCGATGAAACGGACAGTGGAACCACCCGCTAGGAGTCTGGAGCCATAGAAACCGCCCAGGGCGCCCGTGCCGAAGATGGTGAAACTGAGGTCGTGCGGAGTCGATGTATTCAGGGTCATGGAATCTGGAATGTGGTTGGGATGTTCGAGGATGGCCAGCGGCAGGATTCGACCAGCGTTTCCGCTTCATCGGCCAAGGGTGAGAAGGTGGGGACTCATGCCCGGTCGGTCAAAGGGCTTGAGTCCCGCCCGATAGAGCGCCGCTCAGCCGGCCATCGCCAAGCGTCTCAGCGCGCCGAAGTCGGTCTTGCCGCTGCCGAGCTTCGGGATCTCGGCGACCTCGCGCAATTCGGAGGGGATGCCCAGCGGATTGGCCCCCTGCTCCAGCATGCGCCGACGGAGCGCGTCCGGATCGATCGACTCGGTGGTCAACAGCAGGATGCGCTCGCCCTTGCGCTCATCGGGCAGATTGACCGCCGCGATCTCCAGATCCTCCTGTTCGAGCGCCTTGCGCACCTGTTCCTCGACTGCGCTCAGGCTGATCATCTCGCCGCCGAGCTTGGCGAAACGCGAATAGCGATCGACGATGCTCAGGAAGCCGTCCGCGTCCAGATGGCCTTTGTCGCCGGTCTTGTACCAGCGTGTGCCGTCCAGCTCGACGACCGCCTCCGCCGTCTTCTCGGGGTCGCCGAGATAGCCCTTCATGACCTGAACGCCCCCGATCAGGATGAGACCGTCCTCCCCGGGCGGCAGCGACTCCAGCGAGACCGGATCCACCACCCGGAAGCTGGTACCCGGCAGCGGCATCCCGACCGTGCCGGGACGCGAGCCGGACTGGATCTTCCAGGTGTCCGTCTCCAATGCATCGGGCACGTTGACGCTGGCCACCGGGGTCGTCTCGGTCGCCCCATAGCCCTCCAGGATGGCCTTGTGGAACTTGAGCGCGAAGGATTCGCGCACCTCGGGCGACAGACGCTCGGCCCCGGCGACCAGGATACGCAGGGACTGCAGCATGAGCGGATGCACATGCCTGTTGCGGACGTAGAGCCGCAGGAAGGTCGAGGTGCTGCAGAGCACCGTGACCCGATACCGAGCGACGGCCTTGGCGCCGCCGACCGCGTCGGTCGGGTCCGGATGGCAGACCATGGGGATGCCTTCGAGCAGCGGCAGAAAGGTGGTCGCGGTGAGCCCGAAGGCGTGGAAGAGCGGCAGGTTGGACAGCACCACGTCCTCGCGCTCGGTATTGAGCACGTCCGAGATCTGACGCACGTTGGCCATGATGTTGCGATGGGTGAGTTCGACCCCCTTGGGCGCGCCCTCGCTGCCGCTGGAGAAGAGGATCGCCGCCGTGTCGTCCGGCCGAGCGGCGCGGCAGAAGAGCGCATGGAGCATCCCGGCGGGCATGAGTGTGGCGATGGCCAGTGCGGAGAACGTGCGCAGCGGCCCGAACTCGGCCCGTATCGACTCCATCGCGTGCAGCCTCACCCCTGGCAGCAGGGTACTCGGATCGATGCCGCGTTGGTCGAGCTTGGCCAGGAAACGATCGGCGGTGACGACGTGCCGGATCCCGGCCTTCTCGACGCCCGCGCGCAGCGCCTCGGCGCTGGCCGTGTAGTTGAGGTTCACCACCGTCTTACCGCAGAGTAGCGCCGCCAGATTGGCGATGGCGCCAGCGCTGCTGGCCGGCAGCAGTATCCCGACCGCCGGCTCGGGCACCAGACGCCGGATCCGCCCCGCGAACAAGAGCACCGCCGTCAGCAGGCGACGATTGGTCAGTGAAGTGCCGATCGAGTCGATCACGGCCAGTGCGCCCGGATCGCGCTTGACCGTCCGCAGCCAGGCCTGAGGCAGGGTCGGCAGCGTCTCGACATAGGTCCGCCAGGAGGTGACCGACAGCTCGAAGACCGCCTGTTTGACGCGCTCGGCGCTGGCATCCAGCGGCAGGGTCGGGCCAAAGGCCACGATCACGTCGCGCATACGTCCCTCGCGCCGGTTCGACTTGAGCTTATCGCTCGCATAGGAGAAGCGGCTGCCCCACAGACCGCGCTGATAGAAGGGCAGGATCACGCCCGACTTGGCGGCCCGCGCGGCCAGCTCGAAGCCGCGCTTGAACTCGGACAGCTGCCCGTTCTTGCTCAGCGTCCCCTCGGGAAAGAGACAGACCACCTGGCCTGCGTCGAGCAGCTTCGAGACCGTCTGTATCGCCTGGCGGCTGCTGCCGCGCGAGATGGGCACGACCCCGAAGAAGTCGAGGAACCAGCGCAGATACCAGCGCTCGTAGATCCAGCGCTCCATGACGAAGCGCACCGGACGCGGGCTGGCCAACTGGACCATGGCCCAATCCACCCAGCTGACATGATTGCCGAGCATCAGCACACCGCCCTGCGCGGGCATGTTCTTCAGACCGATGACATTGAGGCGGTAACGGGTCGAGATGGCCCGCGCCAGGATGAAACGCACCAGCGACTGCGGCAGCTTATAGAGGGTGTAGACGGCCCCCAACAAAGCGACGACGGCGAGCGCCAGCATCAGGACATGACCGTCGATCCCAGCATAGGCGGCCGCCACGGTCAGGCCCAAGAACAACAGCATCGTCAGATTCTGAATGAAGTTGTTCGCGGCCAGCACGCGCCCCAGCCCTGCCTCGCCGGCATGGAACTGGATCAATGCGTTCAGAGGCACCAGGAAGAATCCGCCCAGCACACCGAGCAGCAGGAAGTTCAATCCATGGGCCCAGACCGAGTCCAGACCGGGCGCCAGGAACAAGGTCGCCGCGACCCCGATCGCACCGAGCGGAATGAGTCCCGTCTCGATATGGTTGCGCGAGACACGCCCGGCGATGACCGAGCCGAGGATGACGCCGACCCCGGCGCAGGCGAGCATACCCTGGATCACTACGGTATTGGTCTCGCCCAGGCTCTCCTTGGCGAAGGCGGGGAAGGCGGCCAGGATCACCTGAGAGATGGCCCAGAACACCGAGAGTCCGACGATCGAGAGCCAGATGACCTCATTGTCCCAAGCGGCCCGCCAGTTGCGGACCAGATAGCGTCCGGTGCGGTACTGACGCCAGTCGAAGTTCAACGGGCTCGGCGGGCTGACCTGGGGCAGTCGATAGGCCAGAAGGAGTTCGACCGCCGAGCAGAGCACCAGTACCCAACCGAGCGGCGCCACCAAACGCATGATCGCGTCCGGATCCAACAGACCGGAGGTTCCGGCGAGCGCACGCTCGAACAGCACCGAGAAGAAGAAGATGCCGGCCAGGATGGCGCTGCTCGTGGTCGCCTGAACCCAGCCGTTGGCCGCCGCCAGCGATTCCTTGCCGACCAGCTCCTTGATATAGCCGTACTTGGCCGGCGAATAGAAGGCGCTCTGGGCCGCCAGCAGCAGGGTCATGCCGAATGCCGGCCAGAACCAGCCCTGGTAATAACAGAGCGTGATGCCGAGCGTGAGACCGATCGCACCCCAGGCGGTCGTGCGCATGACCCGGTTCTTGGGAAAGCGGTCGGCGATGAATCCGGAGGGCGTAAAGAGCAGGACGAACGGAAGCAGGATGAAGGCGTTGACGATCGCCGTCAGCAGGATCTGGGCTTCGCCATCGTAGGTTTTAAAAAGCGTGTTCTGGATGACGATCTTGTGTCCCAGATCGACGAAGGCATTCAGAAAGAGCATCGTCACGTAGGACAGAAAGCCGGTGATGCGGAACAGCTGACCCATGAGTTCACCCCTCGTTCGGCGGATTGTCGTCTGAATGGGACCTAAAAGTGATCGAGCGCCTCCAGATAGCGCCTGGCGCTCGTCGTCTGCTCGTACTCGGCGACTGCCTGCCGGAGGCGCTCGGCCGGCGTCGGCGCATCCAAGGTCGCCGCCATCGCCTCGGCCAGCGCCTCCGCGTCGCCGACCGGCACCAGCCGACCGTGTCGCCCGGCGTCCAGAATCTCATAGGGTCCGCTCGGGCACTCGGTCGAGACGACCGGCACGCCCAAGGCCATGGCCTCGGTCAGCACGTTTGGCGACCCTTCCCAGGCGGACGAGAGCACGAAGACCGAGGCCCGAGCCAGAAAGGCATAGGGATTGGTCTGAAAACCGGGCAGATCCACCGAATCATCCAGCCCGAGCTCCTGGATCAGCGACTGGAGCTTGGGTCGAGCGGCACCCTCACCCAGGATCATCAAGCGACAGTCACGCTCGGCGCGCAGCCGGGCGAAGGCGCGAATCAGGGTCGGGAAATCCTTCTGGCGCTGCAGCCGGCCCGCACCCATGAGAACCGGCGGTTCGCCCGGCGCAAGCCAGGGATGGCGGCAGGGCTGCGCGGCCTGAGCCGAGAGCTCCGGCGTAATCACCGGATTGCGGATGACCCCGATCCGCTCGCGCGGAATACGTGCAATCCGGGCGGTGTCCTCGGCGACCCCCTCGGACACGGCGACGATACGATCCACCTTTGGATAGAGCAGACGGATGGGGGCATACCGCAGCCAGCGTTCCAGCGCCGTGCGCGCTTCCATGGCGGTCGAGAGATTGGTGCCGAGACGCAGCAGGATGGGGGTCCCGGTCCCGGCAAGCGTGCGCGCCATCACGGCCGCGCGCCCCGCCCGATCCTTGGCGGCCAGGAGCGCTGCGGGCCGACGGGCGCGCAGATAGCGGGCCAGCGCCGGGGCCGCGAGCAGGCTGTGCTCCACATTCAGGCGCACCTGCCGAACTTCGGCGGGCACCCGAGCGAGATGCGGGCTATCCGCGCGCACAAGAACCAAATCAACGGATTGCCCCAGATCGACGAAGCCCCGCAGCAGATTGACGAGCATGCGCTCGACCCCTCCTGTCCCGGAGAAGGAGGCAAAGACGGCGAGCGGGGCCTGGGATCGGGACATGAGCAATGGGGATATCAGCGGGTTGCAAAGGGGGCGACTCCATCGCGCGACGATAGGAACGCCCAGATAGCGACAAGCGTATCCTAAACCTTCACGACAACTAGAATAGAATGCGATTCGAGAGACATGGAGCGGTGAACGCGCCCCTGCAAACGCAGATCGAAGACGCGAACGAGGTGGTGCTCTCGAACCGGCCCCGAATCGGGATCCGGGCGAACTCGGGGTCGACGAGCGGATTGGCCGATCGGCGACCACTGCTTTATCCTCCAAAATCCCAGGCCACTTGATTGTCTTACAGGAGTCATCGCGATGGAGAGAAGTCGGCTGACCGCAAGACTGGTTATATTTCCGCTCTGCTTGCTAGCCTTGTCCGGTACGGCGTATGCAGCCGAGGTGCTACCCCAACCCAAAACCACGGGCATGACGCAACAGGCTCGGCAGGTCGCGCAGCAGACGACGCTGCAACATCTGGAGCGGATGATCGGCCAGCGCCCGGCCTCGGCGGCGGCAACGGTGGAATTCACCGCCGAGGATCGCGAGCAGATCGCGGAGGCGAACAAGAGCGCCACGAGCGGCACGCCGCTGAAGATCGGCCTCATGAAGTCGGTCGCGCTCGGTGTCGACCTGCAGCCACTGGACGTCGCGGCCATGAAGGATCAGACCTATTCCTTCCAGCAGGGCATGGTCAAGAGCAGCGGCGATCGGCTGGCCTGGACGGTTCGACTGGACACGGTCGGCTCTCTCGCGACCCGGGTCCGCTTCGACGATGTCAGCCTGCCCGAGGGATCCTCCCTCTACGTCTACAACGACGCTGGCGAGGTTCGAGGCCCCTATAGCGGCAAGGCCCGCAGCTTCTGGAGCCATTCGCTCCCGGGCGATACGCTTTACGTCCAGGTCGACACCACCGACACGGACTCCGACACCGTCAGCTTCAAGGTCGGCGCCATGATGCTGATCGACTCCGAAACCAAGGCCTTCTGCCCAGACAACGCCCCCTGCATCCAGGACGGCTCTTGCTACGACAGCTCGGACTGGGAGCACATCGATGAGGTCCGCAAGGCCATCGCCCACATCAACTTCGTCGAGGGCGACGGCAGCTATATGTGCACCGGCGGCCTGCTCGCGGATACCGACGACTCCAGCACCATCCCCTATTTCCTCACCGCGAACCATTGCATCAGCACCCCAGAGGTCGCGGCCACTGTGGAGGCCTGGTTCAACTACCAGACCGAATCCTGCGGCGCGGAATGCCCGACGCTCGCCGACACCACCGCTACGCTCGGAGCCACGCTGCTCGATCATTCAGCGGTGGACGACCACAGCCTCATGGTCCTCAACGAGGATCCGCCGGCCGAGGCCTGGTTCCTCGGCTGGAGCAGCACGCCGGTCGCCTATATCGGTGGCACGCCGCTCTATCGGCTGAGCCACCCCCTGGGCTCGCCGCAGGCCTATTCCACCCAAGAGATCGACGCCTATGTGAGTCCGGTGCTCTATTGCGGCACCACGACCATGCCGCGCGGCGCCTTCATCTTCAGCCGCGACGTAATCGGAGCGACGGAGGGCGGCAGCAGCGGCTCGCCCGTGATTCAGGAAAACGGACAGGTGGTCGGTCAACTGTTCGGGGCCTGTGGCAGCAACCTCAATGATGTCTGCGACTCGGCCAACAACGTCACCGTGGATGGAGCCTTCGCCAATTACTACGCGGATGTATCCAAATGGCTGAGCCCGGACGAGGAGGCACTGCCGTTGACGCTAGAGAAGCGCGGCACCGGCGAGGGACGCGTGGTGTCCTCGCTCACGAGCCAGTCCGCCAGCCAAAGCGCCGGCACCGCACAGCCGCAGCTTCTGGGCGGTTCCGAGATCGACCAGAGCGACTGGTCATGGCAGGCGGCCTTGAAGGTCACGACCTGGAGCATCAACAGCTCTTGGACCTGCGGGGGATCCGTGATCGATCCCTACTGGATCCTCACGGCGGCCCATTGCATCGTCGACGACAGCACCGAACGCTACAGCACGGTCTCGCCGTCCAACATCCTCGTTCGGACCGGATCCAACCGCTTCGAGTACGGCGGACAGGAGTCCAAGGTCAAGCGAATCGTCAAGCACCCGGATTTCGATCCGCTGACCCGCGACAACGACATCGCGCTCATCGAGCTCAAGAGCCCGGTGTACGCCGACCCGATCCGCCCTGTCATTTTGGAGCGTGAAGAAACGCTGGCCTGCCTGGGCACGGCGGGCGCGGTCACCGGTTGGACGGCGACGACGGCCTGCGGCAACCTGGCGACGGTGCTCTCCAAGGTCGATGCCACTATCGTTTTGCCCAGCGTCTGCGGCACGGCCTATGGCGCGCTCACCAACAACATGATCTGCACCTCCTCGGCGGCGACGAATACCCAGGACTGTCAGTCGGACGACGGCAGCCCGCTTGCGGTCGGCAACGGACGTGGCGGCTATGCCCAGGCCGGAATCGTGAGTTTCGGCAATGGTTGCGACGACCAATCCGCCCCGACCGTCTACACACGGGTCGCCAATTATGTGGGCTGGATGGAACGGATGACGGACTTGGATCTGACCTCGGATGTCGGCCCCGGAATCATCGATTGCGGCAGCGTCTGTCGCGCGGAATACGCCAAGGACACGCTGGTCACCTTGACCGCAAGCGCATCGGCCGGATCGGTCTTCGCCGGCTGGGAGGGCGACTGTACGGGAACGGACAGCAGCTGCGAGCTGATCATGAGCAAGGCGAGCAACGTCAGGGCGATCTTCAACGCGCCCCAGGCGAGCAGCCAATCGCTCTGTACGCCCTGACCCGACAACCTCTCGCAACCGACAGAGCCCGAGCAAAACTCGGGCTCTGTGCCAAGACCAGTACCCGCCAGCGATTTCTCTGCTTTCCTGCTTGGACGATTTCCAAGCATGTCGATACCAAGCCAAACCCACCGAAGGCGGAAACCCGGCCTCAGGTAGGGCGAACAATAGGGCGCCTTCAACAGGTGGCTCGCCGCATTTCCCCTGGTGATACATTCCCTGAACGGCCAGCGTTCGATCTTGGAGCGGCCGTATTGCGCCGCCTGCGAGCGCCGAACGCGATCGAAGCCCCACAAGTGCCTGCCATGCGGCGCAATACGCTATCGCTATTGCGCCCTACGCGGGATCTCAACCGCTCCACGATCCAGCTGAAGGTTCCTCTCAAATTCTCCGGCATTAATGAAAAGGCCAACCGGCGCGTTACGCGCCGGTTGGCCTTAGGGTCATGCGACTTGGGACGGATCAGTAAGGACTGGGACGATTCAGGTAGTCCTGATAGGCATTCGTGTCGATGGTGTTTGTCGGCAACTTGGTTCCATACCAGGTGAAGTTGTAGGGACTGCTGGTGTCGTTATCAGGCACCTCGACGACCCCGCCATAGGAGGAACAGGCACAGCGCGCCTGGGTGACATAGGTCGAACAAATCTCTTCCTCAGCCTCCGTGTCTGGCTTGGTCGTCACGCAACCGGGAGGAGAGCTCGTGTTGTAGAGACAGCCCGGATCGCTGCCGAAAGTACAATCCTCCGTGACCTTGCGACAGAACAAACTGCTGGAGCTGTCGCTGCAACTGTCGGTCGGGATGTAACACGAGTTGCCGGTCGAACTGCTGCCCGCCGCAATGTCGGAGTCGCAGGTGCAGGCGGCACCGAAGGTTCCCGAATCGGTGACATAGCGATACTCGTTGCAGGGCGCGGTGAAGAGACGCTTGTGGTTGACCTTCATGAAATAATAGCCGGGATCCTTCAAGCCGAGGCTATAGGTGATGGGCTTGTCCGCCGCCGTATCCGTGTTGAAGGACAACAGGGGCGTCAGACTGGTCGTCGACGCGCCTGCACCCGTCAGCGATTCCCAGGCATTGGCCGTCGGTTTGTCGTAGACCTGAACGTTCCAATTTCCGTTGGCGCAGCCCTCGCGCGCACAGAAGGTCAAGGTCACCAGTTCGTTGCCGTCCGTGTAGTAGACGTACCAATCGTTCTCGCCCTGCCCCCAGACAGAGGCCGTGTCATCGTCGGGATCGGTGACGACGCTACTGAAGGTGAGATTGATGAGTCCGTACATGGCCACACCGGTGGCGAGCGGATTGGACGCCGAAGGTATGTTGTTCGGCTCGATCTCGGAGTCGTAGAAACCCGCGATAGGCTGCTCGTTATCCAGAGAACTGTCCTGCAAGAAGGCCGTGATCGAATAGGCGAATTGATTGGGCGTCGCCTTATCCGCCGATTGGACCAGGACGTAATAGGTTCCGACCAATCCGAGGGTCACCGTATAGGTTGCGGCATTCGGGTTGGAGGAGAGCGCACCGACCACGTCGGTATTGAAATTGGCGAAGACATTGCCCGCCGCATCCCGCACCGAGACGTTCCAGACGCCGGGATTTCCGGTCGCGAGATCGGCCCCCTCGATCCAATCCGGCACGGCGAAGCTGAGAGTCAGATTCTGGTTTGCGGCCGTCGACTGGGTGTAGTACCAGTCCTGGTCGGCGGTACTGTAGTTCTGCCCCCAGAAAGCCACCCCCAGCGTCAAGGGATCCGCCGTGATGAGACTGTCGTTCGGCTCGGTCTCACCGTAAGTCGCGGCGGGAATACAGGATGCGAGGGTCACGCCATAGGCCAGGGGATCGGCGACACAGGCGGCGACACCCTGACCGAAACCGACCTCGATGCCAGCTGTCTTTCCGTCCGCGAAGCCATAGCCATATTGGCTCTCGCAATAGGACTCGCAGGTTTTCGCCAGGGTGGAGTCGCCAAGTCCAAGCGCATTGGCGGTCGCTATGGGTATGAGTGAGGCGAGGGCGATACGGAAGAGGAGCTTCATATTTCATTCCTTGGTAGACTGACGCGACAGGGGCCTGACGCACGTGCTGAAACAGCCGGAACACGTGGAGCGATAACGGGCGCCGGTCAAGTTTAGCCGAACGGACGCATCGATCAAGCAAACAACCACGTCTCGTTCTTCACGCAACGCCCTGATTCACATATTCGTCTAATTTCTCCGACCTGCGGCCGACGATGCGACAGCGAATCGGGCCAGATCTCGCAGACGCTCCCCTTATGGTGTTAATTCCCGCCCACAACGAGGCCGCCACGGTCGGGGCCGTCGTTAAAGAGGTTCGCCGACGCTACGACCTTCCGGTCGTCGTCATCGACGATTGCAGCACGGACGCCACGATCGCCGAGGCGAGCGCGGCTGGCGCCATCGTCCTTCCCCTTCCGCTCCAACTGGGTGCCTGGGGGGCGATTCAAACCGGACTGCGCTATGCGCTACGGACGAACAGTCCCTTCGCCGTCACGCTCGACGCCGACGGTCAGCATGAGCCGGCGGCATTGGCTGCCGTTCTGGAACCCGTTCTGACCCAAAAGGCGGATGTCGTCATCGGTGCCTTCCCGGAACGGGCCAGCGCGCTGCGCCGTGTCGCCTGGAGCTATTTTCGAGGTCTGACCGGAATCCGACTGGAGGACATCACCTCCGGCTTCCGTGCTTACAACCGCGCGGCCATGACCGTACTCGCCTCCCCCGTCGCCAGCCTGCTCGACTATCAGGACGTAGGCGTACTGCTGATCCTACGCCGTCGCGGATTGCGCGCCCTGGAGGTCGCCGTGCCCATGAAGCCAAGGACGCAGGGCGTTTCCAGGGTATTCAATTCCTGGTGGACGGTGGGAAAATACATGCTTCAGACCAGCCTGCTATGCATCGCCAGGGTGGGACACGGGCGCGGCTCGCGATCCGATCAGGAGTGATCTCATCCAATGAAGCGTGAGTCGACATGACGCATCAAATGACCTCAATGGCGATCGGGCTGGCGCTCGCCGCCACCATCCTCTGGCTAGTCCGCCGCGACCACCTGCACGGTCCCTACGCCTTTTGGTGGATCGGAGCCGCCGCGACCGTCACCCTGCTCGGATTCTTCCCGCATCTGTTCGATCTCATCGCCCGCTACCTCGGTGTGAGCTATCCACCCATGCTGGCGATCCTGCTCGGATTCGCGATGCTGCTCATCAAGATCCTCACCATGGATCTGGAGCGCTCGCGCCAGGAGCGTCAGATCCGACGCCTGGCGCAACAGATCGCCATGATGGAGGCGCGCCAGCCCTCGGCTGACATCACGACCGAAGCCCAAACGCCGAAGGATTGCTAGGCCCCGTCGATGCGCGTCCTGCATATCGGAAAGTATTTCCCTCCGTTCGCCGGCGGCATGGAGTATTTCCTCGGCGACCTGCTACCAGCCCTGCGGGCGCAGGGCGTCGCCGTCGCCGCACTGGTCCATTCGGACGGTGGACCGACGCAGGGACCAGAACCGACGCATGGGGATCCGATCCCGGTCTACCGGGCACCCTGTCTCGGTCGGCTCCTCTACGCCCCCATCAGCCCCGCCTTCCCGATCTGGCTGAATCGTCTCATCCGGGATTTCCGCCCCGACCTGCTGCATCTGCATCTGCCCAACACCTCGGCCTTCGCCGCGCTCGCACTGCCCTCGGCACGGCGAATCCCATGGGTCGTGCACTGGCACTCGGATGTGGTGACATCGGATATCGATCGCCGGCTGGCCCTGGCCTACCGACTCTATCGCCCCTTCGAGCAGGCCCTGCTCGCCCGCGCGCGGGCCGTCATCGCGACCTCGCCGGATTATCTCGAATCGAGCGCCGCCCTCCGTCCTTGGCACGATCGCTGTCACGTCATCCCATTGGGACTGAATGCCGAGCGGATTCCGCACCCAGACCGCGACGCGCTCGCTCAAGCGGAACGCCTTTGGGCCGAACCCGGAACACGTATCCTCGCCGTGGGACGACTGACCTATTACAAGGGACATGAGGTTCTGATCGATGCCGCCGCACGCCTGCCTGGCTCCAGGATCCTGATCGTCGGAACAGGCGATCTGCGCGATCGGCTCACGGCCAAAATCGCCGCGCTCGGACTGGAGCAGCGGGTCACACTGACCGGATTCCAACCGGATGCCGTGCTTCAGGCATTGATGGCGAGCTGCGATCTACTCTGTCTCCCGTCGCTGGAACGGACCGAGGCATTCGGGCTGGTACAGCTGGAGGCCATGCGCTTTGGCAAACCGGTCGTGGTCAGCGATATCCCAGGATCGGGGACCGGCTGGGTGGTACGCGAAGCGGGGAACGGGCTCCTGACAGCGCCCGGAGAGCCCGCTCAATTGGCCGAACGGATCGGCCGAATCCAGTCCAGCGCCCAACTGCGACAGGAGTTGGGAACGAGCGGGCGCCGGGCCTTGGCTGAACGATTCGGAATCGAGGCAATCAGCTCGGCGACTGCGGATCTCTATCGTCAGATCCAGTCTGGGGCATAGACGCCCCCTCGGCAGCAGCCCGAGCGGACTGATCCGACCAGAGGACCAGCGCCCAGAAGGTGAAGGCCGGCACGAAATGCATGAAGAGCCGAGCGACGCTAGTCGAATCCTCGGCCCAGCGATAGGCGCCGGTCCAGAAGAAGAGGACATAGAGCGCGCCCAAGGCGCTCAGAACGAAAACGAGCCCGGCCCGTTCCCACGGCTCGACGGAATGGCGAACCACCCTCCAACACCCCCAGCCCAAAACGGGGATGAACCCGAAGAAGAAGAGATGCCAGTTGTCGTAGAGGAAAAGGTTGCGCCAGATCCCAGACCAACTGGCGTGGTAGGCGATCTCGAATCGGCCGATCAGAGGGAGCTCGATCGCACGCAGACTCAACTCGACATGCCCCCAAGGAGACTCCGCGACCAGCCCCCCCGAAATCCATAGACCAACTACCGTCAGACCGAAGGCAACGATCAGCGCCAACATCCAGCGCCCGGACAACCTGGCGCCGAGGAACGCGGGGATGAAGAGCAGCGACCAGACCATCCCCTCCTGCTTGATGAAGGCGCAGGCGACGATGCAGCCGAGGGCCAAAAGACCCTGCCTGCGATCGCCGTCGCGCGCCCAGTGCAACCCGGCGGAAAAGCCCAGCAGCAGCAGCGTCGACAACCAGAGATCGGCATATCCGGCGAGCGCAAGATGGCTATCGAGCAGCGGCAAGGTGGCGAGTAGCCACAGAAACCAAAGAGCGGTCAGATTCGAGGCACCCCAGAGTCGTGCCTGACCATAGAAACCCAGAGCCAAGGCCAAGGCGCAACCGATCCAGGGAATCTTCGCCGCAGTTTCGTTCCATTCGCCATAGCCCAAGGTCGACCACAGCCCAATCAGCGACACCGCGTCAGGATAGTTCCAGGCCGCGATCGTCTGGGCCTGGGTGCTGGGATCGGTCAGCCATTCAGAAGAGGCGACGAACGGCACCCAATGCCCGAGCTGGGACCAGACACGCGCCCGCAGCAACCAGGTCGTCCAGGCATCCCAAGGGAACAGAGGCTGCCACCAGAGTTCGAGCAGGAGATCGATGAAGCGAGCCAGCATCCAGATCAGCAGAATCGCCGCCAACAGATGACGCCAATCGGGTCGGATCGGTTTGAACGACTCGAAACCGCTTCTGGGCGGCCAGATTCGGCGAGCACCGATCAGCAGCGAGAGCGCGGCAATCGCCAGGATGAGCGGACCGGAGAGACCAAACGGGAGACCGAGCCTTCCACTGCCCCACAGAATCGCGGCGACCACAAGGCAGGCCAGTGGATAGGCATATCCCAGAATTGCGGCCCTGGCGCCCGGACGCGCATCGGGCCAGACCGACCTCAGCCAGACGGCCACAGCGAGCCAGGGAATCACCACCGCCAGCACAACGCCCCACCAGCCCACGCTCAATCCTCCTTCCCGACGCGAAAGAGTGCGCCGAGACTCGATCGCCCATCGATCAGGTCCACGGGCAATACCCGATTCCCCTCGATGAGCCGATGACGCGTCGCCTCATACCGAATACGCGGCAAGGGATACATGAGCAGAACGTAATCGCCGGGGTTCAATTGCGATCGCTCGGGCAGTCCTTTCAATCCCGCAAACACATTATGCGGTGCCAGATGATAGCGCGTGCGCATGGCGGCATAACCGAAGGGATCGGCGGAGACCAGAACGAGCCGAGCCGGCTGCTCCGGCAGACGACGCCGAAGTTCCATCAAATAGGGATAGAAGCTGCTGTCCGACCCAGCCGCCTGTTTATCCGCATCGGACAGGCCGGCGTACGTCTCCTTGGTGATATCGAGCCGTTTGCTCAGATCCCATTGCCAATGCAGATCCAAGACGATCCAACCAATCAGAAAGAAGGCCACATAAGGCAGGATCCCCGGCTTGAAACGCCAGGGTGGATTGATCGCCAGGTAGAGGGCGCAGGCCAGACCGACCCAAAGGAAGGCCAAGACCACCGGAGAAAAGGCCGCCCCCAAGGGTGCGCCTCGATTGAAATGGGGGGACCGACCTGTCCAACCCTCGAAAAAGGTCCAATCGGCAAGAAAGGCATCGCCTAGGGCCGGGAAAGACAGCGGACGCGGGTGCAACTCCATTCCTCGCACCAAGATCGAACCATGCAGCTCACCGAGCACGACCAGTCCGAGCGCAACGATGCGTCCCTGCCAGTAAGGATCCGCGCGCAGATCGATGCGGCCCCCTCCATCGGCGATATCGGACAGCGGACGCGCCTGAATGGATCTCGGGTCGCTCTCGCTGGCCCAGATCAAACGCATCTGCTGCCCCTCGCCCAGACCATCGGCGCGCCAGCGCAGGTCTCGATAGAGCGCGGCATCGAACGGCTTGATGGCCGCCTGCACAACGGCATTCCCATTCGGCGCGAGCGCATCGACACGCACGCCATCTGGAGTCGGAGCCCCCTCGCCATTGGTAAGACGCAGCGACTCGCCAGACAACATCAGGGTCGGAGCGACGAGTGGATCACCGGAGCGATAGAAACCCCAGACAGCCAGAATCAAAAGCACCGAGGCGCCGATGAAGGCCAGCATCCATGTCCCTGCCTGACGCAGTGGTCTCGGTCGAATCGGTGTTGTCACGATAGATGGATTGGGAATCGGATCGACCGCACGGACACTAACGGTCCTGGATCGAAGGTGGCATCAAATCCGCGAAGACGGCCCCATAACGCTCGGCCATGCGTGCTGTGGAGAGTTCCTGGGCCCGCTCCAGCCCACGATCCCGCAACCCTTGGCGTCGAGCTGGATCAAGGAGCAACGCCTGAATCCCATCGGCCAAGGCTAGGGGATCCTCGGGGCGAACCAGCAATCCGAATCGATCGTCTCCGATCACCTCACGCGGTCCGTAGGGGCAATCGGTGGCGACAACCGGGGTTCCACAACTCATCGCCTCCAGCATGGTGTAGCCGAATCCCTCGAACTTACAGGTATGCACGTAGAGATCGGCTCGGCGGAGGTAAGGATAAACGTTCTCCCTGTGACCGACAAAGGCCACGCGCTCCCCCAATCCCCAACGGTCTATCAACCGTTCTAGCGCAATACACTCCGGCCCGTCTCCGACGATGGCCAGGGCAGACGGACAGACATCCTGAACGCGACGAAAGGCCTCCAGCAGCAGACCGATATCCTTCTCCGGAGACAGACGAGCGGCCACGCACAGCAGGGGAAGCGCGGGATCCAGGTGCTCAAGGCCGAATGTCGGCTCCTCGGCGAGCAACGCGACCTCCTCATTGTCGATCCCGTTCGGAATGACGACCGTCCGTTCTCTCGCCCCCAGGAAATGGCGCCTCAGTTCGTCGGCCGTGCCGCGCGATGGCACGATCATGCGGTCGGCCAAGCGTGCCGTCGCCCCGACGGCGAGTCGCAGAAAGGTTCGGCGACGCAGACCACGTTCGTAATGGCGCATATGTTCGAAGACGGGTCCCCGAAAGCTCCCGATCGTGCGCGCGGGCACTCGGCTCAGACGGGTGCCGAAAACGGCGAGCGCCGCCGAATAGTGCATCATCCCGAGCACCAGATCGGGCTCCGCCTCGCGAATCAAGGCGCCCGCGACTCGGGCATCTCGGAGAAGATCCCGCGAATCGGTGAACCAGCCGCGCGGAAGATGGGGCGCTGTATCGATGAAGTCGTCGAAACGATCCGGCAGAAAGGGGCGCAGGGCCGCCGTGGAGGCCAAGGTGACGTGCGTCACCCGATCACGATCGAGATAGCGAAGCAGATTGCTCGTCGTACGCTCCGCACCACCGAAGACGGAGGCAAGGTGCAAAATCAGGAGTCGCATGGGCATTCCATTCGACAAGGAGTCCGAATCAGACTCGAAACGACAGGAGGACGGTCAGCAGATGGGGAGGCAGACTCGACTTCCCCCCTAGAGATCAATGCCCACCAAGGCCGATCCATGGGCCTTGGCGGACACCTCGAACGCGATCAATAACGCGAGAAGACGATTCCTCTCGACTCGACCAGGAACTCGCGATACCAGTTTCCATCGACCCAAAGCCAGTGACTCTTCACCGAAGCTTCGCGCTCCGGCTGGCTGAGGGTCTCGCCAGTGGTCGGCGCCTTGAAGGCGGGGATAGACGCCTTGATCTTGGCGACGACCTCGGCACGCGGTCCATCGATGGAGACGGATTCGACCTCGGATGCGTCATATTTGATTTTGCCCATCATGGAAAGATAGCGCTGGAGCGGCACACGTGCGCGGAAGAAGGGATCCAGATAGGCATAGGTCGCCTCAAAGTCCTTGTCTTCCATCGCCTTCCAGAAGCCTTTCTCGCGCTCGCGCAAGGCGTCCTGGTTCTCCTTCGTGTCCAAGCTAGGCCGAGACTGCGCGGCCTTCGCCAATCGCGTCAGATCCTCCGCCGTGACGCTCAGTTCGACCAGTTCCTTCTGAGCGAAGACGTCATCAACGGCGCGCTCGGCGATCACATGAAATTTGCCCTCGGAGAAAAAGAGCGCATTCGGCTCGAAACGCAATCCGTAACTCTGCCCGTCATCGGCGGTCAAGGGCACGTTGCTGAGCGTCCAGGTGCGACCATAGTCATTCGAAAAACTCGCATAGAGCTTGCCGCGAATGTCGCGCCAATCCTCCCACACGAAGAGCACCTCTCCGGGCTTTTCACCGAAGGCGACGACAGGATTGCGCGCACTGAATTGGCTCAGATCCATCTTGGCGGGAACCGTCTTGCCAAGCGCCGTGCCGCCACGAATCTCGGACATGGCCTCCCAGGTATCGCCACGATCGAATGAGCGCACCAGGAAGACATCCTGTTTCGTCTTGACACCCGACTCGCGCTTACGGCCGGTCGCCGCCATCAGGATATGCCCGGCCTCGTCCGACACGATCTGTAGGCTCCCGATATCCCGGCCGGCAAGACCCGAGATCTCGAAGCGCGTCCAGGTCTTCCCATCATCGTCGGAATGCGCCCCCTCCAGCCGGAAGTCGCGCTTGTCCGCGCCATATTGCGCGAGCCAGACGGTAAACCAGCGAGAACCGCTACGGAACGCCTCGAAGACAGGCGAAATCTCGGGCACGGTCGCAACCGGAACCGCCTCGGCAAAGGTCCCGTTCTCGGGACGGAAACGCGAAACGATCTGGTTCCCCAGTGCCGTCTGCATCCAGCTATAGACCATGTCTCCGGAGTCGCCGACCGAAAGCAGCGGATAGA
This sequence comes from Thiorhodococcus fuscus, assembly GCF_042682685.1. Classification (NCBI taxonomy): domain Bacteria; kingdom Pseudomonadati; phylum Pseudomonadota; class Gammaproteobacteria; order Chromatiales; family Chromatiaceae; genus Thiorhodococcus; species Thiorhodococcus fuscus. The sequence goes on from NZ_JBHUHX010000027.1 coordinate 18,354, forward strand.
TGCCAGGCGTCACCCATTCGATCTGGGACAGCTCCTGGGTCTTGGGATCCAATTGGCGATAATAGAGGTTGTGCAGCTCGCTCGACTCGTCGAGCTTCTTCTCACCGTACCAGAGCAGATGCAGAGCTCCGCTCTTCGCGGCGGTGGCGACGAAACGCGCCAAGGGCTCGGTGTCTCCACCGATATCCAACGGCTTCAGATCGGCATGGTTGGTATCGAACAGATACAAACCCTTCGTCGGAAATTTGTCACGCCAAAGAACCGCGACCCCTTTTCCCTCGGCGGTCATGGCCAAACCGGACGGCGCCTGGGCACGCCCCTCCGTGGCCATGGGCTGTTCCTTGCCCGAAGGATCGATCAAGTGCAGCAAGCGATCCTTGTCATAGTAGGCCAGCCAACGTCGACCGGCACTATCCAGGGCATAGCTCCAATCGCTATTGATGTCCAACGGAAGGGAGGAAAGCCCGACAGGAGACACGGAGAGATCCGGCGAGGTATCGACCGCAACCGCCTGACCGATACCGAATGAAGCGAGGAACAGGCAAACGACGCCCGTATGACGAACCGGACGAACCGAGTCAAACCCAAAGAAATTCACAGAAGTCTCCCGTCATTCGACACTGACCCGAAGTAACCAGGCCGTATTTTGTCACACGGAATAGATAGGAACGATGAAAAAAGGCCGCCCGAGGGCGGCCTTTTTATGGCGCACATTGAATCAGATCAAGCCTGAAACAAGTTGGCCACTCAGCGCATACATTTCACCCGATAGGGTCAAATTACGGCTGATAGATGATGGCGTTGTTGTAGGTTCCGCCGACGCTTTCACCGTTGAAGGTGCCGCCGATGTTGTACTCAAGCTTGATCACAACAGCGCCATCGTCAGCGGTGAGCTTGGTAGCGGCCGCCGACAAGCTGGCCGCATCGTCCGTCGCAGTCGCGTTGATGTTAGCAGGCGAAGCAGTCGAAGAGTTGGAGGTCAAGCGGTAGTTGAGCAGACGAGCCCAGCCGCCATCAGCGATGCGAGCCATAGCGCCATCGCTCAGCAGATCCATAGCATCGATACGGGCAACGCAGACCACATCCTGAGGCACGGTACCGGAGATCAGGTTCTCGTCACGATCGTAGACATCGCCGCGCTGCATCGAGGTGAAGAACTCGACGCGTGCACGATAGTCGTTGGCCACGTCAGGCGCCTGATCGACGGACACCGGGGTCACGAAGAAGGCGGTCGTGATCTCGCCGAAAGGCATCAGAGGAACGAGCGAGGGGCTTGCGGAGGCAGCCCAGGCGTAGTTCGCATTGTTGGTGTTGTAAGCCTGATAACCCCAAGCCGCGCCACTGCCGAACTCGAACACGAACGCCTCACCGCCGAGGGTATTGCCGGAGTTCGCGCTGTTGTCGACGTAGAGATAGCCACGAGCCGGCGCCACGTTACGGCCGAAGGCGTAGTCGCGATTGGTCGCGGCCCAGTTGTTGTTGATGCTGGGATCGTTGAAGAGGACACCCAGGGTATCGGCGCCGAAGTGGCCGCTCAGATCGATGGTCTGGATATCGCCGATGCTGGTCGGCAGGTATTCGTCGTATTCTTCGCAAGACGCAGTTGCGTCGGAGGCGTTGACGCCCGCCTTGTAATAGAAGCGATAGTGCAGGTGCGTCGTGGAAACGTTACCGGCATTGTCCCAGTTAGAAGCAGTCGTATTGATGACGCTGGCGATAGTGGTGACGGTGTCGCTCAGCACGACCTGGGGGAAAAAGACGCTGTCCGCTTGGGCGATACCGACCGCAGAAACGCCGATGGCTGCCGCGACCGCGGATGCGAGTGTGGATTTTGCAAACATCGCTGGAGTTCTCCTGTGATTCACACGTGATAAACTAACAGATTACTGAGTATTCCGGATCTCGTGGACTACCCGGGATGGTTCTTAAGCGGGGCGCTGACCCATCCGAAACGCATGCCACGCTGGCTCGCGGCTCGATCAGGAGTCTACACCACAAATTGTTGTTGTCAACCCACATCTGACGAGCAAGAGCCGCCTCGCAGCGCCTTTCGAACCACGCCAAAAGATTAGAAAATCGTGCAAAAGTGCTGATACAACCGGCATCGGAAGGCTGCCCCGCCCCGACTGTTGCGCCACAACAACATTTGGCGGAAAAACCTCGCGAACCGATTCCATCCATCGAAACTGCCCGCTACGATTGCCGTGGTTTGCATCGAGCAAACGACCGCTCACCCAGCAAATCCGCTCCAGACAAGCGACCCTCAAAAGATATCCACGTCGCCCATCGTGTAATAGAGCATCCGATGCGCCTCAGGCGTTGGAATCGGACTCTTACGACTCATGGCCGTCACCATCACCGGCGTCTCGCGCGCCGACGACCCGAGTCTATCGCGCAGAGGGGCCGGCAGCCAAACGACTGCCGCCGACGCATCGTCGCTCACCACATTCGAAGCCGCCGCTTGGAGGGCGGCTCTCAGCCCGAAGGCCGGGAGCAGAACATCGACCAAGAGCAGCCGATTCCCGTCCGAACGCGAGACGACCCAGCCAATCAACTGCCCCAGAAAGGCGACTCCAGTCAGATGATACACATAAGAAGGATTACGACCATAGCGCCAATCCAGGTAGGCGCGATCACGGACCACGGCCAGCGATAACTGGCGACGCCGACGCGCCCAAAGCCGATCCAGTCTCGGGTCGTCCCAACCCAAGGGCACGGCCTGCCAAGGCGACCACGCGGATGAACCGGTTTCGACGTCGATGTCCAAGGCGAGTTCCATACGCTCGTAGACTCCCGCTCGTTCACCGACCAGACAGGGTCCCTGTCCGGCGAAACCGTAGCGAAAGGCGCTGGGAAGCTGCGCCGCAATCCGATCGAGCAATTCGCGCAATAGCAGCGTGAACAGATTGTTCGCCCCAAAGCCACCGCGATGTTCTGGGTGAATCATGACATCGCACCCCTGAACCATCGGGATCGATCGTCCACGAAACCAGCCCGGCAAGACGACCGCACCGGCATGACCGACGATGTCGCCCTCCGACGTCAAGGCGACCAGCGAATGCGGCACCGAAGAAGCGCCTAGTTCGCGACTGGAGTCGAACTTCCAGCGCCACTCTTCGAGCGAGCGCGGTTTACCGAATACGTGCTGGAACAGCGCGCACAACTCGGTCGCATCGCCCGGCTCGCAAACCCGGATTCTGTAGTCAAGCATCGTTAAAACAACCCCAGGTACCGCCAATAATCCGCCATTATGGCCAGGGAAAATCGGTGGTCAATCGATCCGAACCGCTTCATCGCGTCAACGGAGATCCGTCGACCAGCCCTGCGCCAGACAGCCCAAGATGCGAGGGCGCCAATCCTTGAGCCTGCCGTTCCCACATCTCCCGATAGAGCGACTCCAGATCGGCGGCGAAGCGCGCGCTGTCGAAAAAGATCGCCGTTCGGTGGGCATCGTCCAGGCGGCTCTTGAGCGCGGACAGCGTGGCAGGTTCTTTGGCCAGGGCCACCGCGCGAGCCTCGTAACCGGCGAGATCGTACGTGATGAGCTCCGGCAGCTCGGCCGCCCGCAGCAGGCTGGAAGCGACCCGCGATGGAAAGGTCTCGCCCTGACAGGTCAACACGGGCACTCCCGCCCAGAGTGCGTCCGAGGCCGTCGTATGGGCGTTGTAGGGCAGCGTATCCAGCACCAGATCGGCAAGCGCAAGTCGTGCCAGATGCTCGGGCTGCGAAACCTTGCGCGCGAAATAGAGTCGCTCGGGATCGAGCCCCCGCCGTTCGGCCTCGCGCCGGAGATTGTCGGCCACCGCTCGGGTCTTGGCATAGAGCCAGAGCACCGATCCCGGCACGGCATTCAGGATGGCGCACCAACGCTCGAAGATCTCGGGGGTGATCTTGTAGGGATCGTTGAAGCAGCAGAAGACGAAGCCCTGCTCGGGGAGTCCCGCCTCCGCCCGACTGGGCTTGTCCGCCACCAGACGACGATCGTCGACCGGCGCATAGGCGCCCGGCATATAGGCGAGCTTCTCGTCGTAGCACGCGGCACACTCCGGCGGCACCACGACGGGATCCACGATCATGTAGTCGACGAAGGACGTGCCCAGGGTCCCCGGAAATCCAAGCCAGGTGACCTGGATAGGGGCTGGCCGCAGTGCCAGGATCTCGATCCTGGCACTGCTGGTGTAGCCCTTGAGGTCGACGAGGATATCGATGCCATCATCGCGAATCCGTTGAGCCGCCTCCAGATGTCCCAGCGAGCGAATGTCGACGAAATGCTCGAAGGCATCGCTCAAGCGACGGCGCATAGGTCCGCCATCGTCCGCGCCGGTCGAATAGGCGAAGAATTCGAAACGCGAGCGATCGTGCCGCTCGAAGACCGAGGCGGTCAGATAGGCGGTGGCGTGGTCCTGGAGATCATCGGACAGATAGCCGATGCGCAGCCGAATTCCAGGAGCCTTCGCCGGACCCGGCCGAAGGCTTGCGGACTGACTCGCCCACTCCTGGAGCTGGCTCGCGCGCTGCCGCGCGGTCTTGAGCAGATCCTCGGGACCGAGCCCCGGAAGACTCATGGCGGCGAACGGCGAAACGACGGTCAGATCCGACTGCCGGATTCGATCGACGAGACACGCCTGCCGTTCGGGCAAGGCGCGCCAATCGCACACGCGGCGCTGGTTGATGACGAGTTTTCCAAGCGTGGCCGGCTCATGATCGCCGAAACGCTCCAGACTCGACTCCAGCAGCTCGCAGGCATCGGGATAGCGCCCGATCTGCGACAAGAGCTCCGAAACCTCCAACGCCTGCTGCGCGGTTGCAACGCCTCGCTTGACGAGACTCGCCGCGCGCGCGAGCAGAGGACCATCCGGATCGACCGAGCCGGCCTCCCCTTCGACCTCGATCTTGTAGGCCGCCTGCAACAGGCAGAAGGCGGACTGGATCAAATCCGGCTTCAGCTGTAGCGCCATGAAGGCATACTGATAGGCTGCGCCCAGCCAACCCTGACGCATCGCCGTATCCGCCGCATTGTTCCAGGTCTCCGGGCGCAGCGGATTCAGCAAAAGTGCCTGCTCGAAGGCATATCGCGTCAGCGCCTCGTCCCCGAGGCGGACGGCGGCAACACCCAGGTGATCCCACAGCTCGGCCCGTCCCGGCAGTAGCTCGCTCGCCCGACGCAACGCGGCCACAGCCTCCTCAATGCGGTTGAGCGCCAGGAAGGCCAGGCCGCGCAGATGATGCCCCTCGCCCCAAGAGGGACTTTCCTCGACCAGGTGCCCCAACTCGGAGATCAAGACCTCCATCCGCCCGGCCTGGTACGCTTGCACGGCCTTGGCGAACGACTCCTGAAGCCGGGCGTGGACGAGGGTGGACGTAATCGGTGTCGGCGGCTGCTCGGGCAGACCGGGGTTGGCCTGCGCGGGAAGCGGAGACGCCAGACGCAGATCGGCCGGATTGCGCCCGCCCTTGCAGTCGCTCACCCAGGAGCGCCAAAGCGTACTGCGCTCGGGAGAGAGCCCCGTGCCCTCGCCCTCGGCGATCAAGCGCTCCGCCTCGTCCAACCGACGCGAATAGATGAGCGCGAACAGCACGGCGTAGCGCAGCGTCTCCGAGTTGGGCATCAGCAGCGAGGCACGCCGCAGAAAGGGCATGGAGACCAGCGTCAAATCGGCATCGATGAGCGCGACGCCAAGATCGTAGCAGGTGACCGCCTGATTCGGATGCTGACCCAGGACCTTCAGGTATTGGCTGATCGCCTCCTCGACATCGCCCCGCCGATGCGCGGCGAGTCCCGTGACAAAGGGGTCGGATGCGACCGGCGCAGCCTCCTTGGATGACCATGAAATCGAATAATTGCTCACAGCGATTGGCCTTCTATCAATGAAATTTTCGGAACACCAATTCGTTCCCTATGAAGCGGTACGCTCGGTCGGCCGTGGACCCGTTCTGGTCTTGGCACCGCACCCGGACGACGAGGTGTTCGGCTGTGGGGGCGCCATTATGCGTCATCTGGAGGCGGGAGACCCGGTGCGGGTCGTCATCGTCACCGACGGCGCCTTCGGCCAGGATCGCGATCGGGCGACATACGCGTCGACCCGTCAGGCGGAAAGTCGCCGCGCCGGCACCCTGCTCGGCTATGGCGAGCCGACCTTCTGGGAACTGCCGGACCGAGGGCTGGAATACGGCGAGGCACTCATCCGCCGCATCCTGGATACGATCGAGGACAGCTGCGCGGAACTGCTCTACTCCCCGTCCTGGTGGGAGGTCCACCCGGATCATCTGGTGCTCGCGCTCGCCGCCGCCGAGGCCGTGAGACGTTGCCCGAGGGACATCCGGCTCGTCATGTACGAGGTCGGGGTGCCCCTGCATCCCTCGCATCTGGTCGACATCACCCCCGTGCTCGAACGCAAATCGGCGGCGATGGCCTGCTTCGCGAGCCAGATGAGCCAGCAGTCCTACGACCGGCACGTCTCGGCCCTGAACCGCTTCCGAACCTACACCCTGCCGGAGGAGATCCAGGCGGCAGAGGCCTTGCGCACGATGCGCCGAGCGGATCTGCAACGCGATCCGCTGCGCCTCATCCGCCCAGGCGACTATTACACGCGCACCACCAGTGACAACGTCAAACAGCCGCCATTGGTGTCCGCCATTCTGCTCGCCGAGGACCCCCGGTGCCTGACCGACACGCTCGACGCGCTCGCGCTCCAGACGCACCCGAACGTCGAGATCCTGATCGTCGGCCAAATCCCGGGGATCGCCGATGGATCGCCCGACTGGTGCGGACGTTTTCCGATCCGAACCCTCCTCGCCGACACCGACGAGAACCCAGTCAAGACGCTCAACCAGGCGCTGGAACAGGCCAGGGGCGCTTACATCTGTCTCATCGACGACCGCAGCCTTCCAGACCCCGACCATCTGACCCTGCTGCTCGAACGACTGAGCAGCGACCCGACAGGTCAATGCGTCTACAGCGGCCTGCGCATCCGAGACGACACCTCGGATCAATCACGCACCCTGAACGGGCGACTGGATCGATTGGATCTGCATGCCGGAACCGGACTCCCAATGCCTGCGGTGCTATTCGCACGCAAGTTGGTCACCGCCGGATGCCGATTCGACGAACAGCTCGACACGCTGGATTTCTGGGATCTGACGGCTCAGATCCACGAGCGCACCGACCCGATCCATCTGGACCGAGCCACCCTGACCTGGCGCCGGCCGAGACAGACGGGGAATCTGGACGACCCGCGTGCAACGCGCTGGGGGGCCTCGCCGCAGTCCTACGCAAAATGGACCGCGCGCTGGGGCGGACGGGAGATGCTGACGCTGGCCCGCCGCCTGAACGGCTCGCTCGACAAGTTGCGTCTCCAGCTTGCGGAACGCGACGACCAATGCGCCGCCTTGAGCGTCGAACGCGATCGAGTCCGATCCGATCTGGACTCGGCGGTCCGGGAACGGCAGGAACTGCACGCGCGGATCGTCGCCATGGAAGACGCATCGCAACGGAATACCGCCGAACGAGAGGCGTTGCGCCTGGCGCTGGAGGAGGTCTATCGCTCGACCTCCTGGCGCCTGACCGCCCCGCTCCGCTGGCTGGTCACGCGCCTTCGATGAGACGCGACGCCGAGGTGAAGCAAACCCGGCGCTCGGGATCCGCGAACGCGGACCCCGAGCGGCCGAACGATCTCAGCGATAAAAGATGTCGCGATAGGAGAAATAGACCGCGATCGTCAGAATCGGCATCGCCACGAGCAGACCGAGCATGAAGGGCAACATCGCCATGAAGATCATGACCATGGCAATGAGCCCGAACACCAGGAACGGCAGGATATTCTTGAGGCAGGCGAAGAAGCTCAGCTTAAAGGCGCGCAGAACGGGGACATCGTTCAAGCCAACCAGCACAGGCGCGAAGAACATCGCCATGCCGAGTGGAATTCCCACCAACAAGGCGACCAGTACCGGCAGGGCGATGCTCGACAGACTCAGCACATCCAGACCGCCCGGACCTCCCGAGGCGGAATTGATCAAGGCCCCGGAGGCTCCCAGCATGACGATGACCAGTCCGGCCATGATCAGCGCAATCGCCAGCGCGGCCCCCAGATAGACCAGACCGACCAAGGCCAATGGACCCGGTTTGCGCGAGATCCCGGCGAACAGATGGTTCAGGGAGAAACCTTCCCCCTTGAACTGGGCATGCGCGCCCATCATGAGCCCGGCGGTGAACATGGGACCCAGGATCGTCGTCGCGAGCCCACCGACAACGGGAACCAGATTGAGCAGGATCATGATGAGATAGAAGAGCAGGACGGCCCCGATCCAGGGACCTGGCTGATCCTTGAACAGATCCCAGCCCGACAGGATCCAGCCCCAACCGCGCCCGGCCGAAATCGACTGGGGCGGCTGCAGCGCATCGCCCGAATCGTCCAGGGGTGGCGGAGTCAGATCGGCACGAGGCGGCGCATAGGGATTCTCGACTGAAGCCGGACGCTCCGGCGGCTCCGGCGGTTCCATGCCGTGGTTCGCCCGATAGCGCTCGGCGACCACGCCGCACGCCTGACAGACGCCTGTGAGGTCGGACACCTCCGGCTCTCCGCACTTGGGGCAGCGCGACCAACCTTCTGCGGGCTCTCGGGCCTTGGGTGTGCTGCTCGTCTTCGCGAGGCTCGGCGGAGGAGCGGTCACGGTGGATGGCATCGAATAGGGCCGCAGCAAGGACTCGACCTCGGTTTCCTCGTCGGTCTCCTGAGGCTCGATGGTGATCACCAGGCCAGCCGCCGTCAGCGCGGCCCGATAGCGCTCGGCGACCGATGCGTTGACATTGTGCTTGAGCACGCGCCCACCACCTTTGAGGACGAGTTCGCGCGCCGTTTTCTCCTGCATGCGGAACTTCTTGGCCAAACGCGCCGCGACATCATTGAGATCCTGGCCCGGCATCAGCTTGCCGGAAAACAGAATCCGATACTGTGCTTCCATCGATTGGCCTCCCCTCTCGGCCGAGTTCGTTAAGCGGAGAATCGTTTGAGCCAGGCTAGGATGCCGGGTTCGGCTTCCCAGACATCGCGCATGGCCTCGCGATAAAGCCATGCCTGATCGTCGCCCCCCGGCGTGATGCCGAGCGGATTCAGCCGAGGCTGCTTAATACGCTTGCGGGTCAGATAATACGGGATTCTCGGCAAACGCCGCACCGCCGTGTTCAGCACGAAACGCGCGCGCTCCTCGCGCCCCAACCGATAGAGCGCCAGCACCTCGCCGTAGGCGAGGTCGGCAAGTAGATCGCCCGGAAAACGCCGAGCCAAGATCAGCGCCTGTTCGTCCTCGCCATCACGCAGATAATGGTTCATGAGTTCGGCGCGCACACCGTGATTGTCCTGGGGATTGAGCCGCAGAAGCGTCTCCAGCGTGAAGACTGCCGCCTTGGACTCGCCCTCCTGCACCTGGCTCAAATAGCGCCGAAACAGGAGTCTGAGGGCCGGACGATTGGCCGGCGCGGACCAGGGCAGAATGCGCGGATCCTCGGGCGGCAACAACTGCTCCAAGATCGCCCAGGCCCGGTCCAGCAACGGACGCATCAGCGCGTGCGCCACCCAGGGCAAGGCGCTCTCGGGATGCTCGTAGAGCGCGGTGGCCAGATCGTCGAGCACATCCAGACTGTCCGTCACCTCCGGGTGGGCAAGAACATAATCGAGCCATCCGGGCTCGCCCCAAACATCGGCGCCCTCGATCAGGGACAGGTGCGTCGAATGGGGCTTAGATCCCGGATAGAGCGCCCTCCACAGCGCCTCCATCCGACGCAGGGCGGCGGACGGACGCACCTCGACCGCCAGACCCGACACCAGCGTGGAGGGATCTGGAGCGGGAGAGTTGGACCTGTCCGGCTCGTCGGCGTCGGGTGACGTGTCCTCGATCGCGACGAAGAGTTCCATCTGGGTGGAATCGCGACGCGGACTCTCGATCCGGGCGCTCGCCAGGCCGTAATCGGGCAATGGACGGCCCAACACCAACCCCACCCAATCGTGCCAATCCACCAACTGCGGATCCAGTGCATCGGCATGGCTGTTGACCATCGCCTCCTGAGGATCGGCGACCGCCCGCTCCAGGAAATCCATGAAACTCTCGTCCCGATAGCCCTGTCTGCGGAATCGGTGCAACCAGAAGCGCGCGCGCTCGCGGGCCAGCCGGTCGTTGTGCTGGGCCGCGAGCAGGGTGATTTCGAGCAACGCGGTACTGGGGTTGTCCGGGTCGCAGCGCAACGCCGAGGTGAAGGCCGATTGGGCCTGGGCAAAATCACCCTCGTCGATATGAATGGTGCTGCGGCGCTGCCAGGCCGCAGCCTGGAGCGACCGACTGCCCTCGGCACAGACGCGGTCGAGGAAGTTCAGCTTCTTGCGCCAGTGATCGAGCCGATCGTAGGCATCGCACAGGATATCGAGCGCCGGCTCATATGCGGCACCGAGGTCGGAGAGCGAACCGGAGAAAAGCGGTTCGAGCAGGGCGACCGCTCGCCCCGGACGGTCCTCGTCGAGCCAACGATCGGCGATCTTGGCCAGCAACGGGCCGGGGATCGCGTTCAGCGACAGCGCCTCGCGCAACGAACGCTCCGAGATCTCATCGAGCAGGATCTCCCAGATGAGCTCGGTCGAGAGCATTGGCATGTCACCGAGATTGCCGCAGCAATCCTGGTAACGCAGCCCGGAACCACAGGGGCAGGGCGCCTCGGCGTCGGGTGGATCGATCGGCAGAGGTCGAAAGCCGTTAGCCCGTTGTGGGGTGGCATTCCAGATGACGGTTCCGAGCAGAGTCGCTAGACGATGGGCCTCGAAATCGCTCAGAAAATCGTCCGAGAGGCCGAGAATGCCCGGAATATTGGACCTGGCCCAATGAAGAAAGTGCTCTGGATCCGGACGTTCCAGGATCTGGCGGATCGCTTGCACGATGACCTGCTCGAAACGCTCTGCGTCGACGGTCTCATGGTGGAACATAGCGGGTTCCTCCGCTCATAGCGAGGCCGCCGCAATGCCCGGCCACCTCGGCAAATCAGTGTCGACGCATGACCCGAGTCACACGGGCCCGAACAAGGGCGGGGACATTCCGCTCGAACGGATCCGATCGGCATCCATGCAGTGCACGGGCCCCATCGCGCACAGGAAACGTTATTGTACCGCGCGGCCCGCGATTTGTGTCGATCGCCAGTGCGACCGACATCGCGTTTCACACCGGCGACGAACATCGATGAGCCGTCATCAGGGGCGAACTTGCGGTTCGCGCCCCGTCCGCTCACCCTAACCCTCTCCACCGCAGATCCACGAGTGCGCCATGCCCGAACCCCAGGTACGCATCTTCGTTTCATCGCCGTCCGACGTCGAGCACGAGCGTGCGCTCGTCAAGGACATCATCGAACAGCTCGCTCAGGAGTACCTGCCCTATTTCAAGCTCCAGGCCGTCCTCTGGGAAGAGGAGGCATTGACCGCAGCCCAGAGCTTCCAGGCCGGTCTATTGAGGCCGGCCGAGTGCGAGATCGTTCTGGTGATGCTCTGGACCCGACTGGGCACACCGCTCGCCGAGGATCCCTACGGCGGCATGACCGGAACCGAATGGGAGTTCGTAGACGCGGTCGAGGCATCGGCCCAGCACGGCACGCCCGAGGTGCTGGTCTATCAGAAGACCGCGCCGCGGCTGATCGACATCAACGACGCCGAGGCGATCCGCACCGCCATGGCGGATCGGGAGCGACTCGAATCCTTTTTCCGACATCATTTCTACAATCCCGACGGCAGCTTCCGCCGCGCCTTCCGCCAGTTCGACAGCGACGCGGGCTTTCGCGGTCTGGTCGAGTCCCAGCTGCGCAAGCTGCTCAACCGCCGCATCAGCGCCGAGCGCCGATTTGCCGCTGGCAGCGAGGATTGGCTCGGCAGCCCATTTCGTGCCCTCGCGCCATATGATATCGGCGACGACCGTATCTTCACCGGGCGCGAGACCGAAAGCCGTGAACTGGTCGCGCGACTCGATCGTCTGAGCGAATCCGGCCCCGGCCTGTTGCTTCTGAGCGGAGCGAGCGGGATCGGCAAGAGCTCGCTGGTCCGCTGCGGGTTACTGCCGCACCTGGTGCGCCCATTTCTCTTCACCAGCATCGGCGCCTGCCGCTGGTGTCTGCTCGAACCCTCGCACGACGATCCGATCGCCGCACTGGCCGCGAAGCTCGCCACACCGAGCGTGCTGGGCGGCGCGCTCGGCGAGCAGGGACTGGATGGGAAACGCCTCGCCCGACTTCTGGTAACGGATGGCGACGTCGGGGTCGAGCAGATCGGCGCGGCACTGGAGCGGACCGACAGGACGGACCGCGACGCTGAAACGCGCGCGGGCCGAACCCAGCTGATCATCATCCTGGATCCGCTGGACCCCTACCTCCAGCCCGAGCGCATCGACACGCCCGAGATCCAAGCGTTCGCCGCAATCCTCGCCACGCTCGCCCGACACGCATCCATATGGGTGATCGCCACGCTGCGCAGTCATCTGCTTCCAAGCCTGGCCCATCTCCCTGCGCTGAACGCGCTGCTCGACGAGCCAGGCTGGTACAGGGTCGAGCCGCCCGCCCCCGCGCGGATTCGCCAGGTGATGGAGATCCCGGGGCGCGTCGCCGGAATCCAATACGAGGAGCCGGGCCGAGGCGCCAGCGGCGGACTGGTCGATGCCTTGGAATCCGAGGCCAGCGACCTGAAACACTGGCCGACACTGCTGGAACCCGCGCTGGAGGCGCTCTATCGACTCGCCGTCGAGCGCGAGGAACCAGGCACCCGCCACGGCCGTCTGCTGCGATTCGCCGACTACCGCCAGCTCGGCGGCATTGCCGGAACGCTGGTGAACCGTGCCGATGCGCTTTGGAACGGACTCGACGATCGAACGCGCGCGGCGCTGCCCATGCTGTGCCGGGCGTTGCTGTCGCTCGAAGCCGGACCGCGTTCGCATCCGACCCCGCGCGCGGCCGACCTCGCGACCCTAGAGCGCGATCCCGGGTGCGCCGACCTCATCGGAGCGCTCACCGAGGCCCGCCTGATCGTATTGGAATCCGTCCCGGACACGACGACCCGCACCCAACCGCCCACGCCCGAACAGGGGGTCATCGCCTATCTCCGTCACGCCCTGAACCAAACGCGCGAGGAGTGGCGGGCCAAGCGCCGTCTGCGCCGTTCCAAGGGCGGACTGGATACGCTCATTCAAGACGAGGCCCTCACGCCAACCCAGGACGAATCAGGTCTGGGCTGGGAAGACTACCGAGCCGTGGCGACCCTCGTCCATCCAGCACTGATCGAGCGGTGGCAACCGGTCCGCGACTGGCTCTCGCAGCCGAACAACCGCCGCGACCTGAATCTGCGCTATCAGATCGGACGGCAGGCGGCGCTCTGGAAGCGGACCGATTTCAACCGGGAATACCTGCTCGGAGAACTGGGCCACGCCGCCGCGCGTCTGTTCGTCGAGAGCCACGCCGAAGAGCTGGACCCGCTCGAACGCGATTATCTGGACCACTCCTGGGCCCACCTGCGCACGCAGCGACGCCGCAACCGCTGGACCATCGGCTCCATCACCGCCGCCCTGACCCTGTTCGCCGGTATCGCCTTTTACGGCCTCTGGGATGCGAACCATCAGACCAAGATCAACCAAGTACGCGGCAGTCTTCTGGAGGCCGATCTCGCCATCCGGCGCGGCGACACGCCAACCGCCGTCGCGCTCGCGCTCGAGGCCGGCCCCTATCTGCCCAAGGAGGCGACCGATACGCTCGGCCGCGCGCTCTCGTCCAACCGACTGCTGGCGATGCTGACGCCTGACCAAACGACTGCAGGTCCTTGGATCACCTCGGTCTTCGGCCCCGACGGCAATGCGCTCATCACCGGCTCCAAGGGCCAGGGCATCCGTCTCTGGAAGCGAGGCGCCCGGGGATTCGAGCAAGTCGCCGAACTCGCCGCCCCCGGAAACCACATCGAACGGGTTCGCTTCGCCGGACCCGAGGCGGATCCGACCATCATCGGAATCGGCGTCGGCGGAGTCTGGCGCCTGCCGAGCGCGTCCGATCGACCGCCCGACTGGAACTGCGGCACGCGTGCCGACGCCCCGCTGACCCTGGATCCAGAAGGCCGTCATCTCGCCCTGATCAGCGACTACCGGAGCAAGAATGCCCAGCTCTGCATGCTCGATCTCGAACATCCGGGCGAGCCACTATGGCGGAACACCGAATCCGTTGGCACCATCCGCGATCTCGCCTTCGCGCCGGACGGCCAGCGCCTGGTCGCCGCCAACCTACGTGGATTCGCCCAGGTTTTCGACACCAAGAGCGGAGAGGAACGCCTCCGGCTCCCTGCCAAAGGCAGCCTCGGGCGGCCAGCCATTCGAGCGACCTTCGACGACGAAGGTGCGCGTATCGCCGTCGCCGCGCTCGACGAGCGCATCCATCTCTACGATCGCCAGGGCCGCGAGATCCAGGAGCTGGGAACCGTCAAACGCGGCAAACGCATCGTGCGGATCCATCAATCCTACGTCCGCGACCTCGCCTTCACCGCCGATGGCTTCGGCCTGATCGCGGGCGACTCGGCCGGTCAGCTGGTTCATTGGGATCTGCGCGCCGGCACGGCCGAGGTCCTGGGTCAGCAGGAGCTGGGGATCGATCGAATCGCAGTCACACGAGAGGTCGATCCAACGCTGGGCGAGAATCTGGTCTTGAGCCTGTCCCTGGACGGCACGGCACGCCTCTGGGCGCTCGAAACCGGTCGCCAGCTCGCGACACTCAGCCAGCAGACCCCCATTGCGCAGGCCGCCTTCAGTCGTGACGGTCAACGCATCATGACCAGTTCGACCAAGAATGGCGCAGCGCGGCTCTGGTCGGTCGCGGCCAACAACCGCCTCGCCTTCCATATGGATCAGGAGGACCACGTTCGGCATCTGGCCATGGCCGAATCGGGAGCGGATCTGCTGATCGCCACCGCCGATTACGACGGTCGGGTCGAGCTCTGGCGCCACGCGCGCGGCCCGGAATCACGTCCGCCGACGCGCCAGATCTCGCAGATCGCCCACCAGGCACGAGTGCGACAGGTCGCCTTCTCGTCGTCCGGCCGCTGGCTCGCGAGCGCCGGCTCGGACGGCTTCGGCCATCTCTGGGATCTCACCGACGGCCACGACTGCGCCCTGCCCACGGCATCCAAGCCCCAATCCTGCCAAACGGCCGGCGAACCCGACTGCCCGGATGTCTATCGCGTCCTCTTCGCCCCGGACGCGAGCTGGCTGATGACGGCCTCTAGCGACCCGGACCGACCCGTCAGGCTCTGGGACCCGGCAAACTGCACGGCACTCTCCTTGCCGAACGCACTGTCACACTTCGAGGGCCGCATCCGCGCCCTAACGCTGCGTGAAGACGGCGACGCGAACCAAGCACTGGTGGCGACCGGCAGCCAGGAGGGCGTCATCCAGGTCCTGCGCCAGAACGCCAGTGGCGACTGGTCGCGGCGCTGTCGCCTGGAGGCGCATACGGCGAGCATTACGGAACTGTCCTTCTCGCCGGATGGCAACTGGCTCGCCTCCGCCAGCCGGGACGGTCGGGCCGCACTGATCGCGCTCACCGAGGCCGGCTGCGGCGAGCCCAGCTATCTCGACGCCGGGGCCGGCAGTCTCTACGACGTCCAGTTCGCGCCCGACAGCCGGCGCCTGGTGACGGCGGCCTTCGAGGCCAAGGCGCAGCTCTGGTCGATCGACGGAGACCTGATCGCCGAGCTGAGCGGACACCAAAACGCCGTCTCATCGGCCCGGTTCAGCCCGGACGGACGCTGGATTCTGACCGCCTCGCGCGACGGAACGCTACGCGTCTGGAGGACGCCGACAGGCTCCCGGCGCCAAACCCTCACGCCATTCCTCACGCTGGACGCCGATCTGGGCGCGGTGACCCACGCGGCATTCAGCCCAGACGGCCATGAAATCGCCGCTGGCTATTGGGAAAACGCCGCGCTGCTCTGGCGGCTCTGGAGCGAGGGAGAGAGACCCGCGAACGGTCTGACGCGAACCTGGGGCCGCAACCGTGCCCGACTGGCCCTGATCGAAGAGGCGATACGCTACGCCGAGGAACACACGCCCTGAGCCCGATCAGGACCGAGGGATGGAGACCAGCAGAGGTTGGACCCGCTCCAGATCGCGCACCACCTCTCCGGCCAGTCGCGCGGCGAGACGGTCGAAGGCGGCAGCCATGGCGTCCGGGGTGCTGGCCTCCACGACCTCCTCGCCGCTGTACTGACGCGCCCAGAGCGAGCGCCGATCGTCCGCCGCCACCAGCGACAGATTCAGTGTGGCCGTCACCCGGGGCGGACGGTCCGTCGGCCAGTGCTCGAAACGCTCCACCTCGCCGTTGAGCAGATAATCGGCCCTGACCCGATCCGCCGGGATGGCGACATAGCGGAAGAGTCCGGCCTTGCGAATGGCGCCGACCAGCACCCCGACCATCGCCTGAGGCACGGGCTCAGCCCAAAGCAGGTTGCGGTAGCGCGCGATCATCAGGGGCTGTTCGCGGGTGCGATAGAGGATCTCGCGTCCGCCGAGGAAACCGCGCGCCGCCAGATCGTTCACCAGCAGAATGGCCGGGGTCTGCGTTCGCGCCCGCTGAACCTGGGTCGGGGGTTCGAGCAGGTAATAGCGATCGGGCTCGATCGGCGGAGCCGATCCGCATCCAGCGACGAGCAGGACGCAACCGAGGAGCGACAGTGGCGAAATGAGGCGACTCACTGAAACCACGGCGTCCTGTCCTCCTGTTCGCGACTCTTGAGGAGGGCCTTGGGATCGTCGCGCAGCTCGCGCGACAGAACCGAGAGATTGCGTGTCGCCTCCTCCATATTGGCCAGGATCGGGGTCAGCGCCGCCGACAGCTCCTGGAGCAGATATTGGGTATCGTCGAGCGACTTCTGGAGCGCCGGCCGGTTCTCGCGCACCAGTCCTCGGATATCGGACGCCAGCGACCCATAGTTGTTCACGGCACCCTGGATGTCGCCGGTGCTCGACTTCAGCGCGGTTGTCATGCTGGCGAGATTGTCCGACATGACCCGAACCGACCCCAGTATGGCTGCGATAGCCGCTGGATCGACCGCCTCCTTGAGCCGTGCGGAGAGCTCCTGCAGATTGGCGAAGGCACCGGCCAGCCGATCTCGATTCCCGGACTGGTCGTCGCCGGTGCCGATCAGCAGCTCGATGGTTTTGATCTGGTCGCGGATGCTGGCCAATGTCGGGGCGATGGTCTCCTCGACCAAAGCCGTGATCGTCTCGGTGAGCTGGCCGAGCCGCCCTGCCAGATCGATCTCACGCCCATCGGCCTCGATGACGGAGCCATCGGCGAGCAGCGCGGTGGCGGATCCGGGCGTGATGCGGATGACATCGCCCGATAGCAGCCCCGCAGCCCCCAACTGGGCACGGCTGTCGAGCGGCACCGGCCAGCCATCCTTGATCCGAAGCCTGGCGCGAAAGCAGGGCAGCGCCGCATGACGACGCGGGGCATCCTGCGGCGGCGCAGGACAGCGAACGGCCTCCGAATCCCGCTGCGGAAAGACGGGCGTCACCCGATCAACCATGCCGATGACATAGCCCTCCTGAACCACCTGGATTCCGGCGTCCAGCCCCTCGGCGTCGAGGAAATAGGCGTCGAGATGATAGGCGCGACCGAAGAGCCCCGGCAGCACGAGATAGAAGGCACCGGCCACGACCAGAACCATCGCCAGCACGAATCCGCCGGCCAGGAGCAGATCGCGATGCTGCGCCCGTGCCCGGCGCTTGCCCGGACCGCCGATCTCGGGCGGCGAATAGAGCCGGTCGAGCCGACCGGAGGTCGAGCGATCCGGGCCGCTCACATCCGCCCCCAGAGCGCCGCCCGCAGGTCGAGTCGGCTCGCGCTGGCCGCGATCGCCGCCTCGGCGGAACCTTCGAACAGCAGACGACCGCGATCCAGCACCGCCACCCGATAGTCGGCGCCGGTGAGGATGTCGGGTCGATTGTCGGTGGCGATCAGGGTCAGCTGGGTGTTCTCCCTCAAGGTGGCCAGAACGGCCAGTGTCTCCTGAATGGCGGCCGGATCCAATCCGTCGGAGAAGCCGTCCCAGATCAGCAGGCTCGGCCGATGGATGAGCGCCCGCGCCAGCTCCACCCGGCGCTGCTGGCCGAGCGAGAGCGCGCGCGGCGGATGATTCTCCAACCCGTCGAGCTGTAGCAGCGTCATCACCAGCCGCGCCTCGTAGGCCATCTGGTCGCGGCTCAGGGGCGAATCGCGCAGCGGCAGCAGCAGATTCTCCAGCACGCTGTATCCGGCGAGGAGCGATCCACCCTGGAGCACGGCGCCCATGCGACCTCGCAAGGTCCGCATCGCACGTCCATTCAGCGCCGAAAGATCCTGCCCCAAAACCCGGATTGTACCCGCCGAAGGGGAATCCAGACCAAGGACGAGCCGCATCAGAAGCGACTTGCCCGCACCGTTCGGTCCGACGACCAGCAGCCAGTCGCCTTGCGCCATCCGCAAGCGGATATCGCTCAGGGCGGCGCGTCCCTTCACATGCTGGAAGATACCGTCCAGCTCCAGTGCAGCGATCATGGCCTCAGCCCCCGACAAGCAGTACGACCGCGAGATCCGCGAGCAGGATGGCGCTCACCGCACCGATCATGGTGCGGGTCGCGGCCTGGGCGATTCCCTGCGGATCGCGACCGGCGGCGGTACCGTGAACGGTCGCGATCAAGGCGATCAGTACGGCGAACAGCACGGGTTTGAGCAGCGCCTCGACCAGATCCCCCGAGGTCAGCGCACGCTCCAGCGCGTCGATGAAGAGCACGGGCGGCAGGCCCGACATCGCCCACAACCAGATCCCGGCGGCACCGAAGGTGACCAGGGATCCCCAGACGGTGAAGGCGAAGCTCATGAGCAGCATGGCGAGCAGCACCGGACCCAGGGTGAAGCGGATCGGATCGATGCCGTTGACCAGGAGTCCATCCATCTCGCCGCTCGCCGCCAGCGTCGCCTGGCGCACGGCCAGTGCGACACCGGCCCGTCCGGCCACCAGGATACCGACCAGGATGGGGACCACCTCCACCACGATGCCGTAGCTGACCGACAGCAGGATCAGACCCGGCAGATCGAACTGGGCCAGGAAGGACTGAGCCTGGCGTCCCAAAATGATCCCGACGGCACCCGCCACCAGCGTCATCGCCGGCAGGATGGAAAGCCCGGCCTGACGCAACGCGATCGCAAAGGCGGGCAGATCCAGACGCGAGCGGCCGACGAGGATGCTCGCATAGAGCCCGAGACAGGACGCCAGTGCCAGAAAGGCCAGCCCGAGCTGCTCGATCCAACCGTTCGAGCCGCTCAGCGGCGGGGCGGGCTCGCGCTCGGGACGCAGCATCGAATGGCGTTGGCGGATGAGCATCGCGAATCAGTACTCGAAATCCCAGACCAGACCGCGCCGACCGACCCGAACCCGCTTCGCGGGCGTCGGCGTTTCGGGCATCTCATCCAACGCGATCAGAATCTCGGCACGCTCGGCATGCCAGCGTTCGAGCTCCGCCGGGCCCGAGAGGCCGATGCGTCGCTCGGCCCGCGCGGCGAGACCGAGCAGATCCACACGGGACGCGGTGTCCGCCTGACGCGCGAGCAGATCGGCAAGCGGCTCTGGCAGAAGCCAGAAGAGCCCGGCCCCGGCGTGTTCCATGGCCGCGCGCACCAGTTGGCGCGCCAACGGAGACCCGAGCGTCGAGGCGCAGACCAGCGCCCGGTCGGGGTAGCGCCGAACCAATCGCTCCAAGAGCGGACGCAGCAGACGGCGCTGACCGCGCCGGTCGAGCGCCGCTCCAGGCGCGTCCGGAATGGCCAGGATGAGCATGCGCACCACGCCCAGCCCGGAACGCGCGAGCAGGCTCGGCACGCCGCGCACGGCGAAACGGTCGAGATCCTTCATAGGCTCCGAGAGCTCGGCGTAAGGGATCAGCTGCGGATGATGCTTGAGTGCGTTGTCGCGCTCGGGCGCATGGGTCCAGCCATCCAGATAACGGTCGGCCGCCCAGCGCTGGTGCTCGATGACCGCGAGCCCCTCGACCTCCGGCGGGGTGAAGGCGAACGACTCGACCATCTCCTCGGCCACCGCACCGCAATCGGTGAGCGCCAGCTTGGCCCAGAGATGATCCGCCTGATGCCGATTCGCCTGACGGTAGGAAACGGGGAGCGTCTCCCAGGGTTGGCCGGCCGGTTCGCGATCCGGGTTCCGCCCCTGTGCGGCGATGCTGTCGCGATAGTGCCGATGGATGGACTGTGCCATCTCGTCACCGACACCATCGAGCAAGACGCCGGGGCGACAGACCGTGCGGATGCTGGACACGGGAACGATCTGTCCGTCCCAATCGCCCACCTCGCCATCCGCCACGCCGTCGCCGATTTCGACCAGGATCGCGGGCGAGACACCCTGAACCCGAGCGATGGTCTCCCCCAACGAGCGGGCCGTATCGATCGCGCGATCCAGTGGATCCGGGAGACAGACGAACGCCTGCGTCACAGGCGGAAGCCCCTCCAGCGCAGGCCGATCGAGCCGATCGAACCTCAGATCGGCGATCTGACCGGCCTGGGGATAGTCCTTCGAGAGGGCTGCAGCCACCCGCTGAGGATCGGCGTCGAGAATGGTCACGGCCGGCCGCGTCTCGCCATACTGGATGAGGCGCAGCGCCTGGAGCAGGACGGCGGGCGCCGGATGCTCGAATCCAGCCAGGAGCAGGTGCGGGATCTGCCCGAAGCGCGGATCCATACCACGGTGCAACGGCCAGGCCGTGAGCAAGGCCCGCGCCGCCCGAGTCTCGACCGAGAAGGTCTCCAAACGCAGTGGATGACTCGGATCGAGCGGCGGCAATTGGGGCGGCGGATCGCGCCGGTGCATCAGGATAACCCGCAGAGGGGTGGTGCGAGACCAGCGCCCAGCGCGACGCCGCTCCGAGCAACGCGCGAGGATCGCCGCCGGATCGAACGGTTCGGCCAGGACCAGGGTGCGCATGCGTCTGGGGCGAATGGCCTCCAATTGATCCGGGGTGATCTGGACCGCCACACGCTCACCCTCGCGCAGTCCGCTCACCACCTGGTCGACCAAAGGGGCTTCGCCGAGCACATGGACGGGGTGCGGTCCGAACACGAGCGGCCCCGCTCAGCCGCCGAAGGTGCGCGCCAGGATCTCGGGCAGACGCCGTGGCGCCTCCGCCAGATCCAGGAACTGGACCAAGGCCCGCTCACGCGGACCCGAGGGAATCTCTGGAATCTCGCGACCGCTCCGCCAGGCATCGGCCAGCAGGTCGGCGGTGCCGCCGCTGCCGGCCAGCACCACCAGCGAACGCCCGGCCCGAAGCGCGACCGAGACATCCAGCCGGGTGATCTGACCACCGGCGGCGACGAGGGTCAGGATCGGGCGACCGGCGGCCAAGACCGATGCCGTCGCCTCGATCCACGCGGACTCATCGCCCCAGCGTGTGCCGGGCACCAGGATGAAATGGGAATGGTCGGGATCGAGCCGCGCGCCCGAATCCAGACGCGGATCCGGGGCTGCGCCCAACAGGCGATGAACCCGCGCCGAATCGGGCAGCGTGTCGGAATCGATGGTGCCGGACGCCGCGACCCCGATCAACGGGAAGCGCGCCGCACGCCGTCGATGCACATCGCCGATCAGACGCATGACCCCGAAGGCCGTGCCACCATCGACCAGGGCCGCGTCCAGACGGTCGAGACAGGGAAGGATCGACTCGAACGTCCGTCGTAGCGGATCCGCGACCGCCGGATCCAGATTGGCCGCGCCGCCGACCAGCACCAGAACCGGCATCGACCCCACCAGACCGAGCGAGGCGAGCGCCGCCGCCAACTCGGAGCGGTCGGGCCGGCATTCGGCCGCGACGGCATCGCCGGAGGGCTGGCGAGGCGCGTCCATCAGGCGGATCGTCCCAATAGGACCATTCGGGACGGAGCCATTCGGATTGAGGACAGCGCAGGCATCGGAGGCATCATTCGGAGACGTGAAGGATCTCGCCCTGCCGATCCAGCACGCTCACCCGCATCGGGATCCCTTCGCGGATGCTCGCCGAGACCACGCAGAAGTCCTCGAACAACTCCTTGCAGCGTTTAAAACGCGCGGCTTCCTTGACCACATCGGCGACGACGAGCTTAATCTCCAGACTGCCGATGCGCAGCCGCTTGCGTTCGTTGCGCACCAGGATGCAGGTCGCCTCGGCCGTCAGACAATCGTCAGGCGGCTCCTCTTTGAAGACGCAATAGAGCAGGCTCGCGCTCAGACAATTGGCCGCTGCGGCGGCCAGCATGCGCGAGGCGTTCGGCCCCTGCTGCTCGCCGAGCGGAGGCGGTTCATCCATCAGCAGATCCGGGACCCGCTTCCAATCGAACGCGGCCTTGATCTGGAACCCTTCCACCTGTTCGAGATGGATGGTGAAACGACCTTCTTCGGACATGCGACCTCCGGGATTCGGGTTCTCGACGATGAAATGGATCAGGACGGATGCGACCCTGCGTCGGCCAAGGCGAGCAAACGCTCCTGGCGGCGATGAAGCGTCTTGGAGTCCCGAGCACCGCGCACACCCGCAGCGCGGAACGAGTCGGGATCCGACACGAAGGTGCGCCAGTCACCTGCTGGGATCAGTGGACGCCCCTCCAAAGAACCGCGATAGACATAGACCCAGGCCCGACCATAAGGCGTCGGAATCGGCAACCGGTCGTAGAGACGTGGATAGTCCTCCAGCCGATCGAGTCGGCGCAGCCCAGCCCCATCGACTTCATAGACCTCGCCATGGACCGCCGTCGAGCCGCCACGCGCAAGACCCGGATAGGCCCCGAGCAGATAGAGCGTGAAACAGGGCGCGGTGCGGTGAGGGCCGAGGAAGTCGGCCCCGTCCAGCAGGTAGTGATTCACATCGCCACGCAGTAGCGTGCCGTAGACGAAGACACGGTGATGCATGGCCGGCTCAGGGCTCGATACGGGTGCCGAGCACCTCAAGGAATCGGCGCATCCATTCGGGGTGTGCCGGCCAGGCCGGGGCGGTGACCAAGGTGCCGTCGACATAGGCGTTGGAGAAGGTTTCGTTCACCTCGCACCAGGTCGCCCCCCCCAGCTCCACCTCCGGGCGTACCGCCGGATAGGCGGTGCAGCGGCGGCCCTCAAGCGCACCGGCGGCGGCCAGGATCTGCTGACCGTGACAGACGGAGGCGATGGGTTTGTCGCCGGCCGCGAAATGACGCACGATCTCGATGATGTGCGGATTCAAACGCAGATACTCGGGGGCACGTCCGCCCGGGATGACCAGGGCATCGTATTTGGCCGGATCGACCGTCGCGAAATCGGCGTTGATGGCGAAGCGGTGACCGGGCTTCTCGCTGTAGGTCTGATCGCCCTCGAAGTCATGGATCGCGGTACGCACGAAGTCGCCGGGCATCTTGCCCGGACAGACCGCGTGGACCTTGTGCCCGACCATCTGTAGCATCTGGAAGGGCACCATCGCCTCATAGTCCTCGACGTAGTCGCCGACCAGCATCAAAATCTTTTTTGCAGCCATGGGATGAGACCTCCATCGGATCGCATCGATTGGAAAGGCAAAACTATAGCATTTAGTCCCTGAGGGCTTGGACAAGATATCTCAGTGCATCCCGCCCCCGAACGCACGATCGAACACCCGCTTCCGGACAGAAATCACGCATGAAAACACCCGACCTCTGGCCACTTCTGAAACCGCTCGCCTTTCAGATGGATCCCGAACGCGCGCATCGGCACGCGCTCGGACTGCTGTCGCGCTGGTCGAACCTCTTCGACGGCAGGCTTGGCGACACCGACATCGCCCGTCGACCCTCACTGGCCGTCGAGGCCATGGGATTGCGCTTCCCAAACCCGATCGGACTGGCCGCCGGACTGGACAAGAACGCCGAGGCAATCCCCGCCTGGCAGGGGCTCGGCTTCGGTTTCATTGAGGTGGGCACGGTCACGGCGCTGGCCCAGCCGGGCAATCCGCAACCACGTCTGTTCCGGCTGACCGAAGACCGGGCGATCATCAATCGCATGGGCTTCAACAACGCTGGCGCCGAGGCGATGGGACGCCGGCTGGAACGCCTGCGCGCACGAGGTCTGTTGCAGGTCCCGCTCGGGGTGAATCTGGGCAAATCCAAGGTCACGCCCGCCGAAGAGGCCGCGCAGGACTACCGCCGCAGCTTCGAGCGGCTCGGCGAGCTGGCCGACTACGTGGTCGTCAATATCTCCAGTCCCAACACGCCCGGACTGCGCGACCTGCAACGGGTCGATGAGGTGGAGCGCATCATCGGCGCGATCCAGGAGCCCAATCAGCGTCTGAGCCAACCGCGACCGCTCCTGGTCAAACTGGCGCCCGACCTGGCCGACGCGGACGCCATCGCCTGCGCCCGCGCCGCGCTCGGGGCCGGCTGCGCCGGACTCATCCTGACCAACACCACCATTCGGTTCGACGGCCTCAAGAGCGCGACCGAGGGACTGAGCGGCGGGCTCTCGGGGCGCCCGCTGCTGGAGCGCAGCACCCAACTGCTCGCGCACGTGCGCGCCGAGATCGGCCCGGCTCCGATCCTGATAGGCGTCGGCGGAATCATGGACCCGGAAGGCGCGGCCGCCAAGCTCGACGCGGGCGCCAACCTCATTCAGGTCTATACGGGGCTGATCTATGGAGGACCGAGGTTCGTTCGCGGACTGCTCTCAGCCCTGGCACAACGAGCCCGCTAGGGAATCGTCCGACAACAGAGTCCCGATTTCGTAGGTGCCCTCCGAAACGCCTGCGGCACCCAGATATCGGGAAGCGGTTGATGCACGTTGCTCAGGCAGAGACGCAGCCTCGCATCAGAGCGGCCAGACCAGATGCAGATCGTTGGGCGGGAGCGGCCGACAGAAGAGGAAGCCCTGTCCCTCGTCACAGCCTTCGAGACGCAGGATGTCCGCCTGCTCGGCGGTCTCGACGCCTTCGGCGAAGATCTCCAGGCCCAGGCCGCGCGCCAGCCCGGAGATGGCGCGAACCAAGGCGCGCCCCCCCGAATCGGCCGCCAGGGTCTCCACGATGGAACGATCGATCTTGAGCCTCTTGAGCGGCAGGCGCTGCAGACGCGTCAGCGCCGGACTTGCGATACCGAAGTCGTCGATCGCCAGCGTAACGCCCATCGCGCTCAGGACGGAGAGATTGCCGAGCGACGCATCCGAGCAGCGCGCGAGTTTGGACTCCGCCACCTCCAGCTCCAGACGCTCGGGCGCGATGCCGTAATGTTCCAGGGTCTCCCGGATCCGGGGAACGAGATTTTCGTTCGACAGCTCGCGCACGCTGAGATTCATGGCCAGTCGCGGCACCTTCACACCGAGCTGGTCCCAGCTCGCGAGCTGCCGGCAGCCCTGTTCCAGGATCCAATAACCGAGCGCGTCGATCAGACCCAGCTCCTCGGTCATCGGCAGAAAGCGCTCGGGCGGCAGCAGACCCAGTACGGGATGGCGCCAGCGGCAGAGTATTTCGACGCCCCGCAGGCATCGGCCATCCAACGTCAGCTGCGGCTGATAATGGAGAACGAACTCCTCGCGCTTCAGCGCGCCGCGCAGCTCATGCTCCAGTTTCAAACGCTGAGCGACCCCCTCGGACATAAGCGGCTCGAAGAAGCTGAAGGCGTTGCGCCCAGCGTTCTTGGCCTGGTACATGGCGATGTCCGCGTGACGCACCAGGCTCTCGATGTCGCAGCCGTCCTGCGGATAGAGACTGATCCCGATGCTGGCGGTAATGAAGAGCTCATGATTCTCGACCAATAGCGGCTGGGTGAAGATCTCCATCAGGCGGTCGGCAAATCGTGCAGCGAATCGGGGTTCGGGAATGTCCTCGAGGACAATGACGAACTCGTCCCCGCCCAGACGCGCAATGGTGTCCACCGAGCGCACCTGATGCCCCAGAATGGCGGCGACCCGCTTCAACAGGGCATCGCCGAATAGATGCCCGAGCGTGTCGTTGATGTCCTTGAAACGATCCAGATCGATAAAGAGCAGCGCAAACTGACGCCGATAGCGTTCGGCGCGTTGAATGCACTCCAGCAGACGTTTCTGGAACAGGGCGCGATTCGGCAGTTCGGTCAGCGGATCGTGGTTGGCGAGGAATTCGAGCCTCGCCTCCGCGCGCTTGATATGGCTGATATCGCTGAAGACGCCGACATAGTGGGTCAGCTCGCCCGCATCGTCCAGGACCGAGCTGAGGGTCAGAAGAACCGGAAAGATTTCGCCGTTCTTGTTGCGATCCCAAAGCTCGCCGCGCCAATGACCTCGCTCCGCAAGCTCACGCCACATTCGGTCGTAGAAGTCGCTATCCTGGCGTCCCGAGCGCAGCAGCTTCGGTGTGCCACCGAGCGCCTCGGACTCGCTGTATCCGGTGATCTCGGTGAAGGCGCGGTTCACCGCCAGGATACGGGCCTCCGGATCGGTGATGATGACGCCCTCGGCAGTGCTCTCGAAGACGCGGGCGGCCTGACGCAGCGCCTTCTCCGCCTCGACCCGGGCGCTGATATCCTGGATGGCGCCCAGCAGCCGGACCACGGAACCGGCATACTGCAAGGGCTGACAGGTGATCTGCAACCAGCGCGGCGGATCGCTGCTGGCAGCGAGGCGCACGCTCAGATCGAAGGCGACTCCCTCGTTCGAGGCACGGTCGAGCGCGGCGCGCAGCCTGGCCGCATCCTGGGGTTGGAACAGATCGAGACAGCGGTCGACCGTGAGCGCGCTCCCCTCCGGCAGCGCAAAGAGCTCATAGGTCCCGCGCGTCCAACGCATCTCTTGGCTCGTCGGGTCCAGCTCCCAACCACCAACCTTGGCCATGCGACCGGTCGCGTTGAGGAACGCCTCGCTGCGCTTGAGCGCCTCCTCGGTCCGCTTGCGCTCCGTGATGTCGCGGTTAACCCCACGCCTGCCGAGAAACTCCCCTGTGCCGTTGAAGACCGGATTGCAGATCTGTTCGATCCAGCGCTCGTTGCCGTCACGCGCGATCAGACGGAACTCGAATCCGTCCTGGGCCGCACCATGGTCCAGCTCCAGATACGCGTGCTTGGCCTCCCAGAGCGTGCGATCGTCTGGATGAATCAGTCGGGACAGCAGCGAGGGATCGGACTCGAACGCGGCGGCCGCGTATCCGGTGATACGCTCGCAGGCCGGCGAGACGTAGAGGTAGCATCCGTTCGGCCCAAGCCAGTATTCCCACTCGGAGCTGAACTCGGCGAGTATGCGGTAGCGCTCGCGGGTCTCGCGCAATCGGCGTTCGTCGTACCGACGACCGAGAAATCCTTCGATATGGGCCGCCACCGCGTCCAGCAGACGAAGCTCCTCGTCAAGAAAGGGCACGTCCTCATCGACGAGCGGCGGCCGCTCGCGATAGACGAGCCGGATATCACCTCGGGTGCCATCCGGCAGCACCAAATCGACTCGCCGCTGCCAGTCGGTTTCGACGAACCTGATCGTTTGGACGTCGCCATCCGGCAAGCGAATCCGAGCCTCGGCGATGTCGGGGAAACGGCACGCCCAAGGCAGGCGCTCCACGACCCGCCGCAGAACCTCCTCGGCCGGCGCCTCCAGGCGCGAGGTCTCGGCCAATATGTCATGCAGCGCCGACAACTCCTTCAGACGCTCGCGCAGCTTGGATTCGCTGCGACGCAGACGCGCGGTCGAGTCGTCGAGGGCGCGACGCTGAGCGACCGAGTCGGTACGGTCGATCACGGCACAGACATAATGTTCGATCTCGCCGAGCGAGGTTACCAGCGGGGCGATGTGAAGATCCCCGATGAAACCACCCGTCCGACCGTTGCGGAAACGGACCTCCGGTAGCTCCACCCCATGGTCGGCGTGCAGATTGGACCAGGCATCGATCACGGAGGCACGATCGGACTCTTCGAGCAAGCGGGCGAAGAAATGCTGCCGCAGATGGGTGCCGGCCAGCCCAAAGAGCGACTGGGCGGCCGGATTGGCCTCCAGCACCAGCCCCTTGCGATCGATCACCAGCTCGGCCACCGGCAGCGAGTTGAAGAAGGAGGCGAAGCGCGCGAGCGCCTCTTGGATCTGATGCTGACCGCGCTGCAGCTCCTCGTTCTGGATCTCCAGCTCGGCCTGATAGATGCGCTGGTTCTCGATCAGCGATGCCAGATCCTGATCGGCCTGTTCCAGCGGGACGTCGGCCAACTTGAAGCCGCCCTCGCGCAAGCGTTCCGCCGCACGCCGACGAATCTGCTCGGCGGACACCTCGGTCAGGTCGTCGGTATCGGGAGCCGTGCTCGAACGCAGGTCGTGCAGAGCCGAAACGCCATCATTTCGCATGCGGCTCACCTGCCCACTTGGTGACATCGATGTGGCTCACCACCACCCCACCGGCCGAATGCGCGATCGGTGCCGCATGCATGAGGAACCAGCGTGATTTTTCAGGCGAGTCGCAGGGATATTCCATCAAGAACGACGAGGTCTCGCCGCTCAGCACCCTTTTGAGGCCCTCGCGCGCCTCGCCCGCCTTGGAATCCTCGGACGCCAGATTGAGATCGCAGGCGTCGAGATAATTGACCCCCACCCCCGAGCGCAGCAGCTCGGGATCGCCGTTCTCGGCGGCGAACCGGCGCCAGGCGCTGTTCACCAGCGTGATCACGCCCTCGCGGTCGAGCACCGCCACATGCTCCGGCAGCGAGTCCAGCACCGCCTGTAGACGCTCCACATCGCGCAGGCTGTTGATGTCGACGAAGGTCGCGACCGCGCCGCGCGATTCGCCGGAGCGCATGAAATAGGGCAGGACCCGCGCCAGATAATGCCGGCCGTTCGCGGCCTCGATCTCGTGCTGCAGCATCTCGCCGGAGTCGATGGTGCGGCGCAACTCCGAAATGAAATTGGGAGACTGCAGCAGATTGCTGAAGTCGTCGATCGGGCGCCCCAGATCCGAGTCGCGGATCTTGAAAAGCGCCGTGGCCTCGGGGGTAAAACGCGTCAGACGCAGCTTCGAATCCACGAATAGGGTCGCGATCGAGGCGGCCTTGGCCATGCCGTCGAGGTCGGCGTTGAGCCGGTTGAGGATCTCGATCTTCTCCTGATTCTCGGCATTGACCGTGTAGAGTTCCTCGTTGACGGACTGCAGCTCCTCGTTCGAGCTCTGCAGTTCCTCGTTCGAGGCCATGAGCTCCTCGTTGGTCGCCTGCAATTCCTCGTTGGCCGTCTCCAGCTCCTCGATCGTGGCCTGAAGGCTCTCGCGGGTCGCCGCCAGCTCGCGCTCCAGATTCTCGATGCGCTGGGCGGTCTCGCGATCGAGACTGATGACCTCGATGTCGGCCGGAGACGTCTTGGTCTCAACCGCAAGGGGATCGCCCTGGACGCGAGCCCCACCCTCTCCTTTGACATCCAGCTCGACCACCCCCTCCGGCTCGAACGAGAGCAGCAGATGGAGTTCGCCATGTGACGGCTCGACCGGCCGTGCCACCAGACGCAAGCGCTCGACGCCATGCTCGGAAAGGGCGACCCCGAGCAGATCCGAACGTAGCGGCGCCCGATCTCGGGCCGCCTTGTAGAGCAGTGCCTTGGCGATCGACACCAGGGTATTGGGTAGGAGCTTGCCGAGATCCAGGCTGACGCTGCCCTCCCCGATCCTCAGGTAATGCCCGACGTCGCCGAAGACGTGCAGCAGATCGTGCCCCTGATTGAGCAACAGGCTCGTGGGCGCATAGGTGTGCAGCAACAGTGACTGGGCCGCCTCGATCACGGCGGCATCGCTGACCGGGGAGTGGGAATGAACCGGCGCGCGCGGCTTGGAACCGGCCCTGGCGTGACGCGACAGCGGCGAATTGGCGAGGTCCAGCGGAAGCGAGACATGCCGCAGGATGCGATAGATCTTGTGCTTCGAGCTGACGGCCGTGAAGTCCGTCTGCAGATTGGCGATCGTCTCGCTCGGTCCGAGCAGGAGAAAACCGCCGGGCGCCATGGCATATTGGAGCCTTCGCAAGGCGCGCTCCTGTGCCTCCGAGCGAAAATAGATCAGCAGATTGCGACAGGACACCAGATCCATCCGGGTGAACGGCGGATCTTCGAGCAGATTGTGCCGGGCAAAGATGATGCTCTGGCGAATCTCTGGACGCACCATGAAGTGATTGCCGCGGCGCGTGAAGAACTTCTCCAAACGTTCGGGCGAGAGCTCGGTCGTGATCGCCTCGGAGAAGACGCCGGCTCCTGCGGTTTCGACGTTCTGAGGCTCGACGTCTGTGGCGAACAGCTTGAAGTTGGGCCAGCGCCTGTCGCGCTCGAAGGCCTCGGCGAAGAGGATCGCCAACGTATAGGCCTCCTCGCCAGTCGCAATGCCCGGGGCCCAGACCCGGATCGGCTGATTGTCGCCACGCTCGGCGACGATGGTCTTGATGGCCGTCTCGGCGAGGGTATCGAACGTCTCGGGGTCGCGGAAGAAGCTGGTAACGGGGATCAGCAGCTCGCGACGCAAGGTGGCCAATTCGGCTCGATCGGACTCCAGCAATCGCGCGTAGCTGAGCAGATCCGGGGTCTGTCGCACCTGCATGCGCCGCTCCATGCGCCGCATGACCGTCGCCGGCTTGTAATCACGAAAGTTGATGCCGCCCGAGTGCTGAAGGAGGTGCATCACCTCCTCGTTGGCATTGTCCTTGTCGATCTCGTGATAGAGCACCGGGGTACGGATCTTGGCCTGGGGCAGCTGATGGATGTGCGCCACCAGACGCGGTCCCAGCTCCTCCGGGGCCATGATGGCATCCACCAGCCCCGTCGCGATCACGCTTCTGGGCATGCCGTCGAACTTGGCCGATTCGGGGTCCTGGGCGAGCAGAAAGCCGCCGGAGTCGTTGATGGCCACGGCCCCGCGCGTGCCGTCCGATCCGGTACCGGACAGGATCACACCGATCGCGCGGTTGCCGAACTCCTTGGCAAGCGAGCAGAAGAAGAGATCGATCGGAAGCGTCAGTCCGCGCGGATTCTTGGGGCTCAACCGCAAGGCATCGCGCAAGACGGTCATGAGACTAGCCGGCGGGATCAGATGAACCCGGTCGGCCTCGATCCGCATATCGTGCGCGACCGTGACCACCGGCATCGAGGTATGGCGCGCGAGCAGACTGGCCATCATGCTCTTATGATCCGGCGACAGATGCTGAATCACCACGAAGGCGGCCCCGGTCTTTTCAGGCATCCCCTGAAAAAAACGCTCCAGCGCATCCAGCCCGCCGGCCGATGCGCCGATGGCCACGACATAGCCCTTGAACGGGTTGGACGCCTTCCCAGGAGGCGGCGCCTCAAGGTGATCGGTCTCTGTCGCCTCTGACATAGGATGAACTTCCGCAGTGACTGCTTGATCTAGGGCCTAATAAGACGCGCGGTGCCACGCACCGCGACGGCATAAAAGCATAACGGATCCAGAATCCCATGGCCGTATTTCGAACACGCATGGGGGTGAACATCAGATCCTCGGCCAAACGTGCCCACGACCGCAAGCCAGTCGCGTCGAAGATCGCAGGGATGAAAGAGCGGGATCGCGCGTCGAACCACGGAGGGAAGCGGCATCCCCGAACCCTGTGGAATCCGGGAGATGCCGTTGCCTTGCCTTCAGTGGCGAGTTTCGACCGGTTTGGACAAGAGCACGCCGTCGAGCATCTGCATGGTCCCGACGCCGAGCAGGCCGCCAATGACCATCGCCAGATAGATGACGGCCAGGGGCTGTTCGAGGAGTGTGAATCCGAGCAAACCCAGCCCGGCCCCCAACTCGATGGCACCGTTACGCCAGCGCATCTTCACCAGACCGCCCTGCAGAGAACGCGCCTTGGGGGTGCGAACGAACTCGGTCTGATGTCCCATCAGCGCCTCGACACCGGCGCGCGCGTTCGAGAGCAGCAGGCCGCTCGTCAGGACCAGCGAGCCCAGCACCTCGGTCGCCGTCCGCCGCAGGGAGCTGCGCGGGCCGGCCAGGACCAGGAAACCGATCGGAGCGGCGAAGCCCAGGATCGAGGTCACGATGGCGACATGTCCGAGCGTCTCGCCACCGACTGCGGCGCCCGCCATGAAGGGCAGCCCCATGAAAAGACAGGCCGAACCGATCACGAAGGCGAGCGGCTGCCCCATCTGTAGACTCACCATCAGACGCTGCCAGAGGGGGAGCGGACTGTCGCGCCAGATCCGGGGCGTCAGCTTGACCGAGCACTGCACGAAGCCCTTGGTCCAGCGGAATTGTTGAACCCGCCAGGCACGCGTCGAGACCGGCAACACGCCGGGGACCGTTACATCCTTCATATAGCCGGAGCGCCAGCCGCGCAGACGCGCCCGCAAACTGAGATCCAGATCCTCGGTCAGGGTGTCGCCCTCCCAACCGCCGGCATCCAGGATGGCGGCGCGGCGCCAGACGCCGCAGGTTCCATTGAACGGAACCGGCAGACCCAAGCGCCAGCGCGCCTCCTGTTCCACGCAGAAGTGCGAGTCGAGCAGACGCGCCTGAATGCGGGTGAGAAGACTCTCCTCCCGATTGATATGCGCCCAGCGGGTCTGGACATAGGCCAGGTCCGATCCGGCGACCAGGGCACCCACCGTCTTGCGCAGAAAATCGGTAGGCGGGATGAAATCGGCGTCGAAGATGGCGACGAAGGGGGCATCCGAGCGCTCCAGTCCGGCGGCAAGCGCACCGGCCTTGAAGGCGGTCCGATCGACACGGTGAAGCAGTTCGATCTGCACGCCCTCTTTGTGCAGTTCGGCGACGGCGTGACGGCTCAAGGCAAGCGAACCGTCGATGCTGTCGTCCAGCACCTGGATCTCCAGCCGATCGCGCGGCCAGTCGATCGCCACGACGGCGCCCAGAATCCGCTCGACCAGCTCTCCTTCGTTAAAGAGCGGGAGCTGGATCAAGACCTTGGGCAGATCCGATTCAGCTGGTGTCGCGATGGGAAGCGTGCGCGCTGGCGTCAGCAACCGAATCAGCGTCAGCAAGGCAAGGTTGAGTGAAAAGATCGCCAAGATGGCGAGACCGAGAGTGAGGAAAAGCTCGATCGAAGATTCCGCCGCAAGCATGAGTTGCGTGTCCGTATAGTTGAAGGATGGTTGAAGGGGGCATCTGGACCGCGAACAAGGCGTCGCACTGAACGGAGAGGTAGCTGGAAACGGGAGTTGGGGCCGGATTCCGAGTGACGGGTGCAATGCCGCGCGTTGTCACAGACATGACAGCATAGGGCTGTGCGATACACACAGCAAGTCCCCCTCGCTCGCGAGGGAATACGGCGGAACCCCGCACGCTCGCGACCCGGAAACGAGGCGCATACAGGAGGGTGGCCGCGAAGGGGCCGAGATCGGCGAAACAGAAAGATGGCTCGACGTCGGCGTCAAGCGAAGAATAAAGCCGTCCATGGCGCGATGTAGCAACTGGTTCGTCCGTCGTCAGCGCGCAAGCACCTCGGTTTCCACCATATCCATCGGGACATCGCTCACCCGTGTGACAGGAAGCGGTCGTCCCATTGGGTCCAGAATGATGGTCAAGCGCAATCGGAAGACGAGGACTGAAGAAAGAGGCCGATCGACGAACGGCTACGGGGACGTCCCGCTTGCGTCGATCGGCGATACCGCGAGCCTACAGGGCACCGCCTTCGGCGGGCGGATCACCTTGCGGAGGTCGAGGCCTTCGAATCGAGATCCAGAAGCGAGCCGAGGTCAGCCTTGCTCGCCGGTGATGCGCTCGAACTTGGCGCGCAACGCCTCCTCGGTCTCATCGTGATCCGGATCCTTGATGATGCAGTCGACCGGGCAGACCTCGACGCACTGCGAGGTCTCGTAGTGACCGACACACTCGGTGCAGAGACTCGCTTCGATCACATAGGTCTCGTCGCCCTGGGAGATGGCGCCGTTGGGACACTCGGGCTCGCACACATCGCAATTGATGCATTCATCGGTAATCATCAATGCCATGGAATTACTCCTTAATCTGCTCGTTCAGTGATGAGCTCGTGGGCTGACGAACTCGTTCAGTGATGATGTTGTAGCGCGCGGATCTTATCCAAACCGCTCCTTCAATGCAGCCTGCACTGTCGGCGTCACGAAGGCAGACACATCGCCCTTGAGGCGGGCGATCTCCCGAACCAGCGAGGACGAGATATAGGTGTATTTCTCGGCCGGGGTCAGAAAAAGCGTTTCGACATCGGGCGCCATGTGGCGGTTCATCCCAGCCAACTGGAACTCGTACTCGAAATCCGACACCGCCCGCAGACCGCGCATGATGACGCTCACGCCCAGCTTGCGGGTGAATTCGACCAGCAATCCTGCGAACGGAACGATCTCGACGTTCGGCCGATCCCCGAGACTGCTGCGCACCAGATCCACGCGCTCCTCGGTCGAAAACAGGGGCGCCTTGCCCGTGTCGGCCGCCACGGCGACGACGACCCGATCGAACAGACGCGCCGCCCGATGGACCAGATCGACATGACCGTTGGTGATGGGATCGAATGTTCCCGGATAGACCACGCTACGCAAACCTAGGATCCTCTTGCGATGAAAAACCGGCCGCACCATGTCCCCGCAGGGGCTGGACACGATCTCGGCGAGCGTCTCGACGAGATCGGCCTTGCGACCCGATCAGGCATTCGAGCCGACTTGCGGTAGGCCCAAGCAACCGAGGCGTGACGCCAGCATACGTCATCAAGGACCCAGGACCCGACTA
Organism: Thiorhodococcus fuscus; assembly: GCF_042682685.1. NCBI lineage: Bacteria > Pseudomonadati > Pseudomonadota > Gammaproteobacteria > Chromatiales > Chromatiaceae > Thiorhodococcus > Thiorhodococcus fuscus. The sequence goes on from NZ_JBHUHX010000027.1 coordinate 53,061, forward strand.
TCGGCGCGCACCATAGCACAAACCCGAGTGAAACGCTGCGTCCGTCATACGACCTCGCACGACGACAGGGCATCGCCTTATCGCCCTAGGCCGCATCCGCCACGATGGCGAGACCATAAAGAACCTGCCCCGCCGTCTTCTCTCGCACCAGATCCCAATCGGCCGGCAGATTCGGGAAGCCCGGCTTGGCCGCTGATTCGAGATAGATCCTGGACCCAGGGGCCAGCCAGCCATTGGCCGCCAGACGCGCGCAGGCCGATTCGAGCAGATCGTCGGCGAAAGGCGGATCGAGGAAGATCAGATCGAATGGACGACCCGGACGGTCGAGCCATTCGAGACTGTCGGCCTGATGGATGCTGACCGCCTCCAAGGCGAGGGTTTCGACATTGCACCGCAACTGGCGCACCACCTTCGGCGCACGTTCGAGCATCACCACCTCGCCCGCCCCGCGCGAAGCGGCCTCGAACCCGAGCGCGCCACTGCCGGAGAAGACGTCCAGACAGCGCGCGCCCTCGATGATGGGCGCGACCCAGTTGAAGAGCGTCTCGCGCACCCGGTCGGATGTCGGCCGCAGCCCCTCCTGATCGGGAAAGGGCAGACGGCGACCGCGATGCCGGCCGCCGATGATGCGCAGCTGATTGGTTTTAGCGCTCGCTGGCAAGGGACACCCGCTGGGTCTGACCGCCCACCGTCACGATGGCGAGCCGATCCGGATGGACGCGCCGCGCGAAGGCGTCGCGGATCTGCTCGCTGGTCACGGACTCGACGCGGTCATTGAAGCGATCGAGATAATCGAGCGGCAGATGGTAGAAACCGATCACCGCCAGATACTGAATGATGTCGCCGTTGCTCGCGATACGCAGCGGAAAGCCTCCGGTCAGGTTCTTCTTGGCCGCCGTCAGCTCATCGTCGGTCGGCCCCTGGGCGATGAAGCGCTTCAGGGTCTGAAGCATCAGGGTTCGGGCCTCGTCGGCCTGATCGTTGCGTGTTTGCAACCCAAGGATGAATGGACCCGGTCGCGCCAGCGGCATGAAGAAGCTGAAGGTGCTGTAGGACAGACCCCGCTTCTCGCGGATCTCATCCATCAGGAGTGAGACCAGGCCGCTGCCACCGAAGATGTGATTGCCGACATAGAGCGCGAAATAATCGGGGTCGCCACGCTGCATACCGGGCTGACCGGCCAGAATCGTGGTCTGGCTCGCCGGAAAGGCGATCGGCTCCAGGCTGCCGGCGCTGAGGTCCGAGACCTCGGGCAGTGGAGCGGGAGGCGTGCCGACCGGCAGACCTGCGGTGATGCGTTCGGCCAGCGTCTCGGCCTCGGCCCGAGTCAGATCGCCGACCATGGCGATCAGAGCGTTCGAAGTACTGTAGTAACGCCGATGGAAGGACATCAGATCCTCCCGTGTCAGCGCACTGATCGACTCCGGGGTGCCGGAGGGATCGGAGGCATAGGGATGCGTCCCATAGATGGCGCGATAGAGCGCCTTCTGGCCCACGCTGCGCGGCGATTCCTGCTGCTGACGCAGTCCGGTCAGACGATTCCTGCGTACTCGTTCGAGCGCGTCGGGATCGAAGGTCGGCCGGGCAAGCACCCGCGTCAGGGTCTCGACGGCGGTATCGAGCGCCGGCTGCTGGGTCAGGGAGCGCAACGCAACGGCACTCATGTCGCGATCGACCCCAGCCGACAGCGAGGCGCCGATGTTCTCCAGCCGATCCGCCAAGGCATCCGCGTCCCACTCACCCGCCCCCTCGTCGAGCATCGCAGCGGTCATGGATGCCAGGCCGGGACGATCGCCGTCGCGGGCACTGCCCGCGTCGAACACCACCTTGACGTCCAACATCGGGATCTCGGGCGCCGCGACGAAGAGCACCCGCGCGCCCTTGGCGGTCTGCCAGGACTGGATCTCAGGGGTCGCCTGGGCCAGACCGCCGACCAGCAGCAGCGAGAGCCCCATCCACAGCGGCAGCCCAAAACGGCGTCCCCGAGCGACATGGGTGGATATCCGATCAACGCACATTGCCGTGTCCTCCCAGAGACATCGGGGTTGTGACCCGCGACCGCCCGTCGAGCGGCTGGGGATCGAGCACGGCGACCGTGAGTCGATCGCTGTTCAGGTACTTCCTGGCGACCGTCTGGATCTGATCCGCCGTCACCGCCGCCAGATGATCGACATAGGTCTCGGCCAGCTTCCAGTCGAGGCCGATGGCCTCCAACAGGCCCAACTGCATCGCCTGACGGAAGAGTGCGTCGCGCTCGTAGACCTTGGCCGCGACCACCTGGGTGCGCACCCGCTCCAGCTCGGCCTCGGCGATCGGCTCACGCTTGATGCGCTCGATCTCGGCGCGAATCGCCCGCTCCAGCTCGTCCAGATCATGCCCCTTGGCCGGCACGCCATCGAACAGGAAGAGACCGGGCAGACGCTCGAAGGCGCTATAGCTAGCGCCGACCGAGGCGGCGATCTGATGCCCGCGCACCAGATCGTGCGAGAAGCGGGCGCTGTCGCCACCGTCGAGGACCGATGCCAGCATCTCCAGCGCATAGGGCTCCCAGGGCTCGGAGGCATCCGTCGCCGACGGGGTCTTGTAGCCCATCAGCAGATAGGGCTCCTTGGCCGGCGCCTTGACCGTGAGGCGTTTCTCTCCAAGCTGCTCGGGCTCGCTACGGGTCTTGGGCGGGACGAGGGGCTCCGCCTTCAAGGGACCGAAATAGGTCTCCGCGAGCTCAAACACCGTCTCGGGCTCCACGTCGCCGGCCACCACCAGAATCGCGTTGTTCGGGGCGTACCAGAGACGATACCAATCGCGCAGATCCTCGACCGTCAGATGATCCAGGTCCGAGGCCCAGCCGATGACCGGGTTGCCATAGGGCGAGGCGTCATAGGCGACGGCCGAGAAACGCTCGTACACCAGCGACTGGGGATCGTCGTCGGTGCGCATGCGCCGTTCCTCCTTCACCACCTCCAGCTCCTTCGCAAACTCCTTTTCGCCCAGGGTCAGGTTGCGCATCCGGTCCGCTTCCAGCTCGAAGGCGACCTCAAGCCGATCGCTGGCGAGATTCTGGTAATAGGCGGTGTAGTCGCGCCCGGTGAAGGCGTTCTCCTCGCCGCCCTGCTCGGCGACGATGCGCGAAAAGGTGCCGGGCGGATGGCGCTTCGTGCCTTGGAACATCATGTGCTCCAGGACGTGGGACACGCCGGTGATACCGCCATGTTCGTAACTCGAACCGATGCGATACCAGACCTGCGAGGTCAGAATGGGCGCGCGATGATCGGGCTTGACCAGAATCTTGAGTCCATTCGCGAGTTGGTGCTCATAGACCGCAGGAGCGGCCGGCACAGCGAGCGGCAGAAGACTCAAGAGCAGGAGTGGAATGAGGCGTCGTTGCATGAAGACTCCGAATCATAGGCCGAGCGAAGGATCGGTCGATTGCGCTCCCCGAAAATGGGCGCGGATGATCTCACGGAAGGGAACGGATGACAGCATCCCCGGGGGACGGCGCGAAGCGCTCCAATCGAGACCGGTGCCCAAAGCGGATACGGTACGGGCCATCTATGGGCAAGCCGGAAGCGCCGGAAGTTCCCACGGAGCCAATCCCGATGAGCGCGGACGCGCACTCGGGTGATCTGTTAGCATTGGCATTCGCCATTCCTGGCCATCCATCGGTTGACCTGACGCACCTCCACCACTGAACTTCAACCTCGCAAGCGATCCTTCTTATGTTTGGTTTCGGCAAGAAGAACAAGACACCCGACCAGCCTGAAAAGGAGCCACAGAGCGCCCCGGTCGCAGTCCCTTCGGCACAGGCTCCAGCCCCGGAACCCACGCCGGAACCGGAAGCCCCTGGCAGGATCAAGAAGCCCTGGTTCGGCAAGCTCTTCCGTTCGCAGCCGGCTCCCGACGCCGAGACGCCGCCGAGTCAAGAGCCCACGCAGAGCAAGGCAGCTCCAGCCAAGACCGAGCCGGCCGATCCGACACCGGCGAAGGCAACCCAACCCGCCACGCCAACCGCTCCGCCGACGCCACGCCCAGTCGAGGCTAAGCGTCCCGAGCCGACCAAGCGCAAGCCGGAGACCGCGCCCTCGGCGACTTCGGCCAAGCCGACAGCGGACGATCAGCCCGAAGGCGCCAAGCGCGGCGTCCTCAACCGGCTGCGCGATCGACTGACCCGAACCCGCACCCAGCTTGGGGACGGACTCGGGAACGCCTTTCTCGGACGCAAGAAGATCGACGACGACCTCATGGAGGAGCTGGAAACGCTGCTCATCACCGCCGATCTCGGTGTCGACTCGACCAGCCGCATCATCTCGGACCTGGCCGAGCGGGTGAAGCGCAAGTCGCTCTCCGATCCCCAGGCCCTGCTCAAGGCCCTGAAGGACGAGCTGCGCGACATCCTGCGCGCGGCCGACGGCCCGGTCCGCCAACCCCAGCCAGGACGCCCCCAGGTGATCCTCATGGTCGGCATCAACGGCGCCGGCAAGACGACCACCATCGGCAAACTCGCCAAGCGTCTTCAAGAAGAAGGCAACAGCGTCATCCTCGCCGCCGGCGACACCTTCCGCGCCGCTGCCGTGGAGCAGCTCGAAACCTGGGGCGAGCGCAACCAGATTCCGGTCATCGCACAACACACCGGGGCCGATTCGGCATCGGTCATCTTCGATGCGCTCCAGGCCGCCACGGCGCGCGGAGCCGACGTGCTCATCGCGGACACCGCCGGCCGGCTGCACACCAAGAGCAATCTGATGGACGAGCTATCCAAGGTCGCGCGCGTCCTCAAGAAGATCGATCCCGAGGCCCCGCACGAGGTGATGCTGGTCGTGGACGCCACCACGGGTCAGAACGCACTGAGCCAGGCGGAGCATTTCCATCGCGCGGTCGGCATCACCGGGATCACCCTGACCAAGCTCGACGGCACGGCCAAGGGCGGCATCCTCTTCGCCATCGCCGACAAACTCAAGGTGCCGATTCGCTTCATCGGCGTCGGCGAGTCCATCGAGGATCTGCGTCCCTTCGATCCCGACGAATTCCTCGACGCCCTGCTCGGATAGCGAGGCCGATCCGTGATTCGTTTCGAACATGTCTTCAAACGCTATCCCGAACGCGGGGAGGCGTTGAGCGATATCGGTTTCGAGATGAGCCCCGGCGAGATGGTCTTTCTGACGGGCCACTCGGGCGCCGGAAAGAGCACCCTCCTGCGACTGATCGGCCTGTTGGAGCGACCGTCGCGAGGCAAGATCTTCGTCAACGGCCGCAACCTCGCGAGCCTGCCGCGACGCCAGATCCCCTTCCACCGCCGACAGGTCGGCATGATCTTCCAGGACCACCGCCTCCTGCCGGACCGCAGCGTCTTCGACAATGTCGCCCTGCCGCTGGTAGTCATGGGGCTCGGTCACAAGGAGATCGGCCGACGCGTTCGCGCCGCGCTCGATCAGGTCGGTCTACTCAAACGCGAGCGAGCCACGCCGGTCGCGCTCTCTGGCGGGGAGCAGCAGCGGGTCGGCATCGCCCGGGCCGTGGTCGCCCGCCCGCCCGTGCTGCTCGCCGACGAACCGACCGGTAATCTCGACCCCGACCTCTCGCGCGAGATCTTCGTGCTCTTCGAGCGCTTCCATTACGTCGGCGTCACGCTGCTGATCGCCACCCACGATCTCAATCTCGTCAACAGCATGCACCACCGCATCATCACGCTCGACGAGGGGCGGGTGGTCGACGACAGTGGGGACTGGTGACACCCATGGCCAACAAACGCTCCGTTCGCAACCGCAGCCCACGCCTGTTCGACCGGCCGGGAATCTGGTTCAACCATCATCTGCAGAGCATCATGGCCACGCTCGGGCGCCTGATGGACATGCCGCTCCCGACCGGCATGACGATCGCCGTGATCGGCATCTCGCTCTCGCTGCCGGCGGCGCTCTACGTGATGACGGAGAATCTCCGCACCATGGCCGGCGGCTGGGACCAGAGCGCGGCCGTGTCGCTCTTCCTCAAGCTCGAAACCAGCGACAAGGACGCCGAGAAGGTCGCCGCACGGTTGAGGACCTGGCCCGAGATCTCGCGGGTGCACCTCATCACGCGCGACCAGGCGCTGGCCGAATTTCGCGCCCTGGGAGGATTCGAGGAAGCGTTGGAGCAGCTCAAGAGCAATCCGCTACCGGTCGTGCTCGCCATCTACCCCAACCACTTCAACGCATCGCCCGAGCATCTGGAACGTTTGCGGACACGCCTGCTCAAACTCCCCGAGTCGGATTTCGCCCGCATGGACATGCTCTGGCTGAAGCGTTTTCAGGCCATCTTGGATCTGGTCCAAAGCGCGTCCATGCTGTTGGGCGGACTCCTCGGGCTCGGGGTACTGCTGATCGTCGGCAACACCATCCGGCTGGAGATCCTCAATCGGCGGATCGAAATCGAGATCATGGAGTTGGTCGGGGCCACCCACGCCTTCATCCGCCGCCCCTTCCTCTACACAGGTGCCTGGTACGGCCTGCTCGGCGGGCTCACCGCCTGGCTCCTGGTCAGCATCGCCGTGCTCTTGCTCCAGCGACCGGTCTCGCGCCTGGCGAGCCTCTACCGCAGCGAATTCGACCTGAGCGGGCTCGGACTCTCCGCGACCGGGGCTATCCTCGGCGGAAGCATCCTGCTCGGTCTGATCGGCAGTTGGATCGCGGTGAACCGGCACCTGGAGAGCTCGGAGCTCAGCTAGCTCGCGTTCAAGGCGGAAACCGAAGCGGAGCACATGCTCGGTATGGTCTCGGCGAAACGCACCCCGTCCGGCAGCTCGATGGTCATGCTGAGCGGGAGGTGATCCGAGAGGGCGTAGTCGATGACCCGCGCGGACACCAGCTTGAGCGGGCGCGAGATGAGGATGTGATCGAGATTGTGGCGCGGGCGCCAGCTCGGGAAGGTCTTGAGCTCGCAATCCAGGCCGCGCATTCCGGCCTTACGGACCATCGCGTTCAGCCCTTTCGAATCGCAGCCGCAATTGAAGTCGCCCATCACCACCATGAGTGGATGCTGCCCGGCCAGGTGGGCGAGATAGTCCAGTTGGCGACGGCGGGCGCGCCAGCCCAGAGCAAGGTGGACGATGGCCACCGCCAAATGCTCGCCGTTCGACAGCGGATACTCGGCGGTCACCGCGCCGCGCCCAGGTAGCCCAGGCAGCCGATGCTCGACGATACGCGCCGGCTTCAGCCGACTCAGCAGCCCATTGCTGTGCCGCGCGAAGGGGCCGAGATTGCGATTGATCTGACGATAGCAGTGGGGAAAACCGCCGAGACGGGCCAGATACTGGATCTGGTCGATGTTGTTGCTGCGCAGACTGCCTGCATCGATCTCTTGCAGACCCACCAGATCGAACTGACGCAGCACCTGCGCGATCCGGGAAAGATTCACCAAACGCTCAGGATGCGGCAGAAGGTGCTTCCAGCTATTGGTGAGATAGTCGCTGTACTGACGGGAGTAGATCCCGGCCTGCACGTTATAACTCAACAGATTCAGTTGCCGCATGCTGGAGACACCGATCCCCCGAGGATCGTCAACCTTCAAATGCGGGCGACCCTAGCACAGCCCCCCACCCAGCGTCCAAGCCCAGACGGAACGACAAGCGCCTGGCCCGGATGTAACGCAGCGAACCCCAGGAAACCAACCCCAGTGGCATCCCCGTATTACGCCTTTGCGCTATCCGGGCTACCGGTTCGTTGAACCCGTTCTGGTAAGGCCGAGATCCGGCGATTTGAGGGACGCTCGCTTCAGCGCAAAAAGGCGGCCAAAGCCGCCTTTTTCGCCATCTAAGCTCGATTCGGCGCGATCAGCGCGCCAACCGATCTTAACGGCTCAAGCCCTGCACGTACTGAGACACGGCTGCGATCTCGGCATCGCTCATCTTGGCGGCGACGGTACGCATCATGCCGTTGGGATCGTTGGCGCGCTCACTATCACGGAAGTAGCCGAGGGTCTGCTTCACGTAGTCCGCGTGCTGACCGGAGATGCGAGGAAACTTCGACAGTCCCTGCCCCATGCCAGCGGGACCATGGCAGCCGCTGCATGCCGGAACGCCGGTGGCCGGGTTGCCGGCGCGAAAGATCTTTTCGCCCAGCTTGGCCGCCTCAGGATCGGCCTTGCCGCCGCTCTGGTCTTGGCTGGAGAAGTAGGCCGCGACGTCCACGATTTCCTGATCGGTCAGAGGCATCGCCATGGGCGTCATCTGAACGTTGTAGCGATTGCCCGCCTTGAAGTCCATCAGCTGCTTCTTGATGTACTCGGGGTGCTGACCAGCGAGCTTCGGCCAGGTGGGCACGATGCTGTTGCCCTGCGGACCGTGACACGCCATGCAGATGCTATTGGCCTTTGCCGCGCCAGCTTCGGGGTTCGGTTCGAGCTGCTCGGCAGCCTGAATCGTGCCACCAGCCAACGCAGCCGCCACTGAAATCGTTACCAGCCAAGTCTTCATCATCGCTAATGCCTGAATCTAAATCGTGTTCGGGGCCTCGTCCTGATCCGTTGACGAAAGGCCGATGGAGTTAGGGTGCATAAAATCCGGCGATATATATCAGATATTTGGCATCTCGGTCAAACCGCATGCCCCCTTGATGACCGCGTTCACCCGATCGCGCACCGAGCCATAGACAGGCATATTTGCGGAAATATCCCGAACGACCTCAAGGTCGCTTCGATCGCGGACCCGAGGTCTGAAACGGGTAGGGGCAACAGACGCCGAATACCCGTTTGGAACACGCGGTGCGCACGGCGGCACAGGCTCAGTGGGCCATGTTCGAATGACGCATCTGTCCCATCTCGATCCGGCGTACCGGAACCTTGAGCGCCATTCGGTCGCCGTCATCGAAGACCAGTGTCAGATCGATCGTGGCCTCGGGATCGAGCGGATGCTGGAGACCGATCAGCATGACGTGAAGCCCGCCAGGCGCCAGTTCGACCGACTGTCCAGCAGGCAGATCGATCCGCTCGATGCGCCGCATCTGCATCATGCCGTCCGCCTGGATGTGGGTGTGCAATTCGACGGTCTCGGCGACGGAGCTTTCCGCACCGACCAGCACGCGATCCTGCTGTGACGGGTTGCTCAGAGTCATGAAGACAGCGCTATTGGGTTGCCCGGGCGGAACGGCTCGTGCATAGGGATCGGCCACCTCGACATCGGCGGCGAAGACAGCGAACGACAGACTCGCGACCAGAACGGCAATGATGGATCTCAGCGATCGAAACATGGACGACGTCTCCTCAATGTGATTGTTGGCGGACAGAACACGGAGGACGCGGGGACGGCTTGCTAGTCCTCCGCGAGCAATGCACGAATCGTCTTCGTCACCAAACGGGGCGAAGGCGCGTGATCCAGGGTCTCGACCAGGCGACCCTTGGGATCGACGACATAGGTATAGGCCGAGTGATCCACCAGATACCCCATCGCCGAATTTCCCTGAGGCACCTTCCGATAGGCGGCCCCGTAAAGGGCGGCGACATGGGCGACCTCTTCCGGAGTACCGGTGATACCGACGATATTCGGATGGAAATACCGAGCGTAGCTGGCCAGGTGGGTCAGGCTGTCGCGCGCCGAATCGACGCTGACGAACAGCACCAGCACCCGATCCAGCTCCCTCGGCGTCAGATCCTGTAGCGCCGACCCCAGATAGGCGAGATTGGTCGGGCAGATATCCGGACAGGAGGTATAGCCGAAATAGATGAGCACGACCCGCCCACGCAGATCGACCAAACGTACCGGACCGTTCGCCGAATGCAACGTGAAATCGCCACCAGTGGGCCGGGACGCCAGTTCCAATGCACCCGTTCCCAGACCCAACCGCCCGAGCAAAGAGCTCCCCGAAAACCACAACACAAGGCATCCCGCCAGAAGCAAGACAAACACCAGAATCGCGATGAAGGGTCGAAGCCTCATAGAACCGAAAACAGAAAACCGTTGAAATCAGAACGCATTGAAATCCGGTCGCGCCGAAACCTCGAACGGAGTGCGCCGATCGCGTTCCGAGCAGCAGACGCCGCGAACTTGGACGACATCGCCCCCCTGCCGCAACGAGCGAGCGATTTCACACCGAATCCCGCCCGTTGCGACCGCGCAGACGCTCGATCAATCCTTCAGAGCCTCGCCCGTCAGACCGTCGAAGAAATCCACCAGCCCGGTTTCGAGCGCATATTCGGCGCCAACCACCATGAGATCCTCCTGCTCGATCATCGACTCGATGATCTGGGAGCCATGCCGCAGATGATCGGCCGAGGCCCGCACGTTCGCCCGCACCGCCGCCTGATGCAGTGCGGCCCGATCATTGCGAAGCTCGGTGTCCAGCAATCCCTGCACCGAGGGCTTCACCCGATTGACGATCGAGTCGATATTGCGCGAGCCGGCATCCCCACCGTCGAGCAGGGTTTCGATGGTGGCCGAAACGGCCCCACAGCGCGAATGTCCCAGCACCACGACTAGACGCGTGTGATAGCGCGATACCGCGAACTCCACGCTCCCAACCTGGGACGGGGCCACGATGTTGCCAGCGACGCGGATCACGAAAAGGTCGCCGATCCCCTGATCGAAGATGATTTCGGCCGGAACGCGCGAGTCCGAGCAGCCGAGAATGATGGCGAACGGCTCCTGCCCAGCCAGCAGATCTGCGCGCTGCTGATGCGACAGACGACTGTCCAGGGTGTTCGAGTTGTTCGCGAAGCGACGGTTGCCATCGCGCAGACGCCTCAGCGCCTCGATAGCGGAAAGAGAAGTTGCCATGGAAATACCGATGCTTGCCGGATTGGCTGGAAGATGACCACCCCTAAGGTGGAGCTCAGGGGACATCGAACCACCGCGCGCCATGCGCACCAGAAAAAGCACCTGGCGACGGTCGCGACGCAGGCCGGCTCCGTATTGCCCCGGTCGATTCCAGTCGCGAAGCGCGGCGACGTTTCAGTCGTGCGCTTGAGCACGCAGAGATCCATGGCCTTGAGAATACTGGACTGGTCACGCTCGGGGAAGCGGTCCGGTCATTTCAGACTCCCAACCCAACCAGACGAAACCGTTGGATCCTTGGGGCTCGATCCCCAGTCCAGACACAGACCGCCACTAGACCGAAAGATTGCGGCCCGACGAAACTTCAAGGCAAAGCTGCCGTGCGCCCTAGAGAAATCGATCTGGACCAGGAACGTTCGGACCCTGTCGTTCAACCGACGACCGCCTCGAATGGCCTTCCAAATCGGGCCGCAAACCAAAAACTGCTATTGAGATACAGCCAAGGGAAGAGGGCGCAAGGCCCGCCCATCCTCTTACGCATTCGCCAAAATTAATACGTTGGTCGAACGCTATCTTTGCTGTAATTTGCAGTACATCTTAGTCAGCCCATGAGTCGAACGATGGCCAGCACCAAGACAGCCACCTTGACCTTCCGGATCGATCCAGCGCTGAAGGAAGCGCTACGCACTGCCGCCCAGCACGAGCACCGATCCATCTCGAACATGGTCGAGGTGTTGATCCGAGATCATTGCGGTGTTACGTCCCGTGTGATTATCTGCCGCGACGGAGCTATCCTTTGTTCCGTGCCCGCGAGGTGCTAG
>NZ_JBHUHX010000028.1:0-16660 GCF_042682685.1 Thiorhodococcus fuscus
ATCGTTGGTATCAAAGACACCGTCAAGACCACCTGCACCGGCGTCGAGATGTTCCGCAAGCTGCTCGACCAAGGTCAGGCCGGCGACAACATCGGTGCGCTGCTGCGTGGCACCAAGCGTGAGGACGTCGAGCGCGGTCAGGTGTTGGCCAAGCCGGGTTCCATTACCCCGCACACCCACTTCGAAGCCGAAGTGTACGTGCTGAGTAAGGAAGAGGGTGGTCGTCACACGCCCTTCTTCAACGGCTACCGTCCGCAGTTCTACTTCCGGACCACCGATGTCACCGGCGCCTGCGATCTGCCGGAAGGGATCGAGATGGTCATGCCTGGCGATAACGTCAAGATGACGGTCAAGCTGATCGCGCCGATCGCGATGGAAGAAGGTTTGCGCTTTGCGGTACGTGAAGGTGGCCGTACCGTCGGTGCCGGCGTCGTCTCCAAGATCATCGAGTGATCTTTGTTTTACCGGCGCGTGATTCGGGCTATTCTCGGAGAGCGCGCCGCGAGTTGACATAGTTTTAGGCCAGTAGCTCAATTGGCAGAGCAGCGGTCTCCAAAACCGCAGGTTGGGGGTTCGAGTCCCTCCTGGCCTGCCATTTAACCCATCGCTTAAGCGGCAGGCGATTTTCATGAATTCACGTGTAGAGGCCCGTGGCGCCAGCTTGGATTCAATCAAGCTGGCTGTCGCCGCATTTCTGTTGGTAATTGGTATTTTTGCCTTTTACTACTTTTCGAGTGTGTCGACCCTCTTGCGTGTCGTCGGCCTGCTGGCAGTCAGTGGGGCGGCGATCGCTGTCGCCTTCCAGACCGAGCGTGGTCATATCCTTTGGCAATTCGTCTCTGACGCGCGGATGGAAGTTCGCAAGGTCGTGTGGCCGACGCGTCAGGAAACGCTGCAGACGACGCTTGTCGTCGTCGTTATGGTGCTGATTCTCGGCATCGTTTTGTGGCTTTTCGATATGGTCTTGATGACGATCCTGCGATTCCTGACCGGCCAAGGGGGCTGAAGATGTCGATGCGTTGGTACGTCATCCATGCCTACTCGGGCTTTGAGGGGCAGGTCAAGCGTTCGCTGGAGGATCGGATAAAGCGGGCTGGGCTTGAGGATCAGTTCGGCATGATTCTCGTTCCGACCGAAGAGGTCGTCGAGATGCGCGGAGGCCAGCAGCGCAAGAGCGAACGCAAGTTCTTTCCCGGTTACGTCCTCATCAACATGGAAATGACCGACGAGACCTGGCATCTCGTCAAGAGCGTTCCCAAGGTCATGGGCTTCATTGGCGGAACGGGCGATCGTCCGGCCCCAGTGCCGGATTCCCAGGCTCAGGTTATTCTTCAGCGTTTGGAAGAAGGTGGCGAGAAGCCTCGTCCAAAGGTGCTCTATGAGCCTGGTGAGGTAGTGCGCGTGGTCGATGGTCCCTTCACCGATTTCAATGGTGTCGTCGAGGATGTCGATTACGACAAGAGTCGAGTCAAGGTCTCGGTACTGATCTTCGGACGTTCGACGCCGGTTGATCTCGAATTCTCCCAGGTCGAGAAAGGCTAATCGGCGGAGGTGCCCGCTCGGGTTTCCTCCAACCAAGATCCTGAAATGAAGCGTGACCGAGCCCGGTTTCCGGTTCGGTCTTCATATCCTGTCCCCGTCGTGGGGCACTTCCGGGGAGCCAGGGCTTCCGTCTCTGGCGATCGCACCCATTGGAGACATATCGTGGCAAAGAAAATCAATGCCTATATCAAGCTGCAGGTCAAGGCAGGTGAGGCTAATCCTAGCCCTCCGGTCGGTCCTGCGCTTGGTCAGCATGGCGTGAACATCATGGAGTTCTGCAAGGCGTTCAATGCGCGCACGCAGGACATGGAAAAGGGTCTGCCGACGCCGGTCGTCATCACCGTTTACTCCGATCGCAGCTTCACCTTCATTACCAAGACTCCGCCTGCTTCGGTTCTGCTGAAGAAGACGTTGGGCATCCCGAAGGGTAGCTCGAATCCGAATACCAACAAAGTCGGTACCGTGACCCGCGAGCAACTCGAACAGGTTGCGACCATCAAAATGCCCGATTTGAGCGCCGCCGATATGGACGCCGCCGTTCGTACTATCGCTGGCAGTGCACGGGCGATGGGTCTCAATGTCGAGGGGGTGAACTAATGGCTGGTCTGTCCAAACGTGTGCGTGCGATCCGCGAGCGGGTCGAGCAGGGCAAGGCATACCCCGCTGAGGAGGCGTTCGCGCTTCTGAAGGAGTTGTCTCAGGTCAAGTTCGCCGAAAGCGTCGATGTCGCTGTTAATCTCGGTGTCGATCCGCGTAAGTCCGATCAGGTCGTGCGTGGTTCCACCGTGCTGCCCCATGGTATTGGCAAGACCGTTCGAGTTGCCGTATTCGCTCAGGGCGCCGGTGCCGAGGCAGCGAAGGAAGCTGGCGCGGATCGTGTCGGTTTCGAAGATCTGGCTGAAGAGATGAAGGCAGGTCAGCTTGACTATGATGTCGTCATCGCCTCGCCCGATGCGATGCGTATCGTCGGTCAGTTGGGTAAGGTGCTGGGTCCTCGCGGTCTCATGCCTAACCCCAAGGTCGGCACTGTGTCGCCGGATGTCGCCGAGGCCGTGCGCAACGCCAAGGCTGGCCAGGTTCGTTATCGGACCGACAAGGGCGGCATCATTCATTGTCCGCTCGGCAAGGTCGACTTCGAGCCGGAGAAGCTGCGCGAGAATCTGGAGGCGTTGCTGGGCAGCCTTATGAAGGCGAAGCCTACCTCTGCGAAGGGTGTCTACATGCAGCGGGTGACCGTTTCCAGCACCATGGGTCCTGGTTTGACGATCGACCATTCTGGCCTGAGCATGTGATTTCGCAATCCCGGCGCCTGAGTGCCGGGATGTTCTAGGTTTCTTTGAGGTCTCGGCAACCGCCGGAGGCCGTCAAAGACCGCAGGTGTCTCGTTGATCGATCGGAGTGACGTCGATGGGACTTAATGCATCCGACGCCTGCGCAGACGGTGCTCCCGAGTCAGGTTGTTTTGCTGATGAAGGCGCACATTTCTGGCGTGCCATGGAATCGCGGGATGCGGTTCGCGGGGATGCCGCCCGACCTCGGTCGGGTTATCTAGTTCAGAGGTGACGACAGTGGCGCTAAATTTTGCGCAAAAAGAAGCAATCGTCGCCGAAGTCGCGGAAGTCGCTAAGAGCGCCTATTCGGCCATCGGTGCCGAATACCGGGGCTTGACCGTCGAGCAATTGACCAAGCTGCGCGTGGAAGCACGCAAGTCAGGCGTCTATGTTCGCGTGGTTAAGAATACCCTGGCGCGGCGCGCGCTGGAAGACACAGATTTCGCCTGCATGCGAGATGGGCTGACCGGCCCTATGATTCTCGCCTTCTCGCAGGAAGATCCTGGTGCCGCAGCGCGCGTTGTCGAGGCATTTGCGAAGGAGCACGACAAATTCCAGGTGCGCTTGGTCGCCCTGGGCGGCAAGCTGCTTGATCCATCGGATATTGGCGCCCTCGCCAAGATGCCGACTTACGATCAGGCGGTCAGCATGCTGATGTCGGTCATGAAGGCTCCGGTGCAGAAGCTCGCAGCGACCATCAACGAGGTGCCGGGCAAGCTGGTCCGCACCATTGCCGCGATTCGCGATGCCAAAGAGGCCGCCTGATCGGCGTCCTCGATCCATCAGCAATCCGATTACCCCGATTTAGACTTTAGGAGAAACCCATGGCCGTTTCGAAAGAAGACATTCTCGAAGCGATTGGCAACATGACCGTGCTTGAGGTCGTCGATCTCATCAGCGCGATGGAAGAGAAGTTCGGCGTGACCGCCGCTGCCGCCGTCGCCGTCGCCGCTCCTGGCGCGGGTGCGGATGCAGCTCCTGCTGAAGAGCAGACCGAGTTCGACGTCATTCTGACCTCCTTCGGCGCCAACAAGGTTGGCGTCATCAAGGCCGTTCGCGGTCTCACCGGTCTCGGCCTGAAGGAAGCGAAGGACGCCGTCGAAGGCGTTCCGACCACCCTGAAGGAAGGCATCTCCAAGGCCGAAGCCGAAGCGGCCAAGAAGGAGCTCGAAGAGGCTGGCGCCAGCGTCGAAATCAAGTAACGGCGCATTGCGTCGCTACGTCTTCGACGAAGCGTTCGGGCTGGCGGCGACAAGCCGCCGGCCTTTTCCCGTTGGGTCGAGACAGCCCGACGGCGTGCCCTGGTTTGGGGACGTCGCCGCGTGCGGCGCTGATCACGCTATCGGTTTGATGCTCGTACCTTGCCGTCTGCAACCCGCATCAGAGTTCACGCCCCGTCAGGGACCCAAGCAAGCACCTCGAGGGAAGGCATAATGGCCTATTCGTTCACCGAAAAAAAGCGCATCCGCAAAGACTTCGGCAAGCGTCCCAGCATTCTGGACGTGCCGTTTCTCCTGGCGACGCAGATTGGCTCCTACAAGGAGTTCCTGCAAGCCGATAGTGCGGTCAAGGATCGCAGAGAGGTGGGGCTTCATGCCGCGTTCAAGTCGGTCTTCCCGATCGAGAGCTATTCCGGAAACGCCGTCCTCGAATATGTGAAGTATCGGCTCGGCGAGCCGGTCTTCGACGAGCGCGAGTGTCATCTGCGTGGTGCCACCTTCGCTGCTCCGCTGCGTGTGCTGCTGCGTTTGGTGATCTACGACAAGGATGCCCCGGCAGGCTCCAAGGTCGTGAAGGATATCCGCGAGCAAGAGGTCTACATGGGCGAACTGCCGCTCATGACCGAGACCGGTACCTTCATCATCAACGGCACCGAGCGTGTCATCGTTTCGCAGCTCCATCGTTCGCCGGGTGTCTTCTTCGATCACGACAAGGGCAAGACCCACTCGTCGGGGAAGCTGCTCTTCTCGGCGCGCGTGATTCCCTATCGCGGTTCCTGGCTCGACTTCGAGTTTGATCCCAAGGACAACGTCTTTGTGCGCATCGACCGTCGTCGCAAATTGCCGGCGACCGTGCTGCTGCGCGCCCTCGGTTACAGCGTGGAAGAGATCCTCGCTCGGTTCTTCGAGACCGATACCTTCCGCATTCAGGGGCGAACCCTCACCCTGGATCTGGTTCCCGAGCGTTTGCGCGGCGAGACCGTGGGTTTCGATGTCAAGATCGGAGACGAGGTTCTGGTCGAGTCCGGTCGTCGCGTGACCGCACGCCACATTCGCGAACTCCAGAAGGCGGGTGTCGACCGCCTAGAGGTGCCCGCCGAGTTCCTGCTCGGTCGCATCTTGAGTCAGGCTCAGGTCGATACCGAGACGGGTGAGGTGTTCGCCGAGGCGAACGAGCCCATCACCCCCGAACTGCTGGAGACCCTGCTCCAAAAGGGTATCGAGACGCTCGAAACCCTGTTCGTCAACGATCTCGATCAGGGTCCCTATATTTCCGAGACCCTGCGCATCGATACGACCACCAACGATCTGGAGGCGCAGGTCGAGATCTATCGCATGATGCGTCCGGGCGAGCCGCCGACCAAGGAGGCCGCTCAGAACCTGTTCCACAACCTCTTCTTCACCCCGGACCGCTACGACCTTTCAGCGGTCGGTCGCATGAAGTTCAACCGACGTCTTGGGCGGGCCTCAGAGGAGGGGCCTGGCGTCGTCTATGACGGGCGTTATTTCGCCGCCCGGACCGACGAGTTCTCCAAGAAGCTCTATGAGGAGTTCGGCGACGGGACCTCCGACATCGTCGATGCGCTCAAGGTGCTGGTCGAGCTACGTAACGGTCGCGGCACGGTCGACGACATCGATCACCTCGGCAACCGTCGCATCCGTTGCGTCGGTGAGATGGCGGAGAACCAGTTCCGTGTCGGTCTGGTCCGTGTCGAGCGCGCGGTCAAGGAGCGTCTGTCCCTGGCCGAGTCCGAGGGACTGATGCCGCAGGAGCTGATCAACGCCAAGCCGGTCTCGGCGGCGATCAAGGAGTTCTTCGGTTCCAGTCAGCTCTCGCAGTTCATGGACCAGAACAATCCGTTGTCCGAGGTTACCCACAAGCGCCGCGTCTCGGCGCTTGGTCCTGGCGGTCTGGCGCGCGAGCGCGCCGGCTTCGAGGTGCGCGACGTGCACCCGACGCATTACGGTCGCGTCTGCCCGATCGAGACCCCTGAAGGCCCGAACATCGGCCTGATCAATTCGCTGGCCGTCTACGCGCGGACCAACTCTTACGGCTTCCTCGAAACCCCCTACATCAAGGTGGAGAACGGGCTGGTCACCAAAGAGATCGACTATCTCTCGGCGATCGAGGAAGGCAACTACGTTATCGCCCAGGCCAACGCCACCCTGGGGGAGAACGGCGAGCTGACCGACGCTTTGGTCTCCTGCCGTCACGCGAACGAGTTCACCATGCGTCCCCCGGAGGAGGTCCAGTACATGGACGTCTCTCCGCGTCAGATCGTCTCGGTGGCCGCGTCGCTGATCCCCTTCCTTGAGCACGACGACGCCAACCGCGCCCTCATGGGCTCGAACATGCAACGTCAGGCCGTTCCGACGCTGCGCGCCGAGAAGCCGCTGGTCGGTACCGGCATGGAGCGCGTGGTCGCCAAGGATTCGGGCGTCTGCGTGGTCGCGCGTCGCGGCGGTACGATCGAGTCGGTGGATGCCGCGCGAATCGTCGTGCGCGTCAACGACGACGAGGCGGTGCCGGGCGTGCCGGGCGTGGATATCTACAACCTCACCAAATACACGCGCTCGAACCAGAACACATGTATCAATCAGCGTCCGCTGGTCAAGCCCGGCGATCTGATCGCGCGTAGCGACGTGCTGGCCGACGGTCCCTCGACCGACATGGGCGAACTGGCGCTGGGGCAGAACCTGCGCGTCGCCTTCATGTGCTGGAACGGCTACAACTTCGAGGACTCCATCCTCATCTCCGAGCGTGTAGTGCAGGAAGACCGCTTCACCAGCATCCATATCGAGGAGCTGTCCTGTCTGGCTCGCGACACCAAGCTGGGGCCGGAAGAGATCACCGGCGATATCCCGAATGTCGGCGAGTCGGCGCTGTCCAAGCTCGACGAGTCCGGTATCGTCTATGTCGGCGCCGAGGTGCGCGACGGCGATATCCTGGTCGGCAAGGTGACGCCCAAGGGCGAGACCCAGCTGACCCCCGAGGAGAAGCTGCTGCGCGCCATCTTCGGCGAGAAGGCCTCGGACGTGAAGGACACCTCGCTGCGTCTGCCCACGGGCATGAACGGCACCGTGGTCGACGTCCAGGTCTTCACGCGCGACGGCGTCGAAAAGGACAAGCGCGCGATGCAGATCGAGGAAATGGAGCTCGAGCGCGTGCGCAAGGACTTCGCCGACCAGCAGCGCATCATGGAGAACGATACCTTCCATCGTGTCGAGAAGATGCTGATCGGCAAGGTGGCCGACGGTGGACCCGGTGGTCTCAAGCCCGGCTCCAAGATCACCAAGTCCTATCTCCAGGGGCTCCTGGAAAAGGGATCGCGCGATCAGTGGTTCGAGATCCGCATGCAGGACGAGGAGATCGCGACCCAGATCGAGGCGGTCGCGGCCCAGGTCAAGCAGCAGCGCGAGGAATTCCGCGAGCGCTACGAGGTCAAGAAGCGCAAGATCGCCAGCGGCGACGATCTCGCCCCGGGCGTGCTCAAGATGGTCAAGGTCTACGTGGCCGTGAAGCGTCGCATCCAGCCGGGCGACAAGATGGCGGGTCGTCACGGGAACAAGGGTGTCATCTCCAAGGTGGTTCCGGTCGAGGATATGCCCTTCTCGGCCGACGGTGAGCCGGTGGACATCGTTCTGAACCCGCTGGGCGTGCCCTCGCGCATGAACGTGGGACAGGTTCTTGAGACCCATCTCGGCTGGGCGGCCAACGGTCTTGGCGACCGCATCAACCGCATGCTCAAGCGGCAGGCGGCGGTCGAGGAACTGCGCGCCTTCCTAGATCAGGTCTACAACAGCAGTGGCAAGCAGGAAGACATTCAGGGACTGTCCGACGACGAGATCTTGGCCTTGGCAGGCAATCTGACCAAGGGCGTGCCGCTCGCGACGCCGGTCTTCGACGGTGCGACCGAAGAGGAAATTCTCGCCATGCTCGCGCTGGCCGAACGCGACAACTCGGCGCAGGGTGTCCCGAACGGTCAGACCATCCTGTTCGACGGCCGCTCCGGCGATCAGTTCGAGCGCCCGGTCACGGTCGGCTATATGTATATGATCAAGCTGAATCACTTGGTCGACGACAAGATGCATGCCCGTTCGACTGGTCCGTACAGCTTGGTGACCCAGCAGCCGCTCGGCGGTAAGGCGCAGTTCGGTGGTCAGCGTTTCGGAGAGATGGAGGTGTGGGCGCTGGAGGCTTACGGTGCCGCCTATACCTTGCAGGAAATGCTCACGGTCAAGTCCGACGACGTCAATGGTCGTACCAAGATGTATAAAAACATCGTCGATGGCGATCATCGGATGGAAGCTGGCATGCCTGAGTCCTTCAACGTGCTCGTCAAGGAGATTCGCTCGCTCGCAATCAACATCGAGCTTCAGCAGGATTGAGAGGAAGGCGCTGAGGTGCGCGTTTTCGCGCACCTCGTGAATGGATAGGTTTCCGCGGGAACGATCGGATCTTGCCGATTGGCGTTTTACGCTGTGGTGGTCCTCGGAGCGTCTCGTGGCTCTCCCGTTCGTTTGCGTTCTTCTTGGATGTGGCGTTGCCCGGAGCCACATCAGGCGAATTTAGGGCCAGCGTTTAGCCGGTTATCCCAGGCAGGAGATAAAGGTCTTGAAAGATCTACTGAAAATCATCAAGCAACAGGGCCAGGCGCTCGAGTTCGACGCCATCAAGATCGGGCTTGCCTCCCCCGAGATGATCCGTTCCTGGTCCTATGGCGAGGTCAAGAAGCCCGAGACCATCAATTACCGCACCTTCAAGCCGGAGCGTGACGGTCTCTTCTGCGCCAAGATCTTCGGACCCATTACCGATTACGAGTGCATCTGCGGCAAGTACAAGCGTCTCAAGCACCGCGGCGTCGTTTGCGAGAAGTGCGGCGTCGAGGTCACCCTGGCCAAGGTGCGCCGCGAGCGCATGGGGCACATCGACCTGGCCAGCCCGGTCGCGCACATCTGGTTCCTCAAGTCGCTGCCGTCCCGTATCGGACTGCTGCTCGACATGACCCTGCGCGACATCGAGCGCATCCTCTATTTCGAGTCCTTCGTGGTCATCGATCCGGGTCTGGTGCAGGAGCTGGAGCGTGGCCAGCTGCTCAACGACGAGCAGTATCTGGACGCGCTTGAGGCCAACGGCGACGAGTTCGACGCCCGCATGGGTGCCGAGGCGGTCTTCGAGCTGCTGCGCACCATCGACATGCCCACCGAAATCCGCAAGATGCGCGAGGAGATCGAGGGCACCAACTCCGAGACCAAGATCAAGAAGCTCTCCAAGCGGCTCAAGCTGATGGAGTCGCTGCTCGCGTCCGGCAATCGTCCCGAGTGGATGATCCTGACCGTGCTGCCGGTGCTTCCGCCCGAGCTGCGTCCGTTGGTTCCGCTGGACGGCGGTCGTTTCGCGACCTCGGATCTCAACGATCTCTATCGTCGCGTCATCAACCGCAACAACCGTCTCAAGCGTCTGCTGGATCTGGTCGCGCCCGACATCATCGTGCGCAACGAGAAGCGCATGCTCCAGGAGTCGGTCGACGCCTTGCTCGACAACGGTCGTCGCGGTCGCGCCATCACGGGCACCAACAAGCGCCCGCTCAAGTCGCTTGCCGATATGATCAAAGGCAAGCAGGGGCGCTTCCGCCAGAACCTGCTCGGTAAGCGCGTCGATTACTCCGGGCGTTCGGTCATCGTGGTCGGCCCCTACCTCAAGCTGCATCAGTGCGGTCTGCCCAAGCGCATGGCGCTCGAGCTGTTCAAGCCGTTCATCTTCAGCAAGCTGCAGCTGCGCGGTCTGGCGGCGACGATCAAGGCGGCCAAGAAGATGGTCGAGCGCGGCACGGCCGAGGTTTGGGATATCCTCGAAGAGGTCATCCGCGAACATCCGGTCATGCTCAACCGTGCGCCGACCCTGCACCGTCTGGGCATCCAGGCGTTCGAGCCGGTGTTGATCGAGGGCAAGGCCATCCAGCTCCATCCGCTGGTCTGTACCGCCTTCAACGCCGACTTCGACGGCGACCAGATGGCCGTTCACGTGCCGCTCTCGCTGGAGGCCCAGCTGGAGGCGCGCGCGCTCATGATGGCCTCCAACAATATCCTTTCGCCCGCCAATGGCGAGCCCATCATCGTGCCTTCGCAGGACGTGGTGCTCGGGCTCTATTACATGACGCGTGAGCGCGTCGGTGCCAAAGGGGAGGGCAGTGCCTTCGCCGACATCGACGAGGCGCGTCGCGCCTATGAGACCGGCGCGGCCGATTTGCATGCGCGCTGTCGTGTGCGGATTCGCGAGATCATCAAGTCGAAAGACGGCACCTTGCGCGATGTGACCAGCGTCAAGACCACGACGCTCGGTCGCGCTCTGGTCTTCGCCATCGTGCCCGACGGCCTGCCGTTCGATCTGATCGACCGCCCGATGGGCAAGAAGCAGATTTCGATGCTGATCAATACCTGCTATCGCCGCCTCGGGCTCAAGGATACGGTCGTCTTCGCCGACCAGGTCATGTATCTGGGCTTCCGCATGGCGACCCGCGCGGGTGTCTCCATCGGTCTCGACGACATGGAGGTACCGCGCGACGAGGTGGATGCCAAGATGGACAAGGGCTCGCTGCTTGCCGCAGCCGAGACCGAGGTCAAGGAGATCCAGCAGCAGTACGCGTCTGGCTTGGTGACCAATGGCGAGCGTTACAACAAGGTCGTCGATATCTGGTCGCGCACCAACGATCAGGTCGCCAAAGCCATGATGAGCAAGCTGGGTACCGAGCAGACTGCCGGTAATCCTGGGTTCGAAGCGCAGCGTTTGGTGGCCGAATACCGTCAGGCGGTGGTGAATGCGCTGGAAGGCGAGGACCGGATGGCGGTCAAGCGCATCTTCGGCGAGTGGCAGACCAAGCTGAGCGAGGTCTGCGATCAATTGGCGCGAGGCGAAACGGATCTGACGGCCTTCCGCGAGACGTTCGACGCGCAGGTGGAGGAATATCGTCCGGCCGTGATGGCCTATGTCGAGATCGACAAGGTCAAGGGGCAGGAGCGGCGCGATCGCATCGTCTCCGCGTTCAAGGATGCCAAGAATCGCGTGGCCGACGAGCGCAGGCAGGATTCCTTCAATTCTATTTACATGATGGCCAACTCTGGTGCGCGTGGCTCCGCTCAGCAGATTCGTCAGTTGGCTGGTATGCGTGGTCTCATGGCCAAGCCGGACGGCTCCATCATCGAGACGCCCATCACGGCGAACTTCCGTGAAGGTCTGAACGTTATCCAGTACTTCATCTCGACCCACGGCGCGCGTAAGGGTCTTGCCGATACGGCGCTCAAGACCGCCAACTCGGGTTATCTCACCCGGCGTCTGGTCGACGTGGCGCAGGACATGGTCGTGCTGGAAGAGGACTGCGGCACCGAGCAGGGTCTGCTCATGGCGCCCATCATCGAGGGCGGCGACGTCGTCGAGCCGCTGCGCGAGCGTATCCTCGGTCGCGTCTGCGCCATCGACGTCTATCGTCCCGGCACCGACGAACTGGTCTGCTCGGCGGGAACGCTGTTGGATGAGAGCTGGGTCGAGCGCTTCGAGGAAGTGGGTATCGACCAGGTGCGGGTGCGTTCGCCCATCACCTGCGAATCGCGCCTCGGCGTTTGCGCCCAGTGTTACGGTCGCGATCTGGCGCGTGGTCATCGCGTCAACATGGGCGAATCGGTCGGTGTCATCGCGGCCCAGTCCATCGGCGAGCCAGGTACCCAGCTCACCATGCGGACCTTCCACATCGGTGGCGCGGCCTCGCGAGCGGCGGCCGTCAACAGTATCGACATCAAGAACGCCGGTTCGGCCCGTCTGCACAACATCAAGACGGTGCGGCACCACTCGGGCAACCTGGTTGCGGTTTCGCGCTCAGGCGAACTCACGGTCGTCGACGAGCGCGGCATGGAGAAGGAGCGTTACAAGGTGCCCTATGGCGCCACGTTGCGCGTCTCCGATGGCGATACGGTCAAGCCGGGCGACGTGGTCGCTAGCTGGGACCCGCATACCCACCCTGTGGTTACCGAGGTGGCGGGTACCCTGGAGTTCGAGGACTTCATCGAGGGTGTCACCGTTCAGGGGCAGGTCGACGACGTCACGGGTCTGACCTCGCTGGTCGTCATCGATCCCAAGCAGCGTCCCTCGGCCGGTAAGGATCTGCGGCCGATGGTGAAGCTGCTCGGCGACGACGGCACGGAGCTCAACATCGCGGGTACCGATCTGCCGGCGCGCTACGCCCTGTCTTCGGGCGCTATCGTCAGCGTCGCCAACGGCGCCAAGGTCGGTGTCGGCGACATCCTGGCGCGTATCCCGCAGGAGTCCTCCAAGACCCGCGACATCACGGGTGGTCTGCCGCGCGTCGCCGACCTCTTCGAGGCGCGCAAGCCCAAGGAGCCGGCGCTTCTGGCGGAGGCCAGCGGTACGATCGGTTTCGGTAAGGACACCAAGGGTAAGCAGCGTCTGGTCATCACCAAGGACGACGGCGAGACGGTCGAGGAGCTGATTCCGAAGTGGCGTCACGTCAACGTCTTCGAGGGCGAACGCGTGGAGCGCGGCGAGATGATCGCCGACGGCGAGCTGTCCTCGCATGACATCCTGCGTCTGAAGGGCGTGACCGCCCTGGCCGAGTATCTCGTCAAGGAGATCCAGGACGTCTATCGGCTGCAGGGCGTCAAGATCAACGACAAGCACATCGAGGTCATCGTGCGCCAGATGCTGCGTAAGGTCGAGATCACCGCGACCGGCGACACTCGCCTGCTGCGCGGCGAGCAGGTCGAGTACTCGCTGCTCCTGGACGAGAACAAGCGTGCCATGGCCGAGAACAAGCAGCCCGCGCTCTACGAGCCCCTGCTGCTGGGTATCACCAAGGCATCCTTGGCGACCGAGTCCTTCATCTCGGCGGCCTCCTTCCAGGAGACCACGCGTGTTCTCACCGAGGCGGCGGTGCGCGGATCGACCGACCGTCTGCTGGGCCTGAAGGAAAACGTCATCGTCGGCCGTCTGATTCCGTCGGGTACGGGCTTGGCCTATCATCAGGAGCGCCGTCGTCAGCGGATCTTGGATGGGCATGGCTCCTCCAAGGTCGAGATGGCGACCGAGGAGCTCGAAGAGGCGTTGAAGAAGGCCCTCAATACCTCGGAAGCAGGTTAAGGTGCCGCGAGCCCGAGCCTGTCATTCGTTCTTGATAGGATGTTGACAGGTAAGGGGTAGCTCCCTATACTGCTCTGTCTCAGCTAGCCGGCGATCTGCCGGCTAGTCTCATTTTCTTAGTCCGGTTCCTTGGTCTGGGCTCACCGCCCGGTCCCCGAGTCGATCGATTGCATTCGTGCGTCAAGCTGGTGGTGTTTGGCCGGCTGGGTTTCGTGCAGGTATTCGTTTGACTCTCGTGATTATGGCGCGAGGGCGCCGCTGGAGACTGATTGCATGGCAACGATCAACCAACTCGTCCGGAAGCCTCGCCGGCGCAACGTGGCCAAGTCCAACGTGCCCGCGTTGGAGGCGTGCCCGCAGCGCCGTGGCGTTTGTACGCGTGTCTATACCACGACCCCGAAGAAGCCGAACTCGGCTCTGCGTAAGGTCGCCCGCGTGCGCCTGACCAACGGCTTCGAGGTCGCCTCCTATATCGGTGGTGAAGGGCATAATCTTCAGGAGCACTCGGTGGTCCTGATCCGCGGGGGCCGCGTCAAGGACTTGCCTGGCGTGCGCTATCACACCGTGCGCGGCACGCTGGACACGTCTGGTGTCGAGAAGCGGCGTCAGGGTCGCTCCAAGTACGGCGCCAAGCGCCCGAAGAAGTGATTGTCGCTCAGCGATCCCTAGCAGCTAATTAGTTAACGACCAAGGTCGGAGTCTTAAGTCATGCCGAGAAGACGCGTTGCCGCCCGTCGCCAGATCCTCCCGGATCCGAAGCACGGAAGCGAATTGTTGACCAAGTTCATCAATATGATGATGGAAGACGGTAAAAAATCCGTCGCCGAGCGTATTATCTATAGCGCTCTGGATCAGGTTGCCGAGAAGAAAGGCGCCAAGCCGGTCGAGCTGCTCGAGCTGGCGATGGATAACGTGCGTCCGGCAGTCGAGGTCAAGTCCCGGCGTGTTGGTGGTGCGACCTATCAGGTGCCGGTCGAGGTGCGTCCGACGCGCCGCAATTCGCTGGCGATGCGTTGGCTCATCGACGCTGCACGCAAGCGTTCGGAAAAGTCCATGGCACAGCGCCTCGCTGGCGAGCTGATGGATGCGGCCGACTCGCGCGGTTCGGCAGTGAAAAAGAAAGAAGATACGCACCGCATGGCGGAGGCCAACAAGGCCTTCTCGCATTACCGCTGGTAGCGTTTGTTCTAGCGGTCTTTACGATCTTTAAGATTCATCAGGGCGGATTCAGTCGTGGCACGTAGCACACCCATCGAGCGGTATCGCAATCTTGGCATCATGGCTCACATTGATGCTGGGAAGACCACCACTACAGAGCGCATCCTTTTCTATACGGGTGTCTCCCACAAGATTGGCGAAGTGCACGATGGCGCTGCCACCATGGACTGGATGGAGCAGGAGCAGGAGCGTGGTATCACCATCACCTCCGCAGCGACGACCTGCTTCTGGAAGGGCATGGGTCACGACCGTCCTGAGCACCGCATCAACATCATCGACACCCCCGGACACGTCGACTTCACCATCGAGGTGGAGCGTTCGCTGCGTGTGCTGGACGGCGCCTGCGCGGTTTTCTGTGCGGTCGGCGGTGTCGAGCCTCAGTCCGAGACCGTCTGGCGTCAGGCCGACAAGTACGGCGTCCCGCGTCTTGCGTTCGTCAACAAGATGGACCGCATGGGTGCGAACTTCTTCCGTGTCGTTGGGCAGGTAAAGGACCGTTTGGGCGGCAATCCCGTTCCGATTCAGGTTCCGATCGGTGCCGAGGAAGACTTCAAGGGCGTCGTCGATCTGGTGAAGATGAAGGCCGTCTATTGGGACGATGCCTCTCGCGGCATGGAGTTCGAGCTGCGCGATATCCCTGAGGATCTGCTCGCGACCTGCGAAGAGTGGCGCGAGAAGATGGTCGAGGCAGCCGCCGAGGCCAGCGAAGAGCTGATGGAGAAGTATCTCGAAGGTGTCGAGCTGACCCTGGATGAAATCCAGTATGGTCTGCGTGCCCGTACGCTCAAGAGCGAGATCGTGCCCATGCTCTGCGGTACGGCCTTCAAGAACAAGGGCGTTCAGGCCATGCTGGACGCCGTGATCGACTACATGCCCTCTCCGGTCGATGTGCCCGCGATCAAGGGTATTCTCGACGACAAGGACGAGTCCGAGGGTGAGCGTCACGCCTCCGATGAAGAGCCGTTCGCCGCGCTCGCGTTCAAGATTGCGACCGACCCCTTCGTCGGCACCCTGACCTTCTTCCGTGTCTATTCCGGTGTCATCAAGTCCGGCGACACGGTCTACAACCCGGTCAAGAGCAAGAAGGAGCGTGTCGGCCGCATCCTGCAGATGCATGCCAACGAGCGTCAGGAACTCAAAGAGGTCCGTGCTGGCGACATCGCTGCGGCCGTTGGCCTGAAGGACGTCACCACCGGTGACACCCTGTGCGATCTCGGCAGCATCATCACCCTGGAGCGCATGGAGTTCCCGGAGCCGGTCATCTCGGTTGCGGTGGAGCCCAAGACCAAGAGCGACCAGGAGAAGATGGGCATCGCCTTGCAGAAGCTGGCGCAGGAAGACCCCTCCTTCCGTGTGCATACCGACGAGGAGTCGGGGCAGACCATCATCTCCGGAATGGGCGAGCTGCACCTGGAGATCATCGTCGACCGTATGCGTCGCGAGTTCAAGGTCGAGGCCAACGTGGGCGCGCCCCAGGTCAGTTATCGCGAAACCATCCGTGCGACCGTCGAGCAGGACACCAAGTTCGCTCGCCAGTCCGGTGGTCGCGGTCAGTACGGTCACGTTCTCATCCGTGTCGAGCCGCAGGAGGCCGGTGGCGGTTACGAATTCGTCAACGCGATCGTTGGCGGTACCGTGCCGAAGGAATACATTCCTGCGGTTGATAAGGGTATTCAGGAGGCCATGAAGAACGGCATTCTCGCCGGATTCCCCATGGTCGACGTCAAGGTCACGCTCTACGACGGTTCCTATCACGAGGTCGATTCGAGCGAAATGGCCTTCAAGATCGCAGGCTCCATGGCGATCAAGGAGGCGGCAGCCAAGGCCAAGCCAGTACTGCTTGAGCCCATCATGAAGGTCGAGGTCGTGACGCCAGAGGAGAACATGGGTGATGTCATGGGCGACTTGAACAGTCGTCGCGGCATGATTCAGGGAATGGATGATGCGCCGTCAGGCAAGATCATCCGTGCCGAGGTTCCTCTGTCCCAGATGTTCGGATATGCGACCGACCTGCGGTCGGCGACCCAGGGTCGCGCGACCTACAGCATGGAGTTCAGCAAGTACAACGAGGTGCCCGCCAGCATTGCCGAAGCGGTCTCCAAGAAACAGTAATTCAGTTATAGGTAGAGCGGGATGTCCAAAGAAAAATTCCAACGTAGCAAGCCCCACGTCAACGTCGGCACCATCGGCCACGTCGACCA
>NZ_JBHUHX010000029.1:0-20642 GCF_042682685.1 Thiorhodococcus fuscus
ATCGTTGGTATCAAAGACACCGTCAAGACCACCTGCACCGGCGTCGAGATGTTCCGCAAGCTGCTCGATCAAGGTCAGGCCGGCGACAACATCGGTGCGCTGCTGCGTGGCACCAAGCGTGAGGACGTCGAGCGCGGTCAGGTGTTGGCCAAGCCGGGTTCCATCACCCCGCACACCCACTTCGAAGCCGAAGTGTACGTGCTGAGCAAGGAAGAGGGCGGTCGTCACACGCCCTTCTTCAACGGCTACCGTCCGCAGTTCTACTTCCGGACCACCGACGTCACCGGCGCCTGCGATCTGCCGGAAGGGATCGAGATGGTCATGCCTGGCGATAACGTCAAGATGACGGTCAAGCTGATCGCGCCGATCGCGATGGAAGAAGGTTTGCGCTTTGCGGTACGTGAAGGTGGCCGTACCGTCGGTGCCGGCGTCGTCTCCAAGATCATCGAGTAAGGACATGACGAACCAGAGAATTCGTATTCGATTGAAGGCATTCGATCATCGTCTGATCGATCAGTCCGCCCGCGAGATCGTGGATACCGCCAAGCGCACCGGCGCTCAGGTGCGTGGTCCGGTCCCGCTGCCCTCGAAGAAGGAGCGTTTCACCGTTCTGGTGTCGCCGCACGTCAACAAGGACGCGCGCGATCAGTACGAGCTGCGGACCCACAAGCGCCTGATGGATATCGTCGACCCGACCGACAAGACGGTCGACGCGCTGATGAAACTGGATCTGGCCGCCGGTGTCGACGTCCAGATCAAGCTGAGCTGAGGACGATACGATGACGATTGGAGTTATCGGCCGCAAAGCCGGCATGACGCGCCTCTTCACCGAGACCGGCGAGAGCGTTCCGGTCACCGTGATCGAGGTGACGCCGAATCACATCAGCCAGGTGAAGTCCGCCGAGACCGATGGCTATTGCGCTATTCAGGTGGCATTCGGTACGCGTCGCGCCTCTCGGGTGACCAAGCCGATGGCGGGTCACTACGCCAAGGCCGGCGTCGAAGCCGGCGAGGTGTTGAAGGAATTTCGTCTTGAAGGCGAGGAAGGTGCGGATCTGCAGGTCGGGCAGGAGATTTCGGTCTCCATCTTCGAGCCTGGCCAGAAGGTCGACGTGCGTGGCGTGACCAAAGGTCGCGGTTTCGCCGGCGTCATTCGCCGTCACCACTTTGCCGGACAGGATCGGACCCATGGTAACTCGCTGTCGCACCGTGCGCCGGGTTCCATCGGTCAGAACCAGACCCCGGGTCGCGTCTGGAAGGGTAAGAAGATGGCTGGTCACCTGGGTGCGGCCAATCGTTGTCAGCAGAACCTCGAGGTAGTGCGGGTCGATACCGACCGTAACCTGCTGCTGGTCCGTGGCGGTGTGCCGGGACCGACCGGCGGGCGATTGATCGTGCTGCCGTCCGTGAAGCAAAAGAACAAGGGCTAAGCACTCATGGAACTCGCCATTCGAAACCACACTGGCTCGGCCAGTGTGCAGGTTTCAGACGCCGTGTTCGGCGTCGAATACAAACCAGGTTTGGTTCATCAGGTCGTGGTCGCCTATCTCGCGGGTGCGCGCGCTGGAACCAAGGCTCAGAAGAATCGTTCTGCCGTCTCGGGTGGCGGTGCCAAGCCGTGGCGTCAAAAGGGAACAGGACGTGCGCGTGCCGGTACGTCGCGTAGCCCGATCTGGCGTTCCGGTGGTGTCACCTTCGCTGCCCAGCCGCGCGATTACTCTCAGAAGGTGAACCGCAAGATGTATCGTGGCGCCGTGCGCTCGATCATCTCCGAGCTGGTCCGTGCCGAGCGCCTGATCGTTGCGCCGGAGTTGGCGCTCGAAGCGCCCAAGACCAAGGAATTGCTCGCGCTGTTGAAGACCTACGATGTTCGGGATGTGCTCATCCTGACCGACGGCTTCGATGACAAGCTCTTCCTGGCTGCGCGCAATCTTCCGAATGTCGATGTCATGTCGGCTCAGGAAGTGGATCCGGTCAGCATGGTGACCTTTGATTCCGTACTCGCAACCGAGGCGGCCATCAAGAAGCTTGAGGAGCGACTGGCATGAGCAGCAATGAGCGTCTGATGAAGGTGCTGGTTGCGCCAATCATCTCAGAGAAGTCCTCGCGTCTGGCGGAAACCGCTGGGCAGGTGGCCTTCCGCGTCACGACCGATGCGACCAAGCAGGAAGTGGCGAGTGCCGTTGAGCTGCTCTTCGAGGTTCAGGTCGATACCGTCCAGATCCTCAATGTGAAGGGTAAGCAAAAGCGCCACGGGCAGCGCCTGGGCAAGCGGCAGGACTGGCGCAAGGCGTATGTGCGCTTGAAGGCCGGTCAAGACATCGACTTCGGCGGCGGCGCGTGAGCGCGGCGGCGGACAGCAACGGATAGACCAAGATGCCAATCGTAAAGACTAAACCGACGTCTGCCGGGCGCCGCTTTGTCGTCAAAGTGACGACTCCGGACCTGCACAAGGGTGCGCCTTATGCACCCTTGATCGAGAAGAAAAGCAAGCACGGCGGCCGTAATAACCAGGGACGCATTTCCGTGCGCCATCAGGGCGGTGGCCACAAGCAGCGTTACCGCATTATCGATTTCAAGCGCAACAAAGAGGGCGTTCCGGCGACCGTCGAGCGCTTGGAATACGATCCGAATCGCTCCGCGCATATTGCGCTACTCAAGTATGCCGATGGTGACCGCGCCTATATCATCGCTCCGAAGGGGCTGAAGGCGGGTGACACCGTGCAGGCGGGTGAAGCCGCGCCGATCTCTGTCGGCAATTGCATGCCGCTGCGCAATATTCCGGTCGGTACTCAGGTGCATTGCATCGAGATGCGTCCCGGTAAGGGCGCGCAGATGGTGCGTTCCGCCGGTGCCTCTGCCCAGCTCGTCGCGCGCGACACTGGGACCGCGACCCTGCGTCTGCGCTCGGGCGAGATGCGCAAGGTGCACGCCGACTGCCGCGCCGTTATCGGCGAGGTCGGCAACGCCGAGCATAGCCTGCGCAAGCTGGGCAAGGCCGGTGCGACCCGTTGGCGTGGTGTGCGTCCGACCGTCCGCGGTGTCGTGATGAACCCGGTCGATCACCCGCATGGTGGTGGCGAAGGCCGCACCTCCGGTGGTCGTCATCCGGTCACTCCTTGGGGCGTACCGACCAAGGGTCATAAGACGCGCAAGAACAAGCGGACCGACAGCATGATCGTGCGTCGTCGCGGTCGCAAGTAAATAAGGCGAGGTTGAGCAAGTGCCACGTTCGATTCGAAAAGGACCCTTTGTGGACCACCACCTGGTCAAAAAGGTGGAAGAGGCGGTCGCCCAAAACAGTAAGCGTCCGATCAAGACCTGGTCGCGTCGGTCCATGATCCTGCCTGAGATGGTTGGTCTGACCATTGCAGTCCACAACGGACGTCAGCACGTGCCAGTGCTCGTCAATGAAAACATGATCGGCCATAAGCTCGGCGAATTCGCGATGACCCGCACCTATCGCGGTCACGCTGCCGATAAAAAGGCCAAGAAGCGCTAGTCGGAGATCGGGGATGCAAGCCGAAGCAACATTGAAATACGCCCGCATCTCGGCCCAAAAGGCACGACTGGTGGCGGATCTGATTCGTGGCCGTCATGTCGAAGAGGCCCTGAATACACTCACGTTCAGCACCAAGAAGGGCGCCGAGATCATCAAGCAGGTCCTGGAGTCCGCTATTGCCAATGCCGAGCACAACGCTGGTGCGGATATTGACGAGCTCAAGGTCGCGGCCATTCAGGTCAACGAAGGCCCGACCATGAAGCGAATCCATGCGCGCGCCAAGGGCCGTGCCAATCGCATCATGAAGCGCACCAGTCACATTACGTTGACTGTGGCAGAAGGCTAAGGTAGCCCAGGAGACCAGCATGGGACAAAAAGTTCATCCGAATGGTATCCGGCTTGGCATCGTCAAAGACTGGACGTCCAAGTGGTATGCCAATTCGAAAGATTATGCGGATCTGCTCAACACCGACCTGCAAGTGCGCGATTTCCTTCGTAAGGAACTCGCCAAGGCATCGGTGAGCCGTATCCAAATCAATCGTCCGGCCAAGAATGCCCATATCACCATCCATACCGCCCGTCCGGGCGTGGTGATCGGCAAGAAGGGCGAGGACATCGACAAGCTGCGCACCAAGGTGTCGGCGATGATGGGCATCCCGGTGCATATCAGCATCGAGGAAATCCGCAAGCCGGAACTGGATGCGCAGCTCGTCGCAGAGGGCATCGCCCAGCAGCTCGAACGTCGCATCATGTTCCGTCGCGCGATGAAGCGCTCTATCCAGAACACCATGCGTTTGGGTGCCGAGGGTATCAAGGTCAACGTCGCCGGACGTCTTAACGGTGCCGAGATCGCGCGCAGCGAGTGGGCGCGTGAAGGTCGTGTGCCGTTGCATACTCTGCGCGCGGACATTGACTACGGATTCGCCGAGGCCAAGACGACCTACGGGATTCTGGGTGTCAAGGTCTGGATCTTCAAAGGCGAGGTTTTCGGCGAGCAGCTTCCCGAAGAACCGGCGCCGAAAGCGGCCGGAAAGAAGGGTTAAGACATGCTGCAACCGAAACGTACCAAGTTCCGAAAGCAACACAAGGGACGCAATCGCGGTCTGGCTCAGAGCGGAAACCGCGTGAGCTTCGGCGAATTCGGTCTCAAGGCGACCGGGCGTGGACGTCTGACCGCACGCCAAATCGAGGCAGCGCGTCGTGCTATTACCCGTAGCGTCAAGCGTGGCGGTAAGCTGTGGATTCGCGTCTTCCCCGACAAGCCCATCTCGAAGAAGCCTCTCGAAGTGCGTATGGGTAAGGGCAAGGGTAACGTAGAATACTGGGTTGCTCTTATTCAGCCGGGCCGTATGCTCTACGAGATCGAAGGTGTCAGCGAAGAACTCGCCCGTGAGGCCTTCAAGCTGGCTGCGGCCAAACTGCCGGTGCAGACCACCTTTGAAAAGCGGACGATTCTCTGATGAAGGCGAACGAACTTAGAAACAGCAGTGTCGAGGATCTGCAGAAGCAGATGATGGATCTGCTTCGCGAGCAGTTCAATCTGCGCATGCAGCGGGGCACCGGGCAGTTGTCCAAGCCCTCTCAGATGAAGGCCGTGCGCCGGGATATCGCCCGGATCAAGACGGTGATGGCTGAAATGACGGCGGGCGGGAAATCATGAGCGACGAGAACAACACCAATCGCACACTGGAAGGTCGCGTGACCAGCAGCGCCATGGACAAGACCGTGACCGTGCTGATCGAGCGCCGCGTCAAGCACCCGCTCTACGGTAAGTTCCTGCGTCGGTCCACCAAGATCCATGCGCACGACGAGTCCAATGCGTGTGGTGAAGGCGATCTCGTCCGGGTCGAGCAGTGCCGTCCGCTGTCCAAGACGAAGACCTGGCGCCTACTTGAAATCATCGAGAAGGCACGCTGAGCGCCTAGGCGTCGCGCGCATCAGGCACACGCCCGACCTCGCGACCACTCGCAGAGCAGCCGGAATCAACCCCCGGATCAGCAACAAGCTTTAGGTATAAGACAATGATTCAGATGCAGACGAATCTCAGCGTCGCTGACAATAGCGGCGCCAAGAGCGTGATGTGCATCAAGGTGCTCGGCGGGTCGCATCGGCGCTACGCGGGCATCGGTGATGTCATCAAGGTCTCCGTCAAGGATGCCATTCCGCGCGGTAAGGTCAAGAAAGGCGACGTCTACAACGCTGTCGTGGTTCGCACCCGTAAGGGCGTGCGTCGCCCCGACGGCTCCTTGATTCGCTTCGACGGCAACGCCGCCGTTTTGCTGAACAACCAGCTTCAGCCGATCGGTACCCGTATCTTCGGACCCGTGACCCGCGAACTTCGCGGCGAGCGCTTCATGAAGATCATTTCTCTGGCGCCGGAAGTGCTGTAAGGGAGTCGACGTCATGCAGAAGATCAAAAAAGGCGACGACGTCATCGTTATCGCTGGGAAAGACAAGGGCAAGCGCGGCACCGTGCTGCGGGTGGTCGATGAGAACAAGCTTCTCGTCGAGAACATCAACATCGCTCGCAAGCACAAAAAAGCCAATCCTCAGGTCGGCGAGCCGGGTGGAATCGTCGATCAGGCGATGCCAATTCATGTGTCCAACGTGGCGCTCTACAACCCCCAGAAGGGTGCAGGCGATCGGGTTGGCTTCAAGATCCTGGAAGACGGTCGCAAGGTTCGCGTGTTCAAATCGAACAGCGAAGTCGTCGACGTCTGACCGAAGGAAGCGAAATGTCCAGATTACAGACAGAGTATCAAGAGCGCATCGTTGGGCAGCTCAAGGAGCGCTTCAGCTATAAGAGCGTCATGCAGGTGCCGCGCATCGAGAAGATCACGCTCAATATGGGTGTGGGCGAGGCCGTCGCCGATAAGAAGGTGATGGATCATGCCGTCGCCGACATGCGCGCCATCGCCGGTCAGCAGCCGATCGTGACCTATGCCCGCAAGTCCGTCGCCGGCTTCAAGATCCGCGAAGGCTGGCCGATCGGCTGCAAGGTGACCCTGCGTCGCGAGCGGATGTACGAGTTCCTCGATCGTTTGATCAGCGTCTCGATCCCGCGTATCCGCGACTTCCGCGGTCTGAGTGCCAAGGCGTTCGACGGTCGCGGCAATTATTCGATGGGCGTGCGTGAGCAGATCATGTTCCCGGAGATCGATTACGACAAGATCGATGCCTTGCGTGGACTGGATATCACCATCACGACCTCGGCGCGTACGGACGAAGAAGGGCGGGCACTGCTCGAGGCCTTCAACTTCCCGTTCCGCACTTAATAGCACGGACCTGAGACAGCACTATGGCGAAGAAGAGCATGATTGCGCGCGACCGTAAGCGCACCCAGACCGCAGCCCGGTTGAGCGCGAAGCGTGCGGCCCTGAAGGCTGTGATCAATGATCGTAGCGCTAGCCCGGAGCAGATCGACGAGGCCGTGCAGAAGCTGCAGAGATTGCCGCGTGATGCGAGTCCTTCGCGTCAGCAGCGTCGTTGCCGCGTCAGCGGGCGTCCGCACGCCGTCTATCGCAAGTTCGGGTTGTCGCGTATCAAATTGCGTGAAGCCGTGATGCGCGGGGATGTCCCCGGCGTCGTCAAGGCGAGCTGGTAAGCACGCCCTTTTGGGCCGGCCTTCGGGATCGGCCCGATTACATCAGCGGGTATCGCGTCGCAAAGGCGGACTGACCCAGGAGAAGCACAATGAGTATGTCTGATCCGATTGCGGATATGCTGACACGCATCCGCAACGGCCAGCAGCGCGGTAAAATCACCATCGTGATGCCGTCCTCCAAGCAGAAGGTCGCGATCGCGAACCTGCTCAAGGAAGAAGGTTATATCGCCGACGCCACGGTCGAGGCCAATGGTGCCAAGCCTGAACTGGTCATCAAGCTGAAGTACTATCGTGGCAAGCCGGTCATCGAGGTGCTGAAGCGCGTCTCCCGCCCCGGTCTTCGCATCTACCGCAATAAGAACGAGCTGCCCAATGTTTGGGCCGGTCTCGGTATTGCGATCGTCTCCACCTCGAAAGGTCTGATGACCGACCGCGCGGCCCGTCAAGCTGGCCACGGCGGTGAAATCATCGCCTACGTCGCGTAAGGGAGGCGAAGATGTCACGAGTTGCAAAGGCACCGATTGCGTTGCCAAAGGGCGTCACCGTCGAGATCGCTGGTCAGGACGTCACCGTCAAGGGGCCTAAGGGCACTCTGGGCTGGACCGTTCATTCGACCGTTGCCGTCTGCCAGGATGAGGGTGCGATCAAGGTCGCTCCCGCCGAGGGCAGCGATAACGCTTGGGCGATGGCTGGCACCACCCGTGCGCTGCTCAACAACATGGTTGTGGGTTGCGGTACCGGTTTCAGCCGTAAGCTGAATCTGGTCGGCGTTGGTTACCGTGCGCAGGCCAAGGGCAATGTGCTCAACCTGAATCTGGGCTTCTCCCATCCGATCGACTATCCGATGCCCGAGGGCATCACGATCGAGACCCCGAGCCAGACCGAAATCGTCGTTTCCGGCGCCGACAAGCAGCGGGTCGGTCAGGTCGCCTCGGAGATCCGGGGATTCCGTCCTCCGGAGCCTTACAAGGGCAAGGGTGTTCGTTACGCGGACGAAAACGTCCTGCGTAAGGAAGCCAAGAAGAAATAAGGGGTCTCACCAATGGATAAGAAACAGGCACGCCTGCGCCGCGCCACGCGCGCACGCGCCAAGATCCGGGAACTCGGTGTTTACCGTCTGTGCGTTCATCGCACGCCCCGGCATACCTATGCCCAGATCATCGCTCCGACGGGTGACAAGGTCGTGGCTAGCGCCTCCACGCTGGACAAGGATCTGCGTCAGGCAATCGAGGGCAATAAGGCGAACGTCTCGGCTGCTACCGTCATCGGTAAGGCAATCGCGGAGCGTGCGCTCGCCGCTGGAGTGGATTCCGTCGCGTTCGACCGTTCCGGCTTCCGTTATCACGGCCGTCTCAAGGCGCTGGCTGATGCCGCGCGCGAGACCGGTCTGAAATTCTGAGGGCTCGATCATGGCGAACTTCAATCCAAAAGCGGAAGGCGACGAGCTTCTCGAAAAGCTGGTCCAGGTCAATCGTGTTGCCAAGGTAGTCAAGGGCGGCCGTCAGTTCGGCTTCGCGGCCCTGACCGTCGTCGGCGATGGCAAAGGGCGCGTTGGCTTCGGTCGCGGTAAGGCGCGTGAGGTGCCGATTGCGATCCAGAAGGCAATGGAAAGCGCACGTAAGAACATGATCGATGTCAAGCTGAATGGCACCACCCTGCAGTATCCGCTGCAAGGTCGCCACGGCGCGGCCAAGGTCTTCATGCAGCCGGCCTCTGACGGTACCGGAATCATCGCAGGCGGTGCCATGCGTGCCGTGTTCGAGGTTCTGGGCGTGCAGAACGTGCTTGCCAAGTGTATCGGCACCAACAACCCGATCAATGTCGTGCGCGCGACCGTCAACGGTCTGCGGGCGATGAACGATCCTGAGACCGTTGCGGCCAAGCGTGGCAAGACGGTCGACGAGATTCTGGGGTAACCAATGTCCGACAAGAAGATGATGAAGGTGAAGCTGGTGCGTAGCGCCAACGGTCGCCTCGAAAAGCATCAGGCTTGCGTGCGCGGGCTCGGTCTGCGCCGGATGCACCAGGTGGTCGAGGTCGAGGATACGCCCTGTACGCGCGGCATGGTCAATGCCGTCTACTACATGGTCAAGGTCGTGGAGGACTGAAGACGATGAGACTCAATGATCTTCATCCAGACGCAGGCAGCCGCCCTTCGGCTAAGCGCGTTGGTCGTGGTATCGGCAGCGGCCTGGGCAAGACCTGCGGACGCGGCCACAAGGGCCAGAAGTCGCGTAACGGCGGTTTCCACAAGGTCGGTTTCGAAGGCGGTCAGATGCCGCTGCAGCGTCGTTTGCCGAAGGTGGGCTTTCGCTCGCGCAAGGCGCTCTCGCGTGCAGAGGTTCGTCTGTCTGAGCTGAACGCGGTCGCCGGCGATACCGTCGATCTCGAAAGCCTGAAGGCAGCCGGAATCCTGAGTCGCGGCATCAAGACGGCCAAGATCATCGCTTCCGGCGAAGTAGCGCGTGCGCTGACGATCCGTGGTCTCGCTGTGACCAAGGGCGCGCGTTCCGCTATCGAATCGGTCGGCGGAAAGATCGAAGACTAATCAGAAAGGCGCGAATCGGATGGCTAAAAACGTCGGATCCATGGGGAAAGCGCTCGGTGGGATGGGGCAGCTGACAGAGTTGCGGCAGCGCTTGCTGTTCCTGCTTGGGGCCTTGCTGGTCTACCGGATCGGTACCTTCATCCCGGTCCCCGGGGTGAATCCAGAGGCGCTGGCCATCCTGTTCGACCAAAATCAAGGCTCCATCCTGGGCATGTTCAACATGTTCTCGGGTGGTGCTCTGAAGCGGGCGAGTCTATTCGCGCTCGGCGTCATGCCGTACATCTCGGCTTCGATCATCGTGCAGCTGATGACCTCCGTGGTGCCTCAGCTGGAGCAGTTGAAGAAGGAAGGGGAGTCGGGTCGGCGCAAGATCACCCAGTACACGCGTTACGGTACCGTGTTCTTGGCGACCTTCCAGGCGGTCGGAATCGCGATGGCCCTGCAAAGCCAGACGGCCGGCGGTTCGGCCCTGGTCAGCCATGCCGGCGTGGGCTTCGTCTTCACGGCGACCGTGACGTTGGTGACCGGGACCATGTTCCTCATGTGGCTCGGCGAGCAGATTACCGAGCGAGGGATCGGCAACGGCATCTCGATGATCATCTTCTCGGGTATCGTCGCGGGGCTTCCGGCCGCGCTGGGCGGCACCCTGGAGCTGGCCCGCACCGGCGAGATGAACTCGCTCGCGGTGCTGGCGCTTTTCGCCATGGCGTTGGCGGTGACGGCGTTCGTCGTCTTCGTCGAGCGTGGACAGCGGCGGATCACGGTGAACTATGCCCGTCGTCAGCAGGGGCGTCGGATGATGCAGGCTCAGAGCACGCATCTTCCGCTGAAGCTCAACATGGCCGGCGTCATTCCGCCGATCTTCGCGTCGAGCATCATCCTGTTCCCGGGCACGCTCGGTCAGTGGTTCGGTAGTAGCGAGAATTACCGCTGGATCGCCGATATCACCTCCAAGCTGGCACCGGGCGAGCCGATTTACGTCATTCTCTATTCGGCTGCGATCATCTTCTTCTGCTTTTTCTACACCGCGCTGGTGTTCAACGCGAAGGAGACGGCGGACAACCTCAAGCGTTCCGGGGCCTTCATTCCGGGCATCCGTCCGGGTGAGCAGACGGCGCGCTACATCGACGGTGTCATGACCCGGCTGACCGCAGCTGGTGCCATCTACATCACGGCGGTGTGTTTGCTGCCGGAGTTTTTGATCGTTGGTTACAACGTGCCCTTCTACTTTGGGGGCACCTCGCTGTTGATCGTGGTCGTCGTGGTTATGGACTTCATGGCGCAGGTTCAGGCCCATTTGATGTCGCATCAATACGAAGGCCTGATGAAAAAGGCCAACCTGAAGTCGCCGGGCGCCGGCATGTTGCGCTAGGTCCATCTTCAAGCGCTGGGGCGCTCGAGTCTTAAGGAGACAACAATGAAAGTGCGTGCATCAGTTAAGAAATTGTGCAGAAACTGCAGAATCATCCGTCGCAATGGGGCAGTGCGGGTCATCTGTACCGATCCTCGCCACAAGCAGCGCCAGGGTTGATCCGTTCTTTGGTTGACCTAGGCCAACCGTTTGATATACTACGCGGTTTACCCGCTGAGCATTTAGGACAAAGGGGTTCGTAAATATGGCCCGTATCGCCGGCGTCAATATCCCGGATAAGAAACACGCCGTGATCGCGTTGACCGCGATTTATGGCATTGGTCGCACCCGTGCGGGTCTGATTTGCGATTCAGCGGGTATTCCGCGTGACACGAAAGTCCAGACCCTAACGGAAGAAGAGGTCGACAAGCTGCGCAACGAGGTGGCGAAGTATGCCGTCGAAGGTGATCTGCGCCGCGAAGTGTCGATGAACATCAAGCGCTTGATGGATCTCGGTTGCTATCGTGGCATCCGTCATCGTCGTGGGTTGCCGCTGCGCGGTCAGCGGACTCGCACCAACGCCCGGACCCGTAAGGGCCCGCGTCGTCCGATCAAGCGCTAAGCGTGCACGCCAAGCAGATGAGCTGGATTACTTCGAATGGCTAAACCGATTCGCAACACGAAAAAGAAGATTAAGAAGCAGGTGGCGGACGGAGTCGCCCACGTCCACGCTTCTTTCAACAATACCATCATCACCATTACCGACCGGCAGGGTAATGCCCTGGCTTGGGCGACCTCTGGTGGTTCCGGTTTCCGGGGCTCGCGTAAGAGCACGCCGTTCGCCGCGCAGGTCGCAGCGGACAAGGCTGGCCAGATCGCCAAGGAGTACGGGCTGCGCAACCTGGATGTCAACGTCAAGGGGCCGGGGCCGGGTCGTGAATCCGCTGTGCGTGCGCTGAACAACGCCGGATTCAAGATCACAAGCATCACTGACGTGACGCCGATCCCCCATAACGGCTGCCGTCCGCCCAAAAAGCGGCGCGTCTGACGTCTGACAGTTCAACAGGAAGAGACATGGCACGTTACACAGGCCCAACCTGCAAGCTGGCACGGCGCGAAGGGACCGATCTTTCGCTCAAGAGTCGTGCGCGCTCAATCGATACCAAGTGCAATATGGAGAAGCAGCCGGGGCAGACGACCGATCGTCGCCGCCGCCTCTCCGATTACGGCGGTCAGCTGCGCGAGAAGCAGAAAGTGCGCCGCATCTACGGTGTGCTGGAAAAACAGTTCCGCAACTACTACAAGAAGGCTGCTCAAGCGAAGGGCGCGACGGGTGAAAACCTGCTGCAGCTCTTGGAGCGTCGTCTCGATAACGTCGTCTATCGGATGGGCTTCGGCGCCACCCGTGCCGAGGCGCGTCAGCTGGTGAGCCACAAGGGCATCCTGGTTAACGGTCGTGTCGTGAACATCCCTTCCTATCAGGTCGCCATGGAAGACCACGTCGAGGTCCGTGAGCCGGCCAAGAAGCAGGTGCGTGTTCAAAACGCAATGGCTCTGGCCGAGCAGTACGGTTTCCCGGACTGGGTCGAGGTCGACACCAAGGGTCTGAAGGGTGTGTTCAAGCGCATCCCAGATCGTTCCGATCTTCCAGCAGACATCAACGAATCGCTGATCGTCGAGCTGTACTCCAAGTAAGGGAGCTTTCTGAGAGGCACAGAATGACTGACGCTATTGGCGAATTTCTAAAACCGCGTATCGTAAAGGTCGAGCTGGTCAACGACAGTTCGAGTCACGCCAAAGTCTCGCTGGAACCACTCGAACGCGGTTTCGGGCACACGCTTGGGAACGCGCTCCGGCGGATTTTGCTGTCTTCGATGGACGGTTGCGCCGTAACGGAAGTCGAGATTCAGGGCGTTCTCCACGAATACACCACCCTTGAGGGTGTCCAGGAG
Source organism: Thiorhodococcus fuscus (assembly GCF_042682685.1). Lineage (NCBI taxonomy): Bacteria > Pseudomonadati > Pseudomonadota > Gammaproteobacteria > Chromatiales > Chromatiaceae > Thiorhodococcus > Thiorhodococcus fuscus. The sequence goes on from NZ_JBHUHX010000029.1 coordinate 12,958, forward strand.
GATGTGCTTGAGATTCTTCTGAATCTCAAGCAGCTGGCCATTACCCTGAAAGGCAAGGACGAGGCGACCTTCACGCTGAGCAAGCGTGGTCCGGGACCCGTGACGGCGGCCGATATCGCCATCGATCATACGGCCGAGATCGCCAACCCGGATCTGATCATCGCCAACCTGACCGAAGGCGAGCTGAGCATGACGCTGACGGTGCGTCGCGGTATCGGTTACGAGCCGGCGACGCAGCGCGAGCTGGAGTCCGGCGACGACCGTCCGATCGGCAAGTTGCCGATCGATGCTTCCTTCAGCCCGGTGCGCCGGGTTGCGATCGAGGTGCAGTCGGCTCGCGTCGAGCAGCGTACCGACCTCGACCGTTTGGTGATCGATCTGGAGACCAACGGTACCATCGATCCCAAGGAAGCGATTCAGCGCTCGGCGACCATTCTGCGTGATCAGCTGTCGAGCTTCGTCGCGCTGGAGGGAACCGGTCCTGCGGAGAATCAGGTGCTGGAGGCGCGTGACGAGTCGCCTTACGACCCGATCCTGCTGCGTCCGGTGGACGATCTCGAGCTGACCGTGCGCTCGGCGAATTGTCTGAAGGCTGAGAACATCTATCTGATCGGCGATTTGATCCAGCGGACCGAGGTCGAGCTGTTGAAAACTCCGAATCTCGGCAAGAAATCTCTGACCGAGATCAAGGACGTGCTGGCGACCCGCGGTCTTTCGCTTGGCATGCGCCTGGAGAACTGGCCTCCAGAGAACATCGCCGAGCTTAGCATTCGATAACGGCCTATGCGGACCTTGCTGTCCGCAGCCGTCATCTCATGAATACGATCGATTTAACGAACATTCGGGATCAGGACCATGCGTCACCGCAAAGCCGGAAGGCAACTCAACCGTAACAGCTCGCATCGCGAAGCCTTGTTTCGCAACATGACCTCTTCGCTGATTCATCACGAGCTGATCAAGACTACCCTGCCGAAGGCCAAGGAGCTGCGTCGCGTCGCCGAGCCCCTGATCACCCTGGCGAAAGAGGACTCCGTCCACGCGCGTCGTCTGGCCTTCGCCCGTCTGCGTGACAAGGACGCCGTTGGCAAGCTGTTCGTCGAGCTCGGGCCGCGTTATCAGACACGTCCGGGTGGCTATCTGCGCATCCTCAAGTGCGGTTATCGCGCCAGCGATGCGGCACCGATGGCCTACGTCGAGCTGGTCGACCGCCCCGCCGTGTCCTCGGCGGTCGAGGTCGATGAGGATTGAGATGACCCTTGCCGGTCGTCGATACAAAAAACCGGGCGTATGCCCGGTTTTTTGTTGGCGCGCCCAAAACTCCGGGCGTGTCGCTTCGTCTTTCCCATTCTGATTCGAGGTGTCGCCCGTGCCCCCGGCCCAGATCGCGCGCATTCTATTGGTGACCGATTTCGGTCCTGGGATCTATGTCGGTCAGATGCGCGCGGTCTTGACGGCGTTGGCGTCGGATCTGCCCGTGATCGATCTGGTGCAGGACCTTCCTCCGTTTCGTCCAGATCTCGCGGGTCGTCTCCTGTCGGGGCTCGTGCGCGACATCCCTGCGGAAAGCCTCTTGATCTGCGTCGTGGATCCAGGGGTCGGCGGCGAGCGTGCGCTTCTGGCGGCCCAGATCGACGGCAACTGGTTTATCGCCCCCGATAATGGCCTATTGGTGCCGCTGGTTCGGCAATCGAAGAGCGTGTCGCTGTGGCGGATCGGTTGGCGACCCGAACGCCTCTCGTCCAGCTTCCATGGGCGCGATTGGTTCGTGCCCGCTGCGGTTCGTCTCGCCCATTCCGAAGATCTGGCGCTGACGCCGCTGCTTCCTGAGTCGTTGGTCGGCGCGGATCGGCCATCCGAGTGTGGCTGCGTGCTCTATGTGGATCATTTCGGTAACCTCATGACGGGCTTGAGCGTGCCGAAGAGGGTTCCATTGCCTGTGTTGATGGTCGGGGCGTGGCGTCTGCCGTTCGCGCGGACCTTCTGTGAGGTGGATCCTGGTCAACCCTTCTGGTATGAAAACGCGCTGGGTTTGGTCGAGATCGCGGTCAATCAGGGGCGGGCCGATCATCTGCTCGGGTTGGCTGCGGGGGACGAGGTCGGGCCTTTTATCCCCGATTGAAATCGGATAGAAGTGCCGGCTTGAGGCGCGGTTTCTCGGCCCTTGCGGCCATGTTGGATATATCGCCAAGTCGGATGCTCAGGCCGATCTCGATGAGATCCAGCGGACCACGGGCAAGGCCGAGCGCGATTGCCTCGGTGCGTTCGCGGCCAAGACGGGGTTGCGTCTCCAGGTCGTCCGATCGCCATCGCTTCCTCGGGGTGCCCCCGTGGGGCGATCTCCACAAACCAGGCATTCCCGTCGATGCGGCGCGTGCGCGCGCCGCATCTTTCGAACTGTCTTATTCCTGTGTCGGCTTGCGCTTGGTGAGCGGTGCGTGTCCTGCCTCGACGGCGGTGCCCGAGGGCTTGCGGCGATTGCCGATGTTCTTACGGTCGCGCAGTCGGTTCTTGACCTTGGATGCGTCCTTTTTGTTCGCCGAGGCCAGCTTCTTGCGGGCAGCGGGCGAGGGCTTTTTGGCGCTCTTGGTCTGGCCGGAGAATTTCGCCTTGAGTCCCTCGATGATCCGTGGCTCGAAGGTAAGGTTGAGATAGCGTGAAATGCTCTCCATCCGGTTCCACTCGGGCGGGCTCACCAGTGAGATGGCGACCCCGCATTCTCCCGCCCGTCCGGTGCGACCGGTTCGATGCAGATAGTCGTCTCCGCTGCGCGGCAGATCGAAATTGATGACCCGCTGAATCCCCTGGACGTCGAGTCCGCGTGCGGCCAGGTCGGTCGCGATCAGAATCTTGACCCGTCCGCTATGCACCAGGCCCATGACGCGATTGCGCTCGCGCTGCTCTAGCTCGCCGTGAAGCGCGGCGACGCGCAGTTGGCGCCCCATCATGGCATTGGTCAGCGCGATCGCACTGTCGCGCGTATTGGTGAAGACCACGGCCTTGTCGAACGTTTCCTGTTCCAGTAGCCAGCTCAGTTGCTCCTGTTTGTGACTCAGGTCGTCGCTCAGAATCACCTGGTGTTTGATGTCCGGGTGCTGCTCTCGCACCGGGTTGATCACCAAAACCTGCGGCTCGCGCAGGAAGGAATCGGTCAGTCGGCTCAGCCCCTTGTGGTGCAGTGTCGCCGAGAACAGCATGGACTGACGCTCTGGGTTGCTGCTGCGGATGATCGCGAGCACATCCTCGGCGAATCCCATGTCGAGCATGCGATCGGCCTCGTCCAGGATCAGGATCTCCAGATCGCTCAGATCGGCCTCGCCGGTTTCGAGGAACTCCAGCAATCGACCGGGAGTCGCCACCAGGATTTCCGGGTTCTTGCGCAAGTCCGAGATCTGGTGGCCCTTCGAGTCGCCGCCCGTGATGACCTCTGCCCGCAGCCGGGTATAGCTGCCAAGGCGCATGAAATGGGTGTGGATCTGTCTGGCCAACTCACGGGTCGGAACCAGAATCAGGGCGCGCGTGCCTCCTTCATGGACTGGCGTGTCGATCATGCGCTGCATGATCGGCAGCAGGAACGCGGCCGTCTTGCCGGATCCCGTCGCGGCCGAAACCAGCAGGTCCATGCCGTCCATCGCCAGCGGGATGACCTGCGTCTGCACCGGCGTCGGGGTGTCGTAGCCCGCGCTGGCTAGGCCGCGCATGAGTGCGTCGGGCAGGAGAAATTCGGAAAAGTTGTCAGTGGGGGCGTCTGCGTTCATGGGCGGCATACCTCGAATGGCTGGATGACCCGTGCGCTGGATTTGGCTATGCGGGGAGTGGAATCGCCCGCTCGCGGGCAGAAACTCTGCGCGAGACCAGCGGCTTGATCGGATCGTCGACGAAGGTGGAGGAGGCGAGCGGAATGCGCTATTGGTCCGTTGCGGACACTGCTGGAGGCGATGGGGCTGATGAGCGGATTCGAACCGCTGGCCCACGCATTACGAACGCGTGTCTCCTGCCCTTAGGCCCAAGCATTTCAGGCGATTCCACCTGTTAGGTGACACTACAGGCGAAACTGCATTGCACACGTTTTTGTAATGTACCACGCGGCCAGCATCAGTTCACGCGCAGAATAAATTCCGTACAGCGAACACGTATTAATCGTCGGCCGGCCAGAGCCTTGGTGCGATAGTCCTCGCTCCAGACAGTTTTGAGACATTGGTAGACCATGCGATGCGGAGCGAGGATCCTTCTTTCTCAAGCAAGTTTGCATCGTGCTCTGAAGCCTTCGAGTTCCTCACTCAGCACCTATTGCAAATGGCTCCAGCCGTTTCGAGCTGGCCCTATCGCTTCCTCTCGCGCTCTTGATTCTGGATAGAACCTTTCTCTTCATCGACCTGTCGGGATGTGGCTTGGCCCAGCCGACTTGGCCACGGGATCGATCCCTTGTCCCTCCTACAGCGTCACGTTCAGGGTGACTGGGGCGATCTCACGACCGAGGACTTCGAGGCGAACCGTCTGGCGCTCAGAGAGGGTTTCCGACTTCTGTCGAGCTACCGGATATCTGACGGGGTCAAGGTCTGGATCATCACGGAAGCAGACCGTTCGGTCACGACGGTGCTGTTGCCAGAAGACTATTAGGAGCGCCTCATGGCGAGATCGTCCTACCGCTCACCTGTCGATGCCGAGATCGCTGCCTTCGTGGCCCGACTGGACGCCGACTTGCGGGAGTATTTCGAAGAACGCGCGGCCATCGCCGAATTCGATGGCGGTCTGAGTCGCTCAGAAGCCGAGCGTCAGGCATATGATCTGACCCGGGATCTGTTGCAGCGTCGACATCCCAGGGATGACGCCGTCGATCCTTGGGCCTGATGGTCCGTCGACCGTGCGAGCCCGACCGGAAATCGACCGGAACGGGTTCGTACGGTCGACCTCGACCAAGCGACCCTGACGTCCATGCGCTTGAAGGGCGCGACAGGGAGGTGGTCATTTTTTTATCAGAAGGGTGAAGGTTGACGGACTGAAGGTACGTCGGGCTGGACGTTGGTATAATCACCTCAGCGCATGCTAACGGTTACTTTTCCGGCTCTAGTTATCGGTAGCCTCTTCTACATATAGAAGAGATAAAGGTAGTGCCACCTCACCCATTGAGTTCAACATCCACTGAAATGCTTTCATTCCCTATTGATGCAAAGGCAGTTCTTTCGCACATGCGCCAGGATATGCGAGACGATTGGTTCCCTGACGCAATTGAATACAAAGATCTCTTCGCCAACATTAATGACATACTTGGCATTATTGAAAAAATTCTACTTGAGGGTAATGGCCGATACGAAGGGATCCAGAGAACTCTTTGCGACATACCTAAAAAGGGTCTTGGCATTAGATATTCATTAGAAACAGATTTTTTTGACCGATTTATTTACCAATCCATTTGCACGTACCTAATCCCATATTTTGACCCACTTCTTTCTCCACGTGTTCTTAGTCATAGATATAACAGAAAGCGTAAAAAAGAAAAATATTTAGTCAAACCGCGAATCGAACAATGGCGAACTTTTGAGGGTATTACCTATACAGCTATTACCGGAAACCAAACACTCCTAGCCACGGATCTGATCAACTGCTTCGAAAATATTACTGTCGATATTATTCGGAAAAATTTTGAGTCACTTATTCCATATATTTCTGCGAGCGGCCTCGAAAAACTAAGAATACGCAACGCGATCAACACTCTCTGTGAGTTGCTTTGCAGCTGGGGATACAGCGACAAGCATGGATTACCCCAAAACCGCGACCCTTCGTCCTTCATTGCGAATATTGTTCTCAATACCATTGATCATCGCATGGTAGAGTTAGGTTACGATTACTATAGATACGTAGATGACATACGAATAATTTGCCCTGACAAGGTAAATGCTCGCCGTGCTCTTAACGACTTAATCGGTGAGCTACGCACTGTAGGAATGAATATTAATTCAAGCAAAACCCGAATTCTCACTTCGAAAAATTCACAGGATGAACTTTCTGAATTTTTCCCATCAACCGACGACCGAAGCATAGCCATTGATAACATGTGGCGATCCAGAAGCCGACGTGTTATTTCCAGGTCTGCAAAGTATCTAGCGGAAATATTAAAAGAATGCGTAGCCCGACAGGAAACACAGTCACGACAATTTCGATTTGCAGTCAACCGATTAGTTAAGCTCGTTGACTCAAACATATTTGATGTCCAATCGACCCTTGCATCTGAACTCCTTACTCTGATGATCGATAGTCTTGAAGAGCATCCTGCGTCAACTGATTATTACTGCCGACTAATTAACTCTTTATCGCCTTCAGATGAATATCTCTCAGAGATCTCACGTTTTCTGTGTAATGATGAAACGGCCATTCATCCTTGGCAAAACTATCATCTTTGGTTAACTCTTGCACGCCACAATTATAAAAATGAGGAGTTAATTAGTTCCTCAGAGCATCGACTAAAGACCAAACCCCAAAGCACTGAGGCATCAGCAATTTTCATTTGCCTCGCCTGTGTAGATGAATGCAAACGCCTTATACCCGTGGTACCCCTCTTTGACGCGTCATGGCCCTATCAAAATCAGCGGTTCTTCCTACTTTCAACGCTTAATCTCGAACGCCAATCTCTTGCCCCTATAATCGATAAATTGGGCATCAAACTACGACATACTGGAAATAGGGCAACACCTCACCTTAACGCTGAAAGACGTCCTATTGCAGATCGAGAAACGCCCTCTCTTCTAGATCTATATGATGAAATAAGCGCTTATGATTAGTGACCACGAGATAGTATTTCTATACCAAAAAGACTATGCAGAAACCGGTCTTGACAAGTATTTCATTATTACTCAAAGCGGTTTTTCTGAAGTAACTGCTGAACAAATTGTAGCCGAGGAAAAACTTATAATTTGCCATGATTATTGGCTAATAGCGCCAACACTATTTCACAAAACAGGGAAGCTTCCTCCTTATGTCGTAGACGTTGATGAGTTTCAAGTCATAATCTCAGGATCAAAACAAGAACGCAGGCTAAGAGACAGGAAAGATATTTCCAAGCGCCCCAATTTTCCCGAGATAGAACAGCAACTCTGCCGTGACTATTTCGAAATTTTCTACAGGCCCTCTTTATTCGATTCGAGCACTTACCAAAATTTTGGAATTGCTTTATATAACTGCTGGTGCAACCTTAAGCTATCAGCAACAGAGAAGGGAGAGCTAGAGCGATATCAAACCATTGAGCAGCCTGTATCTCGCTACTTAATGGCTTCAGTGGCCAAAGGCATTTCTATTGACACTGACCGTCTTCGTGAACACAAACGCATGCTAGAACACGATTTTTACATAGCATTAAAAAATTTTTCTTCATGCTACAACCTCCCTTTAGAAGTGCCTGATGACCAGGATGTTATTGACTACCTTGAGCCACTCGGATTTGACTTTAGTGGGGTTGATGTTGATTACGTTCTCAACTTTGTTCCAATGACTAATTCATTCGCTTCCGATTTGCTGCATTTAAGAAAATTAGAGCGATCTCGCAATATTCTCACCGCTTTACCCCTCAGCAAAGAACGCATCTTCCCACTAGCTGATGTATTTGGGTCAATTACATCGCGCATTTATTGTCCGAAGCAGGGTTAAAACCACCGCCTTTAGGCGGTCAGATTTATCTTTGAAGCCTTTTGCAA
>NZ_JBHUHX010000030.1:0-9345 GCF_042682685.1 Thiorhodococcus fuscus
TTAGTGTGGGGCTTCCCCATGCGAAAGTAGGTCACCGCCAGGGCCTTATCCCGAAACCCCTTCCTCCTCCGGAGCGAAGGGGTTTTTTCTTTGCGCGCGAGAAAAACGAAACCGCTCGGGTGCAAACGACGCCCTCTCGCTCCGTATCTGCGATACGTACGTAAAAAAGCCGTGTCGACGACACGGCTTTTCGGGCCTTGTGCTCAGGGATCGATCTTACGATCACTGAGCAGCAGTGTTACTGAAGCTGAGAGATATCGCGAACGGCTCCATGTGCTGCGCTGGTCGTCAGTGCCGCATAGGCCTTGAGCGCGGATGAAACGGTGCGCTGGCGTTGTAGCGGCTGCCATGCGTCCTTTCCTTTGGCCTCCATTGCCGCCCGGCGCTCGGCGATCACCTCGTCGGAGATGGCGAGATGGATGCGCCGGTTCGGGATGTCGATCTCGATGCGATCGCCTTCCTCGACAAGCCCGATGGTGCCGCCTTGGGCTGCTTCGGGCGAGGCGTGCCCAATGGAAAGGCCGGATGTGCCGCCGGAGAAGCGTCCGTCCGTGATGAGCGCGCACTGTTTGCCCAGCCCCTTGGATTTGAGATAGCTGGTCGGATAGAGCATTTCCTGCATGCCCGGTCCGCCCTTGGGGCCTTCGTAGCGGATGAGTACGACATCGCCAGGCTGAATCCGGTCCGAGAGAATGGCGTTGACCGCCGCCTCCTGGCTCTCGCAGATGCGTGCCGGGCCGGCGAAGGTGAGGATCTCGGCGTCCACGCCGGCCGTCTTCACGATACAGCCATCCTCGGCCAGGTTGCCGAAGAGCACGGCGAGACCGCCGTCGCGGCTGTAGGCATGCTCCAAATCACGGATGCAGCCGGATGTACGGTCGAGATCTGCCGTTTTCCATTGGGCGTTCTGGCTGAAAGCCTCTTGAGTCGGAACGCCTCCGGGACCGGCAAGAAAGCGTTCCTTGGCGCTTTTGGAATCGGTTCGCGCGATATCCCATGCGTCGATAGCCGCACCGATCGAGGGGCTATGCACGCTCCCGCACTCTCGACGAATGAGCCCGGCGCGGTCCAACTCACCGAGGATGCCGATGACGCCGCCGGCACGATGCACGTCCTCCATATGGTATTTCTGGGTGGCCGGGGCGACCTTGCACAGATTCGGCACCTTGCGGCTGAGTCGGTCGATATCGGCCATGGTGAAGGGCACCTCGCCCTCACGCGCGGCAGCGAGCAGGTGGAGCACCGTATTGGTGGATCCGCCCATGGCGATATCCAGGCTCATGGCGTTCTCGAAGGCCTCGAAGGTGGCGATCGCGCGCGGCAGAACGCTAGCGTCATCCTCCTCGTAATAGCGCTTGGCCAGCGCGACGATCAGGCGCCCGGCCTCCAGGAACAGATCCTTACGCGCCGCATGGGTCGCCAGCAGCGAGCCATTGCCCGGTAGACTCAGTCCGAGCGCCTCGGTAAGACAGTTCATCGAGTTGGCGGTGAACATGCCCGAGCAGGAGCCGCAGGTGGGGCAGGCCGAGCGTTCGAGTTGCGCCACAGAATCGTCGGTTTCATTCGGATTGGCGGCGGCGATCATGGCGTCGATCAGGTCGAGATGTTTTTCCCCGTCAGGGCTCAGGACCTTGCCGGCCTCCATTGGGCCGCCGGAGACGAAGACCGTGGGGATGTTGAGCCGGAGCGAGGCCATCAGCATCCCGGGGGTGATCTTGTCGCAGTTGGAGATGCAGACCATGGCATCCGCGCAGTGCGCGTTTACCATGTATTCCACCGAGTCGGCAATGATCTCGCGCGAGGGCAGCGAATAGAGCATTCCCTCATGCCCCATAGCGATACCGTCATCGATGGCGATGGTGTTGAATTCTTTCGCGACGCCGCCCGCAGCCTCGATCTCGCGCGCGACCAGTTGGCCGAGGTCCTTCAGGTGAACATGTCCGGGGACGAACTGGGTGAAGGAATTCACGACCGCGATGATGGGCTTGTCGAAATCTGCATCCGTCATTCCGGTCGCACGCCAAAGGGCGCGCGCGCCTGCCATGTTGCGGCCGTGAGTCGTGGTGCGAGAGCGGTATTGGGGCATGAAAAGGGACCTTTCTTACTCGATTCAATAGGATTGAAGTATACGCGCGGCGCGAGAGTCGAGTACGGCTCTGGCCGTGGCTGTGGGCGACATTGCCCTGATTGGCAACGTCGGGTGCGCCACCGCGTGGCGCGCGAATGAGGTGGCTAGAGGAGAATAGGCTGCATGATCGGACGCAGGGATCCGGTGAGCAAGCGAAATGCGCGCGGCTAAGTCGGTCGACCGAGGTGAGGCGGTGTGTCGGGGCGTCACGAATGGATAGTGAGCCCCTGGCGTCAGGAGTTTGCGAGTAGCAGAAATTCCAATAGCGCCTTTTGGGCATGGAGACGGTTTTCGGCCTCGTCCCAGACGACCGATTGAGGACCATCGATGACCGACGCAGTCACTTCCTCGCCGCGATGTGCAGGCAGGCAATGCAGGAAGAGGGCATCCTTGGCTGCGCGCGCCATGACGCTGTCATTGACCTGATAGGTCGCGAAGGCCTTTTGGCGGCGTGCCTGTTCCTCTTCCTGGCCCATGCTGGCCCAGACGTCGGTCGAAATCAGGTGGGCGCCCTCTGCGGCGGCCTCGGGTTCACGGACGATGGTGATACGATCCCCCGCCGCAGCGAGGATGTCGGCGCTTGGCTCGAAGCCTTCCGGGCAGGCAACCATGAGCTCGAAGTCGAACAACTGCGCGGCCTCAATGAATGAGTTGCACATGTTGTTCCCATCGCCGATCCAGGCGACGCGGCGCCCGCGAATATCGCCCCGGTGCTCGAAATAGGTCTGCATGTCCGCGAGCAGCTGGCAGGGGTGGAGCCGATCGGTCAGGCCGTTGATGACGGGGACCCGAGAGTGGGCGGCGAAGCGCTCGACCGTCTCCGGGTCGAAGGTCCGAATCATGACGGCATCGACCATGCTTGAGATGACGCGTGCGCTGTCCTCGATCGGTTCTCCTCGACCGAGCTGGGTGTCGCGCGGGGACAGGAAGAGTGCGTGTCCGCCGAGCTGGGCCATTCCAGTCTCGAAGGAGACGCGGGTTCGGGTCGAGGACTTCTCGAAGATCATCGCCAGGGTGCGACGTTGGAAGGGGGCGTACACCTGCCCGGCTTTCAGCATCTGCTTGAGTTCGATGGCGCGCGCGATGAGCGCGCGCGCCTCGTCTGCGCTGACATCGAGCAGGCTCAGGAAGTGGCGACAGGAATTGGGCTGGACGTCCATGGAATTCGTGCTCTTCGCTGCGTCCATCCTCAGGACTCGGTCAGAAAGTCGCGAACCAGTTCGGTCAGTGTCTGAACGAGTTGGTTGGCCTCGGCCTGTTGCAAAATCAGGGGCGGGAGCAAACGAATGACGCGTTCGGCTGTGACGTTGATCAACAGTCCGGTGGAGAGCGCCTTCGATACCAGCTCCGCGCAGGGTCGATCCAGCTCGATGCCGAGCATGAGCCCGCATCCACGTATCGCCTTTACGCCCTTGGTTTGCCCCAGCGCCTCTTGGAAGGCGGTCAGCAGATAGTCGCCTTGGAGCGCCGCGTTGTCGATCAAGTTCTCGGACTCGATCGCTTCCAGGACGGTACGTCCGACCCGGCAGACCAACGGATTTCCGCCGAAGGTCGAGCCGTGCGAGCCTGGTGTCAGGACCTCGGCTGCTGGGCCATGCGCCAGGCAGGCGCCGATGGGGACACCGTTGCCGAGCCCCTTGGCGAGCGTTATGACATCGGGTTGGATGCCGCTGTGCTGGTGCGCGAACAGCTTGCCGGTTCGCCCCATTCCGGTCTGGATCTCGTCGAGAATCAGCAACCAGCCTTCGCGATCGCAGATGGCCCGGAGTTTAGGTAGATAGTCGTCGGCGGGGATATTGATCCCGCCCTCGCCCTGAATGGGCTCGATCAGGATGGCGACGATGTTCTGCCGATTGGCCGAGGCGGTCTCGATCGCCTCAATATCGTCGTAGGGGACCCGCACGAATCCTTGGACCAGCGGTTCGAACCCTGCCTGAACCTTGCGGTTGCCGGTCGCCGACAGGGTCGCGAGCGTGCGGCCGTGAAAGCTGTGCTCGGCGACCAGGATCGCGGGATTCTCGATGCCGCGCCGGTGGGCATGCAGCCTTGCGAGCTTGATGGCCGCCTCATTCGCCTCCGCTCCCGAGTTGGAGAAGAAGACGCGATCCATCCCCGCGCGCTCGGTCAGCAGGGCGCCGAGGCGCTCCTGTTCGGCGATCCCGTACAGGTTCGAGGTATGGATCAACTGGCCCGCCTGCTCGCAGATGGCCTGGCGCACGGCGGGGTGGGCGTGGCCCAAGCCGCATACGGCGATACCCGAGAGTGCGTCGAGGTAACGCTTCCCGTCAGTATCCCAGAGCCAGACTCCCTCACCGCGCTCAAAGGTGACAGGCAGGCGTTTGTAGGTGGCCATCAAGGGTTCGCTCATGGCGTCGGGGCCCCAATCAAACAGCAATAAGAAATAAAAAAGGCGGTTCCTCCGCAAGGGAAACCGCCTTTGTCGTAAGGCGAAGTGCGAAAATATAACGCTAAGCGTCTAGTTCAGACAAGGCATGAGCGCCATAAACCCTTTATTCGTCCACAAATTTTATTTTTCCGAGAAGTTTGCCTCGACGAAGGACCAGTCGATCTTGTTCCAGATGCTTTCCAGATACTTCGGTCGCGCATTGCGATAATCGATGTAGTAGGCGTGCTCCCAGACATCGACCGTAAGCAGCGCCGTCTTACCCTCGGTCATCGGAGTGCCGGCGTTGGCGGTGTTGAAGATCTCGATCGAGCCGTCCGCGTTCTTGACCAGCCAGGTCCAGCCGGAGCCGAAGTTGGTCGCGGCGGATTGTGAGAACTGCTTTTTGAACTCATCGAAGGAACCGAACTTGGCGTCGATGGCCGAGGCCAGGGCTCCGCCCGGCGCACCGCCGCCGTTCGGGCTGAGACACTTCCAGTAGAAGCTGTGGTTCCAGACCTGCGCCGCGTTGTTGAAGAGTCCGCCCGAGGATTTCATGATGATATCCGTCAGGCTCATGGTCTCGAATTCGGTCCCGGCGATCAGGTCGTTCAGTTTGGTGACATAGGTCTGGTGATGCTTGCCGTAGTGGTACTCGATGGTCTCGGCCGAGATGACGGGCTCCAAGGCGTTCTTTTCGTAGGGAAGTGCCGGTAGTTCGTGCGCCATGATGTTTTCTCCAATCTTTAATGATGGTTGGTTGATGTTCAGGTGCGCTCGCAGAGTAGCAATCGATAGGGGAGAACATTGGAGCGTTCACCCGCATCTCAAGCGTCGGTGCGGTCCGCAGCCTGGTGAAAGCAGCCCGCACCATGCGGGCGCGAATAGCGTTTTGCAAGATCGCCGTATCGTCCTCCACGAGGCCCCAACCATCGCATACCCTTTGAGATCAAGGATTTCCGCATGCCAGTGAACCCGATCGAACTTGCCTTGTTTGCCAGCCGCTTGGATGCGGTATGCGATGAGATGGGCGCGGTGCTGCGTCAAGCGGCCTTCTCGCCCAACATCCGGGATCGTCTCGATTTCTCCTGCGCGATTTTCGATCGGGAAGGTCGGCTGAGTGCGCAGGCGGCGCACATCCCTGTCCATCTGGGCAGCATGGCCCATGCGATGGCCGAGATCGTCGCCGCCGTCGATTGGGCCGATGGCGACATGCTGGTCTTGAACGACCCCTTTCTGGGTGGAACCCATCTGCCGGACGTGACCCTGATTGCGCCACTGTTCTTGGATGGGCGGTTGATCGCCTTCGTCGCCAATCGCGCCCATCATGCCGATATCGGTGCGGCGTCTCCGGGCTCCATGCCGGTTTCGCGTCGGCTGGAGGATGAAGGGTTGATTCTTGCTCCCACCCGTCTGGTGCGTGCTGGAGAAATCGATGCCGAGGTGCTCGATCGTATTCTCGGAGCCACGCGCAACCCCGAGGATGCTCGGGGCGATTTTCTGGCTCAGTTGAGCGCCAATCGTGTCGGACTGAGTCGATTGGGTGTCTTGGTCTCGGAGCTGGGCGAGTCCGGGTATGCGGCGATTCTCGGCGAGCTGAACCGCTATGGCGAGCGACTTGCCCGCAGTGCGCTGACTGCGATTCCTGACGGGGTCTATCGTTTCGAGGATTGGATGGACGACGACGGGCAAGGAGGGGTCGAGATTCTCATCCGGCTGTCGATGCAGGTTTCGGACGGCGAGGTGTCGCTCGATTTCAGCGGGACGGCCCCGCAGGTCGAGGGCAATATCAACTGTCCGTTGGCAGTGACCGCCGCCGCCGTGCTGTATGTCTTCCGCTGTCTGATGCCCCGGCAGACGCCGGCCTGCGCGGGAAGTTTCGGCCCCATTCGACTGACGGTTCCTCAGGGCTGTTTCCTCAATGCCGCGCGTCCCGCCGCAGTTGCCGCCGGGAACGTCGAGACCAGCTCGCGTGTGGTCGACGTGGTGATGGGGGCGCTGGCCCAGGCACTGCCCGAGGCGATTCCGGCCGCGAGTCATGGCAGTATGAACAATCTGGCCATGGGGTGCGCGGATCCGAAGGGGGCTTGGGATTACTATGAGACGATCGGCGGCGGTATGGGCGCAGGGGCGCAAGGCGGCGGTTGGAGCGGAGTACAGACGCATATGACCAATACGCTCAATACCCCGGTCGAAGTGCTCGAATCCCGTTTCCCACTCCGAGTCGAGCACTATGGTTTGCGCGCCGGATCCGGTGGGCTGGGTGCTCGCCCTGGCGGCGATGGGCTGATCCGCGCCTTTCGCTTTCTCGCCCCTACTCAGGTGACCCTGTTGACCGAACGGCGTCGATTCGCCCCTTGGGGGATCGCTGGCGGTCGATCCGGGTCCAAGGGACACAATCGGCTCAACGGACAGTCGCTTGCCTCGAAGGTCAGCCTTGGTGTCGAATCCGGCGATCTGATCTGTGTCGAGACGCCTGGCGGGGGTGGCTGGGGCGCTCCGGAATGAGTCGAAAGCATCTGAATATAGTGTCGAGCGATCGGTCTCGACAGGCTGCGCGGGCCGGGATGGCTGGCTCGTTGGGAGGTATTGTCTGTGTGTGGCATTTGCGGTGAGTTGCGTCTCGACGGCGCCCCGGCCGAGCTGAGGGGCGTCCAGTCCATGATGGACGCCCTGGTGCGTCGGGGGCCCGATCATGGCGGCAGTTACAGCGACGGGGCGCTCGCCTTCGGCCATCGGCGGCTCTCCATCATCGATCTCTCGATTCGCTCCAATCAGCCGATGGTGGATGCCGAGCTGGGGCTCGCCCTGGTCTTCAACGGCACCATCTACAACTACCGCGATTTGCGCGCCGAGCTGAAGGGGTTGGGATATCACTTCTTTTCCGATGGCGACAGCGAGGTCATCCTCAAGGCCTGGCATGCCTGGGGGCCGGATGCGTTGCAGCGCCTGCACGGCATGTTCGCTTTCGCCATCTGGGATGCAGGCCAGCGGTCGCTCTTCCTGGCGCGGGACCGTTTCGGTATCAAGCCGCTGTACTGGACGCATCAGGGCGGAGTTCTCCGGTTTGCCTCCAGTCCACAGGCACTGCTCGCGGCTGGCGGTGTCGATACCAGCCTCGATCCGGTCGCGCTCCATCATCTGTTCACCTTGCATGCCGTGGTCCCCGCGCCGCGCACCGTCCTCAACGGCATTCGCAAGTTGTCTCCCGGTCATTGGCTGCGCATCGACGCCAAGGGCCAGTTGACCGAGGGCACCTACTGGCGACTGGAGGCCACCCGCCCCGACTCGCCGCTGAGCGAGTCCGAGTGGATGGACTCGATCCATGCCGCGCTGCGGCATGCCGTGAAGATTCGCAGCGAGGTTGCCGACGTGCCTGTCGGTGTTCTGCTGTCGGGGGGGCTGGATTCAAGCCTGCTGGTGGCCTTGCTGGTCGAGGCCGGCGTGTCGGATCTGCACACCTTTTCGGTCGGATTCGAGGACACCCCGGAGGAGGCCGGAAGCGAGTTCCAATACTCCGATCTGGTGGTCGAGCGCTATGGGACCAAGCACCACAAGTTCCTGGTCCCCAACGATCAGGTGCTGATGCGTCTTCCCGAGGCGATCGACGCCATGGCCGAACCCATGTTCGGTCAGGACGCCGTCGCCTTCTATCTGCTCTCCGAGCAGGTGTCGCGCGAGATCAAGGTGGTGCAGTCCGGTCAGGGTGCCGACGAGGTCTTCGGGGGCTATTTCTGGTATCCACGGATGCAGGCCGAACGCAGCGGTTCGCCCTTGGAGCGGTTCGGCAAGCACTATTTCGATCGCGATCACGACGAATATCTGCGGATGGTGGCGGATCCCTACGGCGGAGCCGACTACACCTCGGCGCTGGTCGCCCAGCGCCTCGACGAGGCCGGAGCCGAGACCTTCATGGATGCGGTTCTACGCCTGGATGTCACCACACTGATCGTCGACGATCCGGTCAAGCGGGTCGACAATATGACGATGGCCTGGGGTTTGGAGGCACGCGTTCCCTTCCTGGACCATCAGTTGGTCGAGCTGGCCGCGCGCTGTCCGCCGGAACTCAAACTGCGCGATGGCGGCAAGTATCCGCTCAAGGCGCTCGCTCGGGGTCTGCTTCCGGACGCCGTGATCGATCGTCCCAAGGGCTATTTCCCCATGCCTGCGCTCAAATACGTGCGCGGCGCGTTCCTCGAACTCATGCGTGACACGCTCGACTCGCGCGCCTGCCGCGAGCGCGGTCTCTATCGACGCGAGTATGTCGACCAGTTGCTCGCCGCGCCCGATATGCACCACACCCGGATTCAGGGCAGCAAGTTGTGGCATCTGGCCTTGCTGGAGCTCTGGCTGCAGCGTCATGTCGACGGGGCGAGGTAGCGTTGGCTTGAAATGTTCCGTCGCGTCCCGACTTTCACGCCAAGCTCGGTTATCCATTCAAGACGAGGTTAGCGATGGACGTGTTGGAACGCATTGACGATCAGGTCAAGAACAACCCGGTCGTGATCTATATGAAGGGGACGCCGCAGTTTCCTCAATGCGGCTTTTCGATGCGCGCGTCCGCCGCGCTCCAGGAGTGCGGTGTGCCGTTCGCCTATATCAACGTGCTGCAGGATCCCGAGATCTACGAAAACCTGCCGCGTTATGCCGACTGGCCGACCTTTCCGCAGATCTATATCGACGGTGAGTTGGTTGGCGGCTGCGACATCACGTTGGAGCTCCATGCCAGCGGTGAACTCAAGAGCTTGGCTGAGCAGGCGGCCGCTAAGAGGGTGTTTACAAAATAGGGTAAGCTGTCGCCTTCCTGCCCCGAATAGGAGCCGGCCCGATGGCC
>NZ_JBHUHX010000031.1:0-22319 GCF_042682685.1 Thiorhodococcus fuscus
TAGCACCTCGCGGGCACGGAACAAAGGATAGCTCCGTCGCGGCAGATAATCACACGGGACGTAACACCTAGCCTCAAAGAGGGCTTCTCGCTGATCGCCGATGGCGTCGGCAGCTTGCGCGATGAGCGGCGCGACGGACCCTTGCGTGTGAACATGCTGCCGACGTTCGCAACCCATTGGCTATCGCCTCGTCTGAGCCTGTATCCGTTCGAGCGGCGCGGCTTCTCGCTGGAGATTTCCACCACGCAGGACGACGTGGATCTGGCGGCTGGTATGGCCGATGCCGGCATCTGGTATGGCGACGGCCAGTGGGCTGGCCTGCAGGCCGACCTGTTGTTCGAGGCCACCATCGATCTGTACGCGCGCCCAGGCTTTGCCAACGGGTCGCGTCGAGAACGCATCCAGCAGGTCGCGCGGGCCAACCTGTTCGTGTCGCGGCATTGCCTCACCTGGCAGCGTTGGATGGATCGCCTGCCCGACGGACCGTTCGAGCCCGCCGTCATAACCCGAGTGGATTCTGGCGGCCTGACGATGCAGGCAGCTGCCGATGGTGCCGGCGTATCGATCGCCGTGTGCGAATTGGCGGAGAGCGCCGTCCGGCTCGGACGGCTGTCATCGGTCTTCGACCACCCCGTAAGCGCGGGCTTCGGCTTCTGGCTCGTTTATCCCGAGGCGCTGCGCAAGGACCGGCGCCTGGACAACCTGCGTGGCTGGCTGCGCGAGCAATGTCCGCCGCAAAGCGGAGCCGTAAACCCCGGACGGCATAGACATGCATGAACGCCATACGCCCGCACGATCACCAAGCCCCGCCAAGCACCGGCTCAGCGATTCGAAGGCTCGCGGCCAAAGACGCTGCGGCGCTGAGGTGAACCCAGCCAGAACATAGCCCTCGGCGGCGCGAATGCTGGCGGGCTCAGCCATTCTCAGCGAGACCCTGGCCCGGCCGCACCACGACCGTCGCGCCGGCTTCGTGGTCACGGGCAACGCGCTGGCACTCGGCAGATTCGCACTCGTGGAAAGCGACGTCTTCAGGAACGGTCATGAGCACGACCTTCTGGGAAACACCTCCATGAACCGGGCCTGGTAGCGGTTGCCATCGTCCGCATGAACGGCGCTCAACGCGGACATCATGTCGCGGTCTCCTCTGCAGGCACGCCGTGCAAGGCTTCGCCATAGACCTGGCGCCCGTTCTCGAAGCGCATGATCTCGCACATGCGCGCGCGCCTACCGCCGGTCTGCGCCACGTAGTGGACGACGACGGTCTGTGCATCGACGTCGCAAATGGCCGAGATGAGCGAGAATCTCAGGTCAGGTCTGTCGGCGATCGCGGCCAACCAGTATCGGCGTAGCGCGTCCTTACCCTCTACCCGCGTGCCCCCGGCATAGGATTCGGCAAGCGCACTCACGAACACCGCATCGTCGGTATAGGCGGCCAGAACCGCAGGCACATCGTGCCGGTTCCAGTCATCGATCCAGGCCAGCGCATGGGCCTGGAGTTGGTCGCGGGAGAGTGTTGCCATGGAATCACCTCCAGAAAAGAAGAACGGTCAGGGCGGCCAGGGTAGCCATTGCGCGGTTGATCCTGCGAGCGACGATCCGATCACTCAGCCAGGGCCGCAGGCCAGCGCCGAAGGCGGCCCATACCAACATGCAGGGCAGCCCGACGGCGACGAAGACCAGGCTGATCACACAGAGTCGGAGCGCGTAGCCTTCGCCTGCCGACAGGAAGGTGGAGATCACCGTCACCGATATCAGCCAAGCCTTCGGATTGACGAACTGGAAAACCAGTGCCTGCATGAAGCCGATGGGGCGGCCGGCCTCGGCTTCTTCCAGCTCGGCCGCGCGCCACAGCCGCCTGGCCAGCCAGAGTAGATAGACGCTACCCAGGACCTTCAATACGACCTGCAAGCGCGGTTCGAGAGCGAACACACCGCCGAGGCCCGCACCGGTGACCCAGAGCTGCACCATCACGCCCGCCGGAATGCCCAGCAGGTGCGGCCAGGTTCGCCCCAGGCCGAAGATCAGGCCCGAAGACATCAGCATCACGTTGTTGGGGCCGGGTGTAATCGACATGACGAAGGCGTAGACGATCAGGGCCACGAGGGGGGTGTGTTCCATGAGAATTCGCTGGGACGAGGGAATGCCGGGGCGTTGTCGAGGGATTGAAGCGCGTCCGTTGAACGATTCTGGACCCGGGCATGCACCGCGCTCCAGCGAGTTTTTCTCAGCCCGCGTTGAGATTTCCATCAAGATTCATAACGGGCGCATGCTTCGATGACGCTGCCAAACGTTCCGGCGAGAAATTTTCAATCGCACCTGAGATATTCGCGCTTGGCCGCCAACCCATCGCGCAGCAGACTTCGAACCCACTGCCTGGCACTCAGGATCAAAGGCGATCCGATCCGTCAGGCCACCGTTGCAGGAGATCCTCGTGGCTTCCGATTTCATCCGATGCGAGACGCACCCTGAGGGCTATGCCGAACTGGTCATCGACCGGCCAGCGGCTCGTAATGCGCTGTGCCGATCACTGACCGATGCAATGGCCGCGCAGCTCGAAAGGCTGGCGACCGACGCCGCCGTGCGGGTGGTTATGCTGCGCGCCGAAGGCGAGCATTTCGCCGCCGGCGCCGATCTCAAGGAGATGCTTGACATGAGCGCGGAGCAGGCACGCGCAAACGACTTCGCTGGTTGCTGCGCACCCCTGGGCGCATTTCCCAAGCCGGTGGTGGCGCTGGTGCAGGGCTTCGCGCTCGGAGGCGGCTGCGAGCTGGTCGAAATGTGCGACATCGTGCTGGCCGCCGAAAACGCCGTGTTCGGTCATCCGGAGGTCCGGGTCGGCACCATGCCCGGCGCAGGTGGTACACAGCGCTTGCCGCGCCTGCTCGGCATGGCCAAGGCGCTGGATCTGTTGCTGAGCGGACGCCGCATGGATGCCCGGGAGGCGGAGCGCAGCGGACTGGTCTCGCGCGTCGTGGCAACCGAGCGTCTGCTCGAAGAAGGCCGCCATCTCGTAACCGACATGGCATCGCTGTCGGGCGAGGTACTGGTGCTGATCAAGCAGGCTGCGCGTTCAAGCGCCAGCCTACCCATGGACGAGGGCTTACGCCAGGAGCGGGCCGCCTTCCATCACACCCTTTCGCTACCCGGTCGTCAGGAAGGCATTCGCGCGTTCCTGGAGAAGCGGCGTCGGCCGATACCGTGAGAATTTATCGCATTCAAACAGGAACATGACCATGCGTCTTCTGGTACTTGGGGCAGGTGGGACAGGCGGGTATTTCGGCGGACGCCTGGCTGCGGCCGGCGTGGACGTGCGCTTCTTGGTACGGCCGAGACGAGCCGCGCAACTCGCTGACACCGGGCTCGTCATCAAGAGCCCTTTGGGCGACCTGGTCACTTCCGTGAAAACGGTTACGGAGGCGCCATCATCCGTGGATGCCGTGCTGCTGGCATGCAAGGCCTACGATCTTGAGGGTGCGATGGAAGCCATTGCACCTGCTATTGGCCCCTCGACGTGGATCGTTCCCCTGCTCAACGGCGTGCGGCATCTGGACGACTTAGATGCGCGCTTCGGCGCCGAGTGCGTTCTGGGCGGCCTGTGCCACATCGGCGTGGCGCTTGGCGCCGCTGGTGAAATCCTGCATCTCAACAGGCTGCAGCGCCTGGTCCTGGGCCCACGCACTAGCAGCCAGCAGAATGCCGCACGGGCCCTACATGGATTGCTGGAGCGTGGCGGTTTCGCACCCGTGTTAAGCCAGGACATTCAGCAGGAGATGTGGGAAAAGTTCGTATTCCTCACGACCTATGCCGGCATGACAACGCTGATGCGCGCGCCGATCGGCACAATCGTGCAGACGGAAGATGGAGAAGCGCTCGTGCGTCAGATGCTCGGCGAATGCATTGCCACCGCTGCCGCCTCAGGGTTCATCCCCTTTCAGGACGCCTATGTCCGGATGCTCACGACGCTAACCGAGCGCGGATCGACCGGCACCGCCTCGATGCTGCGCGACCTGCAACGTGGCGGCGCAACGGAGCATGAGCACATCATTGGAGACATGCTGCGCCGCGCGCGTGAAGCTCGATTGGATGCGCCACTGCTCAGGGTGAGCCTTGCGCACATGCAGGCCTACGACGCGACCCGTGCCGCACATGTCGGTGTATGAACCTCGAGAGGTTTCGCGCCCATGCCCTCGCGGCGAAAGACAGATTCGGTCTTCGTACATTCGAGTCTCGGCGTCACCCGAGTACATGGCAGCAGACGAGCCCGGACACCACCCAGTTGCCGACGTGGTGTCCCCGGTACATAATCTGGCCTAATTCCGTGACGCTCGCGGACGACACCATTTATCGATCAACTGATTGAGCACGGAGCGCAGTTCCCATCACCCGCTCCAAATTCCCGCCTCGGCCCTCGACCATCCCAATCGCCCCCGAGAAACGCCCCTTGACCGATCTGACGCCCGAGTCATTCGCGAGCGCCGTGCTCGATTGGTACGCCGCGTTCGGCCGCAAGGATCTGCCCTGGCAGCGGGAACCCACGCCCTACCGGGTCTGGGTCTCCGAGATCATGCTGCAACAGACCCAGGTCGCCGTCGTCATCCCCTATTTCGAGCGTTTCATGGAACGCTTCCCAGACATCGGCGCGCTCGCCAACGCACCGGTCGATGCCGTGCTCGCGCTCTGGTCCGGCCTCGGCTACTACGCCCGGGCGCGCAACCTGCATAAGGCCGCTCAGCACATCCGCGACCGACATCAGGGTCGATTCCCCACGGATATCGATCAGGTCGTCGATCTGCCCGGCATCGGCCGCTCGACCGCAGGCGCCATCCTCTCGCTCTCACTGGGACAGCGCCATCCGATCCTGGATGGCAACGTCAAGCGCGTTCTGGCCCGCTGCTACGGCATCGAAGGATGGCCCGGCCGCAGCCAGGTCCTCGGCGCGCTCTGGACGCTCGCCGAGCGTTGCACCCCGGACAACGACGCAGGACCCTACAACCAGGGGATGATGGATCTGGGCGCCACGCTCTGCACCCGCGCCCGGCCCGAGTGCGAACGCTGCCCAGTCGCCAGGCATTGCATCGCCAAGGCACAGAACCGCCAGCGCCAGCTCCCCGCACCGCGTCCCGCCAAGGACATCCCCAAACGCACCACCCAAATGCTGATCGCCATGAACCCGGCCGGAGAGATCCTGCTCGAACGCCGCCCACCGACCGGCATCTGGGGCGGACTCTGGAGTCTGCCGGAAATCCCTGAAAACGCGGACCCCAACGATTGGAGCCTGACCCGGCTCGGCCGACGTCCCGTCCAGCTTGAAATACGTCCGTCCTGCCGTCACACATTCAGTCACTATCGGCTCGACATCCAGGTCAGGCTGATCCGGCTCGCGGAGCCCATCGATCGCATCGCCGAAGACGATGGCGCATGCTGGACCACACCGAGCGAGGCCCAACGCCTCGGCCTTCCCGCACCGATCAAACGGATCCTGAACGAACTGAGCGCGTAACCCCATCGATCACAGAAGGATCGGCTAAAGGAGCTGTCATGACCCATACCGTCCACTGCATCAAGCTCGACCAGGAAGCCGAAGGACTCGACCGTCCGCCCTACCCCGGCGAACTGGGAAAACGCATCTTCGAACAGGTCTCCAAGCAAGCCTGGCAGGAATGGCTGCGTCACCAGACCATGCTCATCAACGAGAACCGTCTCAGCCCCATGGACCCCAAGGCGCGCAAATTCCTCGAAACCCAGATGGAAAACTACTTCTTCGGCGATGGCGCCGAGGCCCCGTCCGGATACACTCCACCGACAGCCTGACCGAGCAACCTCAAAAAAGACGTGGGGCACCCTTGACAAAAGGCTAATCCGCTGCTTAAATAGGCAGCTCATCCGGTGCGGAGCGCTGGATTAGATACCTAAGCCTAGGTAGCTCAGTTGGTAGAGCAGCGGACTGAAAATCCGCGTGTCGGTGGTTCGATTCCGCCCCTGGGCACCAACATTTCAACGACTTACCAACGGTCGTCCGAAGCCCTCCTTAAAATGGAGGGCTTTCTCCTTAAAATACCCCTCTTTCCTTTTACCTCGATCTCAGCGTCTGTGGCGACGCGCACAGTTTGGCGTATGCTTTGGCACACGACTAAATATGCGAAATTTGCGCTTTATATGACACTTAATCGCGCGTCTATTCAGGGTCATCGTGGAATGTTGGAGTTCGGTATTTGAACCCAGTGACCCGCTGATACGCCCCCTCCTGGCCGTCAATGTACGGAGCGCTGAACGCAAACAGATCCGGGTCCCCATCAAACACCGAATAATCGAACGCCAGCTCTACGACGTTCCACTCGCCTTCAATGCAGTCATCCAGCAACACAACGAAGGGCGGATCGATATATCGGCGGTGTGCAGAGGTCAGAAAGCTGATGCTCGCGTAGTGGTCGTATGACGGGTTTGTTGTCGCTTGCGCTGACGCCCCAATTGGAACAAAGACTTCTGTGCGCATCCGCAGCGGACGATACCCCAAACGCCAGTCGCCGGCCGCGTACATCTCACCGTATCCCTGAGACGGCCCCGTCAGCAGCCAACAGCACTGCTCCTTGCTCCACACCGGCGGCGTGTAGTAGCTAGGGTTCCAGGTGCTAGGCTGGTCGCAGGCACTGGTTACCAGCAGCTCTAGCTCTATCGGGTCCAGCGTTGTTATCGACTCGCCACACGTCACGGTAGCTGTGAGGGTCATAATTCCGCTCGTGACTGGCATCGGGGCTCCTCCAATGTTCGCGGCGACGACCATCACATACCGCCCCATCGACACGACAAGCGGGGGCAGGCTCAACAGGTCGACGTCGGATGCCCACTCACTCTCCCACGTCACCACGCAATCGCACAGCGTCCCATTTACACGTGCGTGCCAAACCGATCCTGATGGCGAGTAAAGCCCGTCAGCCGCGATCTCGATCGTGATTGGGTCCAGCTCGGTGCGCGAGCCGCCGCACACGAGCGTGGGTGTAAGCGTCAGTGTGCCGGCAGCAACGGGAGGACGATAACTCTCGTCAGACAGAGCAACGGCCTCGATGGAGACATGAGCCCCTAGCGGGACGACTACGGGGGGCAGTACATCAAAATCGCTATCCCAGCTCGTAGCCCACTCGACCGAGCAGTTGCATAAATTCCCGCGCACCTGAGCCGTGCGCACCATTCCCCCACCGAGATACACGCCCACACCAGCCATCAGCCCATCCCTATGCCCCAGACCAAATCCAGCTCAAGCGAAACGCCGTCATATTCACTCACCCCGTAAAGCATGATGAAAAACACGTCGTGATCGAAATTACGATTCAAGTGCAGGCTCGTCGGCTCTGACCCAAGCACATAATGCTCAGCTCCGCCCTCAACGGACGGCCAGCCATACCCGGCATAAATATCCGGGTTCCCCCATCCGCCGGACAGCGCTACGTTGATTTTGTAAACTGACAGCCCGCCACTACCCCGCAGATCGACGTAAAACCATTTCCGAGAGTCGGCAGCTCCGGAAATGGATATAGCTCCCTCCACCAGCTCCTGCACCTGAGTCGTCCCGGTGAGCGTCGCGCTGGTGTAGTCGTAGTCCCAGTACTCTTCGCCGTCCCATTCGTTGTAGAATCCTGCGCCCTCGATGACCGGCGTACAGTCGCAATCCCCGCCGCCCGTGCAGACGCCAACCGTCAAAACCGCCGCCGCCGTTGTTGTCGTCGTGGTATCGACGTGCGTGATCGTCGCCCGGATCGCCGCAATCGCCTCCTCCTGGTCCTGCACTGGAGAAACCGGCCAGTGCAGCAGGCTCAGGTTCTGCCCGCAGTCCGTCGCAAGCGTGGTGATCTCGTGCGCATTGGCCGACGAGCCCTTGAGCCACGTCATCTCCCAGTCGATCGTCTCGCCGGGCTCCAGGGCGTAATCCAGGACCGTGACGTAGATGTCCCCGTCAGGCTTACCATCAACGAGACACCGCTCGGCGACCTGCGTCGTCGACTCCAGGCAGGCGGTGCCGTCCGGGGTGACGAAGACGGCGCGAAGCGGCAGATCCTCGGCGTTTGCCGGCGTGTCGTAGAGCACGGACTCGACGACGACGCTCGCATCGGACATCGAAGCCCCATCGACCGGCAGTTCGAGATCGACGAAATAGCCGTAGGTGATCGACAGCGCGACATCTGGCGAGCCGATGTAGGCGGTCAACTCAGCTCGGCGAGACACCAGGAGTTGCCGCGCCTGGCCGACAGCATCGGCGGGGATGACATGCGGGAATGTGGTCTTGTCGCTGTAGCCGCGCGGGATGGCGGTGATATCGCCGAAAACTGGATCGCGGGTGAATCGAGAGAAATCCATCAGATCGGATTTCAAGTCATAGACGGCAGTCCCGATCTGCGTCGCCGGCCCGATCAGGACGCAGCCGACGTGGATCCAGCGCGGCGCAGTCGCCCAGATCCGCACGCGCAAGAGAGCATCAGGATAGAGACGCGGATCGACCTCGGGGATGTCGACGAATGCGACCTGCGGCTCATTCGGAAATGATGCGGACAGGATCACGGGATAGCGCAGGGTTCGTGCCGCGCTGTATGCGGATGGCCCATCAATCAGCTCGATCGCGATCTCATCGGCGTTGACGTTGAACAGCGCGATGCCGCTCCACGCGCCCTGCGGTCGGATGTCGAACAGGATGTCGCTAGAGCTGCGGGTGATGTTCGATGGATTCGTGTCGAACATCTTGAACCGATTCGCGAGGTAGCCGTCATTCGTCGCATCACGCCACCAGCGTTCGCCGAAGTGCTGGTAGGCCGTCGCCGAGTCCACCAGGTCGCCGGCATTATCGCGCCCGATCGTGTTGACGCCAGCCGGATCGATGCTGTCGTTATAGAGGTCCGGGAGCGCAGACCCTGAGCTGATGGGCGCTACAGACCCGTAGCGCGCCTCCCAGATTTGCAGCGTCTCATCGGCTCCTGTCGTGACGACTGATCCAGCCGGATAACGCACCGACGCGCTCCATGCCGGGTACGCGTCATCGCCGGGCACCGAGATCGCGAGGATGTCGGCGCCGGTATCGACGCCAAGAGGTTCCAGGACCCACATCAGAGCACCACATCCGTTTCGACGGTGAACGTCAGCAGCACGTGATTCAGGCTTTCGGTGTTGGTCTTGATCCGCGTGACATAGCCGACGCAGTGGCTGATCGGATGATCCGGGTGCCCGACATAGGTCGCCTGGACGCCGCGCTTCGAGGTCAGGATTGAGCGCGCGGCCAGCGCCTGCGATGCATCCTCAGCGACGACGATATAGCTCACGGAGTCGCTGTAGCCCCTGGGGATAGCCGTGATGTCGCCAAAGGTCTCGTCTCGCTCCAGGAGCGAATAATCGACGGTCTCTCGGTCGAGTGGGTAGATGCAGATCCCGATCGGATCGCCGTCAACGGTCATCTGCTGCGTCATACGGACTCCGCGACGGTCTTGGCATAATCCATCCGGTCGGGCGGCGTGCCCTCCCCGTTCCATCGCTCGATGATTTTCAGAAGCGCACGCGATGTCTCTGCCTGAGCGGCCTGAGTCGCCCGCAGGCTCTTGACCTCGGCGCGCAGCTCGCGCAGTTCATCGACGACCGGAGCGTTCCCGGCAACGAACATGCTGCCGATGTCACTATTGGGCGTGATTTGACTCGGCCCGGTGTATTCCAGCTCTGGCCCGAGCTCGCCGACGACGCGCAGGCCGCCGGCGTGATAGCCGCCGGATGCGAATGCCGGAATCGTGCTGCTCTCGATCGCGCTGTCACTCGGCGTCGTGGACTTCGCCAGGACGCCGCCGGAGATATCGGACACCGACGCCAGGATATCGGCCAGAATGTCGTTCTGTGCTGTCGTGGCATCGACCAGCTCGACGCCCTGGGCCAGGATCTCGTCGGTCTCGCGGTCGAGCTGCCACTTGAGTCCGGAGAGATGCTTTTCCAGGGCGTCTTCTTCGGCAGCAATCGCCTTTTCCAGATTGTCTCGCTCGGCCTTTATGGCCCGATCAAGGCGGTCGTTCTCGGCATCGACAGCGGCCTCGTACTGTTCGCGGGCCTGCTTGATCTGCTCTTCGAGCAACGCGATCTGCCGCTCGGCGGCGTCGAGCTGAGTACCGCCAAGGTCTTCGAGCTGGCCGACGATGGCCTGGTTCTCGGCGATCGCCGCCAGCCACTCCTCACGCGTCGCAAAATCGTTAGGGTCAACTGTTCCGAGCCCGCTGATGAGGTCGGTGATGTTGCTCGGCAGCTCCCCGGTCTGCCCGAACTGCTCCAGCGCCGCCTTGGCCTCGGCGAGCAGGCGCTGACGGGTCTGGTCCGGGGACGTTTCGGTCTGCTGGGTCAGGCTCTCCAGCGCAGCCGCAGCGGCGTCGACGATGCGCTGGAACTGAGAGAGCGAGTCGCGCGCGTCGCCGAGCTGGTCGTTGAGCGCGTCGGTCAGCGAGTCATACTGATCGCGGAGCGCTTTGATGCGCGCCGAGGACTCGTCACGCAGCGCGTCGATCTTGGCATTTGATGCCTCGCGCAGGGCATCGATCCTGGCGCTAGACGCCGCCTTGGCCGCCTCGACGGCGGCATCGTAGGCTGATTCAAGGTCGTCAATTGCGGCTTTCTGCGCAGTCGCGATCGCCGCCCACGCTTGACCCAGCTCGCCGGAGTGCTCGGCCAGCGTCTGGAGCTGCTCGTCGGTGAAGACGCCAGCCTGAATCAGCGCATAGAGCGCCTCGCTGGTCGGCGGGATCGTCATACCCCACTGGGCGAACAGGTCCGCCATCTCGGCAAGCGCAGCGTTCTGCGCGACATCCTCTGGAGTCATCGAGGCGATGAAGTCAGCGACGGATCCCGACACCGAATCGACGGTCGAGCCCAATGCCGACAGCGCCTCGTCGAGCGTGATGAACGAGGTTGAGATCTGCATCGCGGCCACATAGGCGCGCATGCCAGCCTCGGTCGTCAGGTCGAGACCGTCGACGTAGGCGCGGAGCGCCTCGCTGCTATCGACGATAGCCGCACCGGTCAGCCCCATCTCTGCGTTCCAGGCGCGGATCTGATCCAGGGCCGCCTCACGAATTCGCGCGGCCTGCTCCTCTGCGGTGTAGAAATGCTCGTAGTAGTTGGATTGCAGGGCCGCTAGATCATCGAGACTCAGCCCGATCTCATTGACCAGATCGGCGAAGGACTCGCCGAGCCTCAGCAGTGCCTCGCCGCTCAGCTCGCCCAATCCGGCCGTCGTCAGCTCTGCGGCGGAGGTCACTGAGACGAGCCCGGAGACCAGGCGCCCCAGCGTCTCAACCGTCGACTCACCCGATCTCGCGAACTCGGCGACCCAGTCGGACATCGCGCGGACAGCCGACTCTTGGGAGTCGAGCACGCCCTCCAGGCCAAACCCGAGGCGCTCGCCGGCTTCGGTGCCCCACAAAGACAGGACGGTGTTGACCTTCGCCAGCCCGCCCTCAATCTGCTGCGCCATCTGCTCGGCGGTGCCTCCGAGGTCGCCGACAGCGACCTTCAGCAGATGACCCGCGCCGTCGCCGGCCTCGCCTTCGGCGGTATTGGCGGCATCCAGGATGGACGTGAAGATTTTCTGGAACGACTCGTCGAGATCCTTCCCCCACCCGTTGAAGTCACCCAGACGGTCGCGCAGATCGGCTTGGATTTGATCGGATAGACCCTTGCCGTAGAACTCGGACAGCCGGGTTGAGACGGCCGCCATGCCGTCGAAAACGTCCTGGAACTCGGACGCTTTGATATTGTTCGAGCCCTTGTCTTGAAGGCCGAAATTCAAGCCAAAGGCGCCGGACGCCTTGACGTCGTCCTCAAATCCGGCGCCCGAGAACGACGTGGCATAGTTGCCCTGGCGGGTCTCGCCGCCACCGAACAGCGAGCCCAGGAAGCCGCCACCGGCACCGCCGAGCAGGCTGCCCAGCGCGGTACCGATACCCGGCAGAATCATCGAGCCGATCACTGCACCGGCCGTCGAGCCGATCGACGACCCAGCGTCGGAATACCCGCCATCGAACAGGGCGGAGCCGAGTAGACCGCCGGCCAGGGCCGACCCGCCGAGCATCCAATTCGACATGCCGGCGAGGTTCCCGACCCCAGCGCCGAGCGCGTTCGATCCGTATCCGAGCGAGCCAGCCGCGTAAGCGATTCCGCGACCGGCCGTCAGACCGAGGCTGTTTCCGCCAAATAGATTCGCCAGCGAGCTGAGATTTCCTAGACCGGAAAGTGATGATGCAGATCCGGCAGCACCGGCCGCTCCAGCAACTCCAGACGCCGGACTCCCGATGCCCGTCACGCTGCCGACGAGGTTGACCGCAATGGTATTGACCGCGATGCGGGCCAGCATCCGCTTGACGTCATCGACGAAATCATCGAACTCCAGGCGGCCATCGGCGAGGCCGTCGGCTAGGTTGTCGACGAACGAATCCATGACGTCGACGGTGAACTCGTCGAACGTCCCGATGCTCTCTTCGAGATATGCGAGCCATGCAGCCATAGGACCTTGACTGCGCTGGTATTCGAGGTTGATGTATTGGAGTGCGCGGGCGTATTCGTCGGCGGTCATGCGGCCGGTGGCAAGCAGCTGGGAAATTTCGCTCTGCGACTGCTTGAAACGCTTCGACGCCGCGTAGCTGGTGTCGTATTGGTCAGCAAGGCTGTCCCAGTCTGCATTCAGACCGGCCAGGATCTCACGTGCCTGCTGTCGCGTCGCGTTGAGCTTTTCTTGCTGTTTTGCAGCCTCCTTGTCCTTTTGTGCAAGCGCGCTGGTCGCCGCAGATAGCGAACCAGCCCCCCGGAAGACCTCCTCCTCCAGGTCGCGCCGCCTCACCAGCGCATCTGACGTCTGCTTGAGACCGTTGACCGTGACCTTAGTCCACTTGTCGAACTCGCCAGCCGCCGCCTCGTAATCCCCCAAGTTGAGGAGCTTCACGAGCGTCGAGTTGGAGAACGCGCCCTCGCCGATGTTGTAGGCCAACGACGTGAGCGCGGCGGCCTGGCTGTCGGACAGCGAAACGGTGACGACGCTGCGGACCACGTCCTCGAATTTCGCGACGTCTTCCTTGAGGTATTTCTCGGCCTGATCGAGATCGATGCGCATCCCGACCTTGATTTCAGGAGACTGATGGCCGTAGCCGATCGAGTAGCCGGCGTGATCCCAGTAAGCGTTGAGGTTCAGCCCCTCGAACTGCTTGATCATCGCCGTCGCGGTCTTGTTGGCGTCCGATTGCGCCTTTGAGAGAGCCGTTGTGGCGCCGGTGAGCTTGTCTGTGCCTGATGCCGCGTTGAGCGCCCCTCTGTCCAGCGCATCAAACTGCTTGATCGCAGCATCGAACTCGGCGCCGAGCTGATCGTCAAGGGAACGCTCCAGCGAGATCCGCTTGAACCGCTCTTCGATGTCATCAGCCAGCCCGACCGCCTTATCCTTGACCTTGCCGACATAGTCGACCGACCCGTCGAAATTGGCCTGTATCGACTCGACCAGGGTATCGGCCGCCGAAAGTTGCTCTTGCCATGCAGCAGCGATGGCGGCCTTAGTGCCACTGAAATCGAGGTTTCCGCTGGTGATATCCGCCCATGCGGCTTTTGCGATGGCCCCGATATCGCTAAACGCATTAGAAAATGTGGTGACGAGATAGGCTGCGACCGAGCCGATTGACGATCCGACGCCGACCCATGTGCTGATGAATTCTTCGGCGAATTCTGCCGCCCCGCTCAGGATGGAGCTGAAAACTATCTCAGCCTGACGAGCGACCTCGTCGATATCGATTCCGAGCGCATCGAATGCATCTGATATGTTCTGAGTGACGCCATCCCACGCTTCACTGAAGCGCGAGGCGACCTCCTCCCAAGTCGCCTTGACCAGATCGCCGACGGTCCCGGACGTCTCGCCAAACGTTGTCATGTCGTTGCGGACGGCGAAAAGGTACCCGCCAAATGCGCTGAGAGCCGTGACGGCGACACCGATCGCCAGCGCGATCTGCCCAATCGGATTGAGCGCCATGACCGCATTGACGGCCGCCTGTCCAACCGCCAGGGCGTCCATAGCAACCGTAGCCAGCTCGACGGCAGCCGAGAACGTCAGATAGACACCTGTCGCACCGGCAGCAGCCCCGGCGACGCCTTTCAGGTCCTCCATCCATCCATTGAAGTCCGCCAGCTTCATGTTGTCGGAGATCTCGCCGATCCAATCAGCGATCCACTTCAAGCCCCTGACGACGGCATCGGTCAGTCCGGAGTCCCCGAGCGCGACCCACGCCTGGAGCAGCGCGTCCTTCACGTTCGAGATCGCACCGCCAAGGGTGTCCATCTGGCGATCCATCGCACCCGCGAACTGCACGTTCCCGATCGCCAGCAGGTAGTCCTGGATCTCGCGCGAGTTCTTACCGATGGTCGTTGTGACGCCCTGGAAAGTGAGCGCGACCTGGTCACCCTCAGAGGATGCTTTGATCCCGAACTCCTTCAGACGCTCGAATTCGCCGACCGAGGCATCCGCAACGGCCTCGATCATCTGATTGAGGTCCTTGCCCATCGCCGAGGCGGTGTTGCCATAGCTGCGCAAGGCGGCGATCGAGGGGTCCAGCCCCAGCGCCTTGAGCTTGGTAAAGCCCTCGACGCTCTGGGCGAGCGCATAGGGTGTCTGGGAGGCGAATTTCACCAGCGCGTCCCAAGCGGCGCTCGCCGATTCGACCGATCCGGTCATGGTGGCCAGGGTCGCGCGCAAGCGCCCAGCCTCGGTGTTCGCCTCCAGGAAGCTGTCGGCGAGCGCGCCGCCGATCAGCACCCCGGTCGCGGCCAGGGCGAGCTGCTTCATCCCGGACGTGAGCGAAGCGAGCTGCCGCCCCGTGCGTTGCGCCTGCGCGCCCGTCGCGGACAGATCCTGGTTGGTCTGTCGCAGACCGCGCGACGCCCCGGTAACGTCGGAGGTGACACGGATGGCGATGTCGTACTGATCGCTCAAGGGGCGTTACGGTCCTGGCGCTTCGATAGCGCCGCGAAGAGGTTTTCGAGACTGGAGTCGACCGATACGGATCGTTCGACTGGGTCGCGATCCGGCCAGGGGGCCATGGCGTCGTGCGCACGCATCTCCTGCGCCGCCGAGGCATAGACTGCGCTCAGGCGGCGGATCATCCGCACCTCGGCGGACATGAGCCGCTGTCCGGTCTGCCGCTGCCACGACTCAAGCTCGCGCCAGCTCAGCGCCCGGTGTCCGTACTCGCCTGGCTCTGTCGGTCCAACCTCGAACAACAGGTCCAAATAGGGCGCGGCCTCAGGCTCCAGCGGCGGCATATCCAGCTCGGGGGGCGGGGTATCACGCTCGGCACTATCGAGCCGCTGTCGCCTGGTGCGCCGGTCCTCCCCGCCCCGCTTGCGGTCCTTGGGATCCGGGACGCTGTGCAACCAGGCGTAATGCCGCAGCCACAGGATCAGGCCGCTTTCGACTCCCCCAGGAAATTGCTGTCGTCATAGATGGCCGCCGTGACCTGATTGCGGAGCCACAGCTTCTTGGGGTCGGAATAGATCTCGCGGGCGGCCTCGGGGCTGAAGGGGATCGGGCCGCCCTGCCCTTCGATGGCCCAGCCGACCGTGCCGGCGACGAGCTGATCGATGCTGCGCCGCTCGATCTTTTCGGCCGTCAGGCGCTTACCGGGATTGCGCAGCGCCTCGTTGCGATAGCGGGTCTGGAGCGCCTTGACCGGTTCCGCGTCGCTCGACAGGACGCGGACGAACATGGGCGAGCCGTCGGCCATGACCAAAGGCTCATCGGTGGTCGGATGGCGGATCGGCATGTCGTAGGATTGAGCGAAAACGATGTCGTCGATATTCAATGTGCTGTCCTTGATGGATGAGTTGCAGGGTTAGGCGCTGACGATGGACCCGTTGATGACGACGGTCGCGTTGATCTTGACGACGTCATCACCGGTGCCGACGCTGACCTTGGCCGAGCGCGTGAGACCGGGGAAGTAGTACAGATCGCCGCTGCTGAGCTCGACGCTGAACGGGAGGTTTGCCGCCTGCCCCTGGTGCGCGAGTAGTGCCGCCAGACCGCTGTCGCTGGTCCGGGCGATCGAGAGTGCGATCTCACCGTTGTCGGTGGTACCCATGAATTTGCAGGCGATACCGGTCCCGATCGGAGTGAATGACCCGATGGAGGCGTCAGGGCCGAACTCGCCGACCGACTCGATCATGCCGATCTCGGTCCATGAGACGCCCCCGTATCCGGAGGCGTCGAAGGTGGCGGGGAGCGCATCCCCGATGGAAACCTTGGTCCCCTTGGCGGTGACCAGGTCGACGCAGGTGCCGAGCGCCATGATGTGTTCCTCGTGTTATGAGACGCAGGTCTCGAATTCCCAAGTGTCAGACCACTGGAGCCTGACTCCGTCGATCTTCGCGAGCTTTCCACCGACGTAGCGCAGCGGCTTGGCACTGGCGGGAGGGCGCCAGCCGTCCAGCGCCACGGAGATCTCCGCGAGCGCATCCTCAAGCTGGGCTGCGCCGCTGGCGGTCACCAGTACCGCGTAACGTCGGGCGGCCAGTTGGTGACCACCGATCTCCCCGGACGGGGCACGGGCGGCCGGGTAAACGGTCGCGACCGGATAGGCGTCGCGTTCCATCGGGTTGGTCGCTGTCGGCTCCTCGACCTCCTGAAAGATCGGGCACTCGGCGCTCAGGCGATCGATGAGGACGGCGACGCTCATAGGGGCTCCAGATAGAGCGTGCTGACGCCGTGCCCGTCATCGTGCCGATCGGTGATCTGGTACGACACGCCGTCGATGACGGCGGTATCGCCGCGAGCCAGGTCCGCAACCTCGGTCGTCGGCGCCTGGAGGGAATCGCCCCCACCGGCCAGCTCGATCACCCCGGAGTCCGACAGATCGCGCGCCCTGAACCACTGGGCGAACAGATCACGCGAGAGACCCTCGGACGGAGTCACCGTGACCGTGACGACGCCCGGCGCTGCGGGCTGAAAAAAGACGCTATTGTCCATCAGGCGAGCATCCGGTTGTAGATTTCGACGGCGATCGGCACCAGGATTGCAACGATCACGCCCCACAAGAGCCTGTTTCTGTCGCTCTGCTCCTTCCCGACGTGTGCGTGCAGCTCCCTGCCCACGGCGTCCACGCCGGACTCGATACGCTGCTGGGCCTCGCGGACGTCGCCGAGGGCGTCTTCAAAGATGCGCACCGCCTCACGCGTCACGGCCATGTCTTGCGCGATGCGCGCGACATCGCGGGCAATCTCTCGGTTTGCGGTTTCCTGCTGCTCGACCAGCAATTCGAGCCGGTCGACACGTCTGGTCAGTTCGTCCACGGCGCCCTCGCTATGCCGGGTACTGAGCCCACGGCAATTGCCAGTGCGGGCCATCTTTGAAAGACGTCCAATCGCCACCCCATTCGATATTGACACCGACGTCTTTGGCCGCCTGTTTCATCGCGCTCTCGATCGAGTAATAGAGCGGCCAGTCCCAGCGGACATGGCCTCCCACGTAGGCCCCAAGGTCAACGGCGTGACCGGTAAGGTGCCTCGATCGCAGGGTCCGCGATGCACCGCTTGCCACAAGCTGGCGTTGCCGCGCGGCCGATCGCACCCCTTCGAGGACGGTGAAATCGACATCCGTGATTTCGATGGCGCGCTTGACGACACGCACGAGGTCAGGATGGATGCCGCGCAACCGCAGTAGAGATCTGGCACCGAGATAGAATTCACTCATCGCTCAACCTCCGAATTGCCGCCATTTCGGCGCGCACGGTGTTTAGCTCGCAACGCGCGGCGTCCCGCCGAGCCCGACGTCGCTCCCGCCACTTGCTCACAAGCGGGAGAATGGCCGCCACGAGCAGCGAGCATTGCGTGATCGCGTGAGTCCAGGCGCCGGCCCAGTCGCCGACTTGCGCGGCGAAACCTGCAGAGGCAGCTATGGCCGTCATCAGGCGCCCGATGAGAGCGGAGATGATGAGGCTGTCTGTCTGGGCCATACGATTAACCTCCCGCTATTTGGCCGGGCGATCCGGTGAATTTCACCGCGATGGACGCCACGCCAGCACCGGCAGCCTCGAATGCGAACGCCGCGTAAAGAATGTCGCCCATCTCCGGAGGCGTTCCTGTGTAGCTCGTGAATGCGCGTGCGGAAACGTGCCAGATGAGCGGTTCTCCCTGAGCAATGACAGCGGCCTCGACCTTCGGCACCGTGAACACACCCTGAATCTGCACCGATCCGCGCGCTCCGTCGGCGATGTCGACCAGGGCGACACCGAGGATTCCGCCGACAACGACGACGCTGCCGGAGCCGACGTCGGAGCCCGTGGCGTTGGTCCAGTCGAGGACCTCGCCGGATTGCTTGTAGTTGTTGGCCATGATGGATTGCCTCTATGTGTTCGGCCTATCAGGCCCCGTTGTTCTTGATCGCGCCGCGATAGTCGACTGCCGCGACACCGAAATCGAGCCGCGCTTTGATCTCGGCGCCGTCGACATCCCAGCCGTCTTTGGTCTCGGTGTACGGCTCCTGCTGGCCGTCGAGGAAAGCGACTTCAAGCACGGCGGCATCCATGGGATCGGCGAACAGATACCAAGGGGTGCCGCTGAGACGCGGGGTATCGATGATGTCGCTCACAATGCCGCGCACCTTGTTCGGGCGCTGGAGCTTGCTGGCGGTGTCGGGGTCGTACTGGGCGTCGTTGACCGTGCGGGCCTCGCCGCCGAGCCCGAGCGGGCCGAGCCAGATCGAGGGGCGGATGTCGAGATAATCGAGCCCGGAGATGTCCATCTGCTGCGCCATCTTGATGCGCGAGGCTTCAAAAGTAGCCATAGACGGAGCGCCGACGGTGGTCGCTTCGACGTTGCCATGATCCGCGTGGAAGAGCGCCTTGCCGTCATTCATGGTCGGCCCCGCGCCGCCATTCTCAGCCAGCGCGGAATAGACGGACGCCTCGATCGTGCGCTTGCCAGCACGACCGAGCCACATTGCCAAATCGGTCAGGGCGCCGAGATCGTCATTGATGATGACCTGACGAGTGACGCCGATGATGTTTCCTCGCGTCCCGATCGTGATGCTCGACCGCTCGCCGTCAGGAATCGCCTTGCGCTTGAATTCGCCGTGCTCGCCGAGGGTGTCGTAATTGCCGATGGAGCCGACTCGATAGCGATTCTGGGCGCGGAAATCAGAGGCGGTGCCGGTCTTGCAGAAGCGCGACCAGGTATCGGGAGCGGTGCGGTAGGCGTTCAGGAGGGTCTTGTGGATCGCCTCCTCGAGCAGCACTGGGAAATCCGAGGTCGATTGGAAAGCTCGGCCGACGATAGCCAGCTTATCCATGCCGTCGGGGTTGATACCGATCGCGCGCAGGCTGCGTTCGGCGATTTGGAGCAGGGTTGCGCCACGGAACGGGTTTCCGCTCAGATCAATCCGGCGCGATTTGCCGTCGTCGAGCTGAATGACGGGCTGGTTGCTACGGACCAGCAACCAGTCGAGCGCGGCGGTTCGGCGCTTGTCGATCTGGTCGTCTCCGGCAGAGCATCGCGACTGGGCGTCAGGAGTCGGGTCGAATCCGAGAGGCTCAGCGCCTTCGCCGAGCTTACGCAGAATCTCGACCGAGACCTGATCTGCGGTCATGTCACCGGCAACAGCGCGCGACTCGATTTCAGAAATGAAGCCGTGCCGGGCGCGCAGTGGAGCGCACAACTCGGCGATGGCCGTTCGGCGGGCGCGGTCCTGCTCGATGGCCTCGCGCTTGGCGGTCGCGCGCACCTCGTCCAGGTTGACTGGGTTGTTGGATTGCTGCCGGGTTTCTTTGGTCTCCGGCGTGCCGTTGTCTTCAGCCTCGTCGGCCATAACGGTACCTCTTTCGGTGGAGCCGGGCTGTTCCGGCAGATCGATGACGCGAAAACGCTCGCCCGAGCCCCCCTTAGAGCGGCCGACGCCGACGGTATGGTCGGCGGGGATGTCGACGAGCGAGATTTCCAATGGGGTCCAGCTGGTGACGCGGTACGCGTCAGGCCCGTCCTTACCGGCCTTGGTGAGCGTGCGCTCGTTGATGCTGTAGCCGACGGAGACGTTGGTCAGGATGCCGTCGCGGATGTCCTGCCAGATGCCCTCGACGTCGGCGCGCTGGCTGATGCGGATGTCGGCATAGCCGCGGCCCTTGTCGATCCAGGCGTTCTCGACCACCCCGATGCGGTTGTCGCGATCCCATCGGTCGTGGTTGTAGAGCACGGGCGCGTTGGCGTTGAGCCGCTCAAGATCCGCCTCGCCGTCGTCATGGCCGAGCGTTTCGAGCCAGGGGTCGTCCCACCAGGAGGCGCGCAGCACGGGCAGTTCGGAGCTGAAGGAGACGCGGATGGTGCGCTTTTCGGCGTCGCTCGATTCGATGGTGGCCGATCGCGCGACAAGCGGCCCTTCGATGCGCTGGCGTTTCATGGCCATCAGGCGGCCTCCTCTCTTTCGCTTTCGTCATCTCCGTCGGCCAGCGGCTCGGCGTCGTCCGTCGGGTCTGGGGTGATGCTGGTGTGGGCGGACGGGTTGGCGCCGCTGATGGCTTCGAGCTTGACTGCCTGATCGGCGAGCTTGCGCCACATGTCAGCAGGGTTGCGCCCATTGCGGCGCCAGACATCGACAAGCGAATCCTGGAAGGTTTCGAGGGCGTTGGCGTCGGCACCGACCTCCTTCTGGCGGTCGATCGCGGGCGTGGCCGGGCGGCTGTAGTCGACGGCGTAGAGGGTCGAGAGATCGATGTCGCGCGGAAGCTCGAGCATCCGATTGGCGAGCAGGACGTCCACGAGGGTGCGCCAGATCGGGCGCTCGGAGCGCGAACAGAAGTAGTCCCAGAGGATGTGGTAGTGCGGGGCCTGCTCGTTGGCCTCCTGGCGGCGGCTGGAGTAGTTGCCCTCGTAGTTGCGCGCGAAGCTCGAAAAGGCGAGTCCGATGCCGGCGGATCCAGCGCGCAGCTGATCGTCGCGATAGCGGCCGAGGTTGGGGTTCGGCCGATTGGTGTCGATGGTGCCGATATCTTCGCCTGACTCCAGGAAGTCGAAGATCATGCCGGCCTGGAATTTGTGCTCACGCGGCACGCGGTTGCCTTGCTCGTCGACCTGCGTCGTCTCCGGGTTGTAAAGGTCCGGGGTTCCGCGTTTGATGAAGGCGGCCATAGACGCGGCGATCTTTGCGGCGACGCGCTCGGTCTCATCGTAATCGCGGACGTCCTCAAGCCGCTCAATGGCTGAAGCAAGCACAGTGACGCCGCGTGTCTGGCGCAGGCGCTTGATGATCTTGAGGTGATCCATTCGCGCAGCCGGAACCGGGACATACTCGGTAATCATCTGGCCGGTGGCAGGATCGATGCGAGCGACAAAGTAGGTCAGCGGCCTACCCCAGCCATTTTTCTGGACGCCCTGGATGATCCGCTTCCGAGGATCGCTATAGCCGATCGGAACGGCCTCGGGGTCGATTAGCTCGATCGAATAAGGGACGTCGGTCAGATGCCGCAGGGTACGGATCTCGCCCGGTAGATGCTGAGTGAAGACCTCGCCGTCGCGGAAAAGCGTGCGGGCCTTGATGCGCTGCACGGCTCCGGCGTCCATCTCGCCGGTAACCTCGGGCGCCTCGGCCCAGGTCGCGTACCACTCGGTCAGCTGCTCGTTGACGTTGGTAGCCAGAGAGCCATCGCGCAGCCGCACCAGCGGCTCGGGGATGATGCCGGTGCCGACGACGGCACGCACCAGAACGTCGAGCGCCCCGTCGACGAGGTCGTAGTTCTGTTCCAGCCAGCGCGCGGCCTCGCGCAGACTGAGCCCGGCGGTACGCACGTCGCTGTCGGCGCTGAACCGGGCGCGCTTGATGGTCCGCAGCCGGCTGGGAGATGTCGCCTCGTAGGCGCGCAAGGCATGGCGGGCCTGGGCACGGCGCAGCGCGCTGTGTGGGGCGAAGAGCGCGATGAAGCGGTCGAGCGCGTTCATCGCGTGCTGAAATTGGCGAGGGAATGAGGGAGGCCGCCGATAGATGCGGAGGCGTTCCGCTCGGCGGCGACGCGCCGTTCCCATTCGATGCGTCCAGCGCGAATCTCGGCCAGGTTCTCCCGCGTGACGCTGCGCCCGTCGAGCGCCCAGGAGCGGCCGTTGGCGAGGACCTCGGTTTCGGCCTTGATGTAGGCGGCGAGCATGTCGGTGGCGATGGACATGCCCGAAAGGTTATCTGAGGGTTTGTCTCATTATCAGGGGTGAAATGAGACAAAATTTATCGCATAAAACTTTTATTGTCCGAAGCAGGGTTAAAACCACCGCCTTTAGGCGGTCAGATTTATCTTTGAAGCCTTTTGCAA